>NZ_DASXHW010000075.1:0-4896 GCF_036488105.1 Mycobacterium sp. | reverse complement strand
GCGCTGCCGGTCGTGATCGTGCTGTTGATCGTCGGGATGATCGTCGCGATGGTCGCCACCGGGATGCGGCTCATCTCGCCGCAGACGCTCTTCTTCCCCTTCGTGCTGCTGCTGGCCGCCACCGCGTTTTTCCGTGGGGGCGATAACAAGTCGCGCACCGAGGAAGTCGACGCCGAACGCGCCGACTACTTGCGCTATCTGTCAGTGGTTCGGGACAACATCCGGGGCCAGGCTGCCGCGCAGCGCGCCGCCGCCGAATGGTCGCACCCGGAACCCGCGGATCTGGCCGCCATACCCGGGTCACGACGGCAGTGGGAACGCGATCCCCAGGACGGCGACTTCCTGGTAGTACGTGCCGGTGTGCACTCGGCGACATTGGACACCGCGCTGCGGGTCAACGACACCGCCGATGAGGTCGACTTGGAGCCGGTGTCGCACAGTGCGTTACGCAGTTTGCTGGACACCCAGCGCACAGTTCGCGATGTGCCGACCGGTCTCGATCTGGCCAAGCTTTCGCGCGTCACCGTGCTCGGCGACGCCGTCCAGGTGCGTGCGGCGGTGCGGTCCTGGGTGGCTCAGGCGGTGACGTGGCACGACCCGGCGGTTCTCGGCGTCGCGGTCGCCACTTCGGATCTCGAGTCGCCGGAGTGGTCATGGCTGAAGTGGTTGCCGCACGTGGACATTCCGGCCGAAGTCGACGGCGTCGGCCCGGCCCGCTACCTCTCCACCAAGCCCGATGAGTTGGTCGCGCTGCTTGGACCCGCGCTGTCCGACCGTCCGGCGTTCGCCGGCGGATCGGCTGATGCGTTGCGGCACCTGCTGATTATCGTCGACGACCCAGACTTCGATCTCAAGGCTTCGCCGTTGGCCCTCGGCCGGGCCGGAGTCACCGTCATCCACCGTTCGACCACCACACCGCATCGAGAACAGTATTCCGATCCTGAGCGGCCGATCCTGCGAATCGCCGACGGCGTGATCGACCGCTGGCAAACCGGCGGCTGGCAGCGCTACATCGACATCGCGGACCAACTCGGCGTCGACGACACCAACCACCTCGCGCGCCGGCTGTCCCGGTGGGACTCCAACCCGACGCACAGTGGCCTGCAGTCGACGGCCACCCGGGGCGCCACGTTCACGACGCTGCTGGGGATTCCGGACGCGTCGCGGCTTGACGTCCCGACGATGTGGGCACGGCGGCACCGCGACGACGAGTTGCGGGTTCCGATCGGTGTGACGGCCACCGGTGAGCCACTGATCTTCGACCTCAAAGACGAAGCCGAAGGCGGCATGGGTCCGCACGGCTTGATGATCGGTATGACCGGTTCCGGCAAGTCCCAGACGTTGATGTCGATTCTGTTGTCGCTGTTGACAACTCACTCTGCCGAGCGGCTGATCGTCATCTACGCGGACTTCAAGGGTGAGGCCGGCGCAGACATCTTCCGCCACTTCCCTCAGGTCGTCGCGGTGATCTCGAACATGGCCGAGAAGAAGTCGCTGGCCGACCGGTTCGCCGACACGCTGCGCGGCGAGGTCGCCCGCCGGGAGATGATGCTGCGCGAGGCCGGCCGCAAGGTGCAGGGCAGCGCGTTCAACTCGGTGACCGAATACGAGAACGCGATCGCCGCCGGACATGATCTGCCGTCGATCCCGACGCTGTTCGTCGTCGCCGACGAGTTCACGTTGATGCTGGCCGACCACCCCGAGTACGCGGAGCTGTTCGACTACGTCGCCCGCAAGGGCCGGTCGTTCCGGATCCACATCCTTTTCGCCTCGCAGACGTTGGATGTGGGCAAGATCAAGGACATCGACAAGAACACCTCGTACCGGATCGGTCTGAAGGTGGCCAGCCCCTCGGTGTCGCGGTCGATCATCGGCGTGGAGGACGCGTACCACATCGAGTCGGGCAAGGAGCACAAAGGCGTCGGGTTCCTGGTGCCCGCGCCCGGCGCCGCCCCGATTCGTTTCCGCAGCACCTACGTCGACGGCATCTACGATCCGCCTCAGGCGCCTAAAACGCTTGTGGTGCATTCGGTTCCTGAGCCGAAGTTGTTCAAGGCCGGTCGGGTGGAACCTGACCAGACCACAGTGATCGCCAAGAACGGCCACGACGAGCCGGTCGCGCCGTCACGCAAGCTGATCGCCACCGTCGGCGACCAACTCGCGCGCTTCGGCCCCCGTGCGCCCGAACTGTGGCTGCCGCCGCTCGATGAGGTGATCCCGCTGAGCGCAGCGCTCGCCCGTGCGGCGGTGCCGCGCGGTGAGTGGCGTTGGCCGCTGGGTGAGATCGACAGGCCGTTCCAGATGCGCCGCGACCCGTTGGTCTTCGACGCGCGGTCTTCGGCCGGCAACCTGTTGATTCACGGTGGCGCGAAGTCCGGGAAATCGACTGCCCTGCAAACCTTTATCTTGTCGGCGGCGAGTCTGCACTCGCCGCGCGAGGTGAGCTTTTACTGCCTGGACTACGGCGGCGGGCAGCTGCGCGCGCTGGAGGACTTGGCGCATGTCGGCAGCGTCGCGTCGTCGCTGGAACCCGAGCGCATCCGTCGCACCTTCGGCGAGCTCGAGCAACTGCTGCGGTCACGGCAAGAGCGAGAGGTGTTCCGGGACAAGCAAGGCCCGGACGACGGACTGGGCCAGGTATTCCTGATCATCGACAACCTGTACGCCTTCAGTCGGGACAACACCGACCAGTTCAACACCCGGAACCCGTTGCTGAGCAAGGTGACCGAACTGGTCAACGTTGGATTGGCCTATGGCATCCACGTCGTCGTCACCACTCCCAGCTGGCTCGAGGTGCCGCTGGCGATGCGGGACGGTCTAGGAATGCGGCTGGAGCTCAAGCTGCACGACGCGCGGGACAGCAATGTCCGGATGGTCGGCGCACTGCATCGTCCGGCCGAGGGTGTGCCCGCAGACCAGCCGGGTCGTGGTCTGACCATGGCCGCCGAGCACTTCTTGTTCGCGGCGCCGCAGCTGGACCAGATTGCCGTCATCAACGACCGTCACGCCGGTATCACCGCCCCGCCGGTGCGCCTGCTGCCGACGATCCTGGAGCCGGCCGCGCTCGAACCGGTATACGGCGGCAGCGACCGGATCGTGATCGGCCAGCGCGAAGAAGACTTGGCTGCAGTCCAACTCGACTTCGCGCAGAACCCGCTGCTGATGGTGCTGGGTGACACCAGGACCGGTAAGACCACCTTGTTGCGGCACATCATCCGCACCATCCGGGACAACTCGACGCCGGACCGTGTCGCGTTCACCGTGCTGGATCGACGGCTGCATCTGGTCGACGAACCGCTGTTCCCCGACAACGAGTACACCGCGAACATCGACCGGGTGACGCCGGCGATGCTCGGGCTGTCGGCGCTCATCGAAAAGCGCCGGCCGCCGGCCGGTATGACCGCCTCGCAGCTGACCGGCTGGTCGTTCGAGGGCCACACCCACTACCTGATCATCGACGACGTCGACCAGATACCGGACTCTCCGGCAATGACGGGACCCTATGTGGGACAGCGGCCTTGGACTCCGCTGATCGGATTACTGTCGCAGGCCGGCGACCTGGGACTACGCGTCATCGTCACGGCGCGCGCAACCGGAGCCGCGCACGCGTTGATGACCAGTCCGCTGCTGCGCCGGTTCAACGACCTGCAAGCGACCACGCTGATGCTGTCGGGCAACCCAACCGACGGCGGCAAGATTCGCGGTCAACGCTTCGACCGGCTGCCGCCCGGTCGCGCCATTCTACTGACCGACAGCGATATCCCGACGTACGTGCAGTTGGTCAATCCGCTTGTCGACCAGAGTGTGGCCGCTGATGGCCGCTGATATTCATCGAAAGGAGTATGTGTCATGACACTGCGAGTTGTTCCCGAAGGCCTGGCCGCGGCCAGCGCCGCGGTTGAATCGATCACCGCCCGGTTGGCCGCCGCGCATGCGGGGGCGGCACCGGCCATCACGGCCGTCGTTCCGTCGGCGGCTGACCCGGTCTCGCTGCAGACCGCGGCCGGATTCAGCGCCCAGGGCAGCGAACACGCTGCGGTTGCGGCCGAAGGTGTTGAAGAGCTCGGCCGCGCCGGAGTCGGTGTCGGTGAGTCTGGCGTGAGTTACGCAGCCGGTGACGCGGCTGCCGCGGCGACATACTTGGCCGGCCACTGACAATGACCGCGCCGGTGTGGATGGCTTCGCCGCCGGAGGTGCATTCAGTGCTCCGCAGCAGCGGTCCTGGACCCGCCGACCGAGGGGAAGGGGGATCACAACTGAATGTGTAGGTGTGGCAACGGTAATCGACGGATGAAGGGATTTTTAGGATGAGTCTTTTGGATGCTCATATTCCGCAGTTGGTGGCGTCGCAGTCGGCGTTTGGTGCCAAGGCGGGATTGATGCGCTCGACGATCGGTCAGGCCGAGCAGGAAGCGATGTCGTCGCAGGCGTTTTTCGCCGGTGATGGTGCGGCGGCGTTTCAGGCTGCGCATGCCCGGTTTGTGGCGGCGGCGGCCAAGGTGAATTCGCTGCTGGATATCGCGCAGGCCAATCTTGGGGATGCCGCGGGCACCTATGTGGCCGCTGACAGTGCTGCGGCGAGCAGCTACCCGGGCTTCTGAGCCGACCAACTGAGGGAAGGGATTTGTGATGTCGCAGATCATGTACAACTACCCGGCGATGCTGGCACACGCGGCCGACATGGCCGGCTATGCCGGCACGCTGCAGAGCCTGGGCGCCGATATCTCCGCCGAGCAGGCCGCGTTGCAGTCGGGCTGGCAGGGTGACACCGGGATGAGTTATCAGGCGTGGCAGGCGCAGTGGAACCAGGCGATGGAGCAGTTGGTGTTGTCCTATCGCGCGATGGCGGGCACTCATGAGAACAACACCACCTCGATGCTGGCCCGGGACTCAGCC
>NZ_DASXHW010000042.1:0-25303 GCF_036488105.1 Mycobacterium sp. | reverse complement strand
GTAGACGTCTTGATGTTGTGGGGCCACAAAGCTCCCTTGTGCCCATCACTGCCGGATGCTTTGGCGTCTGCGTTTCGTCAAGTGATCTGGCCCCAGGGGCGGCACGAATTTTGGTCCCACCCCGTCTAGCTAGACGTACCCGCGATTCCCCCCACGTGCGCTTGCCGCCTCGACTGGGCTCAGCGGGCGAGCCGGCCGGCCAGCACCGGCTGCCCTGGGCCGGCCAGCTCCCCGATGGCACTTCGCCGGCCGGTGATCGCCATCAGCACGGCTTCTGCCGGTCCTGTGACTTCCGGTCCCTTGCCGTGAGTCCAGTCCAGGTCGGTCGGGGTCAGGCGTATACCGCGGGCGAGGCGCCACGCCGGCAGTTCGGGGCTGCACACGCTGGCCCCCAGGACCCACCGCAGCCGTTCAGTCGGGATCTGGCGAGGCATACCCAGCGGACGGCGGATGTCCTGATGATGGATGGTGACGTCGAGCAGGGCGAGTCGGCCCCCGAGAATAGTGGCCAGCCCCTGTGGCCTCAGATGAGCCCGCAGCCTGTGGAGGAGCTGTTCGGTAGTGAGGGATGCGAGTTCGTCAACACCCACCTGGTTCCGACCCCGGATGGCGCGGCGAAACATGCCAAGAAGACTGACCCCGTCGAAGCTCATGACGTGAGCGACCACGTCCCGTACCCGCCAGCCCTCACAAAGCGACGGCGCCTCCCACTGCCCGGGCGTCAGAGTCTCCAGAAGATCAGCTAGGTCCGTGCGCTCGGCGGTGGCCATCTCAAGACCATCCACGGACAGAAGTCTGTCACTTGCGCGCCCTGTGTCCATGAGGGCAGGGCTGCCCAGCGCTTCGTCGCCGCGATTGTTGATGAAGTAGGAGCGGAACACCCGCTCGCCAGCCTGATCGGTCAAGCGGATGAACGCGTTCGTGCCATGCCACCCATCCACGCCGAAGTCGATGTCGAAATCGTCGGTGAGGGTGTACCACGGCATCTGCCAGCCCATCCGTGCCTTCACCCGCTCAATGTCGGTCTGCGGCCTAGCTGACCCGTTTGCCTCGGGTGGTGGTTCTGCTGGTGCGTAGTCGCGCGGGCGCCTCCAGGGCGAACGCGGCACCGATGATGATCGGGCGGCCAGTGATCACCCGATCGTCGTCGAGCAGGTCGGCGGCGGCGATCAGATCATTCAACTCTGCCAACGAGGCGAACCGTCGTCGTCGATTCGGACGCCACCTATTTCGGGGCGCCCCTCGCGACGAATAGCCTGGTAGTTCCTGCCTAAGCTATTATCTGCGTATGAACGCAGGTAATGAGACCTCGGCTGCGATCCCCGAAGACCAGGTCAACCTGATCGTCGAAGTGTTCCGCATGCTTGCCGACCCCACTCGGATCAGGGTCCTGTGGGCGCTCACCGGCGGTGAGTCGGCGGTCAACGAACTCGCCGAACAGCTGGGCAAGCCCGCGCCATCGGTATCGCAGCATTTGGCCAAGCTGCGGATGGCGCGGCTGGTGCGCACCCGCCGCGAGGGCACCACGATCTTCTACAGCCTGGAAAACGAACACGTCAGCCAGCTCGTCGTCGACGCGGTGTACAACGCCGAACATGCCGGCCCCGAGGTGCCCCGCCACCACCGCAGCGACGACACGGTACGCGGCATTGCCCGTGATCGTCAGCCCCGCAAGGCGACTCAGCGATGACACACACTCACGGCGGCCATGGACATGCCCATCCACACGGGCTACCCGGGGCGATCAAAGAGATTTTCGCGCCGCACTTGACTACCGCGGTGATCCACGCCTATCCCGCCCACGAGAGCTAGTGAGCTCGGAGATGGCCAACGCCATCATCTTCGAGCCTTTGGGCCAGGCGGCTTCGCAGTCTGAGACCAGCAGGACACCCAGAGTCCCCAGGCAGCCTGGGAGTGCTACGCCACTTTCAGGAGGATCTTGCCGCCGCGGAGGAGATGCTGCACCGCGTCCTGGATGTGCTCGAGGGGGTACACGCCCGCCACGGGGACAACGAGGGCGCCGTCGGCCACCAGCGGTGCCACCTCACGAATGACCGGCACCACCTTGTCGCGGTAGTCGAAATCGCCGACAAAGAATCCGCGAACGGTGAGGTGCTTGCCGACCAGTGTCGAGGTATCGACCCGCATGGGTTCGTCCCTGGCCCAGGAATAGCTGACCAACCATCCACCGTCGGACAGCAATTCGAGCAGCCGCGCCACCCCCGGGCCCCCGACGGCTTCCACTGCCAGCGCCACTCGCGCGTCGCCGATCATTGCTCGAACATCTCCGACCGCATCGGGGTCATCGACGTGGACCACGTCGGCGCCGCCTGCTGTGAGCTCGGCGAACGTTGCGTCGTCACGGGCCAGGTTGATCGTCTTCAGCCCACGAAGTTTGGCTAGCGCGATCAATGACCGTCCCACACCGGAGTTCGCGGCGTTCTGAACCACCCAGTCACCGGGCTGCAGGGGGGTGACTTCACTGAGCATCAACCCTGCCGTCGGGGGGTTGCTGCCCAGCATCGAATACTGCTCGATGTCGCCGCCGGCGGGGAGTGCGAACAGGCCGTCGGCAGGCACGACGAGCCGCTCACGCCACGCACCGGCATACAGAGGTAGCACGACCAGATCGCCGACCTGCAGTCCATCGACCTCGGCGCCAGTGGCAAGCACGCGCGCAACCCCCTCCGCGCCTGGTATGTGGGGCAGGGGTGGTCGCGCCAGCATGCCGCCGACTACCAGTAGGTCGTGTTTGTTCAACGGCGAGACCTCAACGCTCAACAGAACCTCATGCGGACCCGGTGGCGGCGGCTCCTCGATGTCGACTACGCGGAGCACCTGCGCGGGGTCGCCGAACTGTTCCATCTGGATGGCGCGCATAGCAATTCCTCTCCATCGAAGGCTGGGCCGCTGTGTGAGCCTGCCTAACGGATACGGCCTATGACCCCGCGAAGTGCGGTCCCACTACTGCGGCTGCTCACCGAGTCTGCAACGTTGGCAGGGCGGACATGCTGGCTCGCCTGCCATGCGCGGGCCGCTCTGGGCGGTCGCGACTCCATGCCGGCGCAGCCGGTCGGGACTGTTCGCTTCATCTCAGCCCCCACGGTTGAACACGGAGAGACTGGGCATTGCAGGCCCATCCCGTAACTATTCCAAGTCAGGCGATCTAGTAGTTGTAAATGGCCTGACGGCTTACGCCACATTCGTGGCGAGCGCGGTGCAGAACGGACCTGGATGCGTTGCCAGATGTACTCGACCAACGCCGTACGGCTGCACTGCAACGTCAATTGTCAACGGCGACAGTGAAACTGACGGGTAAAAGCTTCGTGGCAGACTTGTTGAGCCTGCTACCAGCCAAAACACAGTCGGGGTGGCGGGATTCGAACCCACGACCTCTTCGTCCCGAACGACGGCGAACATGGAAGATGGGCCACATGGGATAGTCACGGCTAATGGTGGATAGTGGCTGCTGATCAGGCATTCTTCGTCACTAATCCCCAGTCGTTAGCAACTGCCGTCGGATGGAAAAACGTACCGGCCTGCGTATCGCATCGGATCACACATCGGAATCGCCGAGGTTAACGAGCGTGGTCAGCGACGGCGCATTTTTCACCAATCAGGGGGTGGTCGAGCGCTCCGTCACATACGCTGCCGTTCCGTCGGGCAACGTCATGAACGAGGACGAGCTTCGGGGGGATGGGCACAGTGCGTGTTCGTGCAACTCTCATCGCAGCAGCAGCCATCGCAACGGCCGCCATTGGCCCGACAGCCGTAGCGCCTGCGGACAGTCGGGAGGGAGTAGACGACAACCCGGTGGGTGCAACCGCCATGTGTGCAGATCACCTTTACTCCCACAGTGGAACCCGAAGCGGTACATGTTCACACCACGGCGGTGTCGCACAGTGGTGTCCGTGCGGTTCCCCGCCGCCCTCCGCATCCGGGGGTACAAGTGGACCGGCAGCCGATGCGGACCAGCACTTTCTCAGCCTGATGTCACAGATTCCCGGTGTTACTGTCACAGACCCCGCGGCCCTCACCGCAAGTGGCCGCCCGGTCGACATAGTTGGCACGGACATACGTCACTTCGAACTCAGCCAGCTACACGCACAGGCTGCAGCCGACTACGTGACATCGCGCACACGGGCGACAGGCGATGATGATGCCCTAGTCACGGTCGGTTACATCGGTGGCGGAAGCGCTGCGGTCCCTCGGTTCGTGCTTGACGTTCAGGGCCACGAATGGGAGAAACGGCTAGTCGATGTTTTCTTACCGCTCCGCGAGTTCGGTACAGGACTCAAGCTTCGCGTCGTACAACGTGCCCTGGCCGACAGCCCTCACTGGACCCCGCAGGACGTCAGCATGCTCTTCGAGCAACTGCTGTCCTAATTCAGCGTTACGGGAAGCCGACGTTCGCGCGGATCTGAAAGGGAGGGCAGTTGCAAACCGCAGTGTGGTTTTTGTTGCTTACGGCTGTAGGGATTCCGGCCGGGAATGCGATCTCCACCTGGATCTCTAATCACTTCAATCGCGGCTTAACGCAGAAGACGGCACTCCTTACGGCGGCGCAGCGACGCAGAGATGCTGAGATCGCACAACTTCGCGACTGTCAGGCGGCCTTGCTAGATGCTGCGACCGCCGTACAGTCTTACGTATTGTGCGTCGACAAAAAAATTCGGCTCAAGACGACGATCCCAGAAGTAGCCTGGCCCGCAGCGCGCGGGTTTGTTGAACGCGCCGTGGTTGGCGCACAACGACTTCGGGCAATGGCTCGCGCCACGCCCTCGGACGAGTTGCATGATGCATACACGGCCGTCGCAGACCTGATTATGAAAGTTGTCCAAGGCAGCGACGACCCCAACGCAGCCGACCCGTGGGACAAAGACGTTAGTGGCCCACAACCCGACACGATCACGCGCGCGGTCAACGCAACGGCTGATGCAATCAAGGAGTTGTACGACACCTATCCGGCAGAGCTTGGGGCAAAACCGGCCTCACCTCAACTGCCGTCGAGAGATCCGAACCGTTCGATCATCGACTGACGCCGCTCCGTTACTGGTCGGAGTCAGGCGATCTTGTAGTTATAGACGGTCTGACGGCTGACGGCGTATTCCGTGGCGAGTGCGGTAACAGATGCGCCCTTGGCCAGGCGTTCGCGTAGCTCACTAGCCTGCGTCGGCGAAAGTGACGCTTTACGTCCCTTGTACTTCCCGGCAGCTTTGGCGAGGGCGATTCCCTCCCGCTGACGTTCAAGGATCATCGACCTCTCGAACTCCGCAACAGCTCCGAGCATCGACAGCAGGAGCGTGTTCATCGGTGAATCATCACCTGCGAATGTCAGGTTCTCTTTGCTGAACTCGACACGCACGCCCTGGCCTGTCAGTTCCCGAACAATGCGGCGCAGGTCTTCGAGGTTGCGTGCGAGTCGGTCCATGGAGTGGACGACGAGCGTGTCACCCTCGCGGACGTAGTCGATTGCGTGGGCCAGCTCCGGTCGGTCGGTGTCCTTGCCGCTCGCCCTATCGGTGAACACTTTGTCGAGTTCGATCCCGTCCAGTTGGCGGTCCGTGTTCTGATCGACGCTGCTCACTCGCAGGTAACCGATTCGCTGTCCCATCACGGACTCCTACGCTCGATGGACTGTCAAAGTAGACTCTAAGACGTTTAAGGACACATGTCAATCAAAGGGCGTACGGACCCTAATTTGACAACCGTCTGCCATGCCGCGAGCTGTCCAGTACGGGTGTACCCCAAATGGACGCATGGAAGGAGAAGTGGTGGCCCTGGCAAGGGCGATTGAGAGGATGCTGCGCCGCTCTCGCGTTGGATACGCGACTCGCGCAACTCAACCAGGGTGTTCGAGTTCTGTTCGGGCCTGCTCGATTTGGTCATATGCGTACGTCACCATCGCGGCGGTGGTCATCGTGTCACCCTTGCGGGCCAGCGATTCGTAGGTCTGGTCGCCGAGCACTTGACGTAGGTGCGCGATTGTCGTGTCGAACTCGGGATAAGTTGACCGGGTGAAGGCGGTAGCGGCGAAGCCACTGATGGTGGCGGCGGCTTCGTAGTGTTCGAGCCGACCTAACAACGTGGCGAGGATTGCAATCGCGCTAGGCAATATGGAAAAACTGCCGGAGTCGTGGAAGTTGCGGATCGCCAGAGTCGCGTAGTCGAGAGCGTCCGTAACCTCGGCGCAGGTGGCCGCAAACCTTGCCAGCATTCCCGCATGGTATGACTCTGCAAATCGATTGCCGCTATCTTGAGCGATCTGCAGGCCCCGACGGTGTGCTTCATACGCTGCGACGGGATCGACGTTGAAGTGGACGGTGCCGTACGCCAGGAGGGCGTAACACACGACCTGGGGATTGCCGGTTGCATCGGCGCTGGCCAAGAGGCCCTTTGATACCGCCATTGCCTCGTCATCCGCGCCGGTCATTGCCAACGCCTGAACCAAGCAAGCGCGGGCAAACGCATGAGTGCTTGGGCTTCGTGCCAACACGTTGCGGCATACCTCGACAAAACGCTCGGGCCAACCCTTCGCCAGGTACGCACCGCCCAGCCAGACTTCGCCTTCGTGCGGTAGTTGATCGAAACGTCCACTTTCGAGAAGTACCAAGCCGGCCTCGCCGTAGTCGATCCCATCGTCAATCCGTCCGGACGCATAGCATTGCGCTGCCGCCACATAGAGCTGGGCTAGCCGGCGGTGTTCGATGGCCTTCGCGGCCTCAATGAGTTCCTCGGCCCACGCCGATGGCTCATACTGCGCGAGGAAAATGCCGAGCGATGTCGCGTAGACGGCAATGACAGCGGCTGTGTCGAGGTCGTTGTGGTCGGAGGCCCACCGAAACGCGGTACGCAGATTCGCCAGCTCGACCGTGAACCAGTCGTAGGCCTCACGTTGGCGGGGGCCGTCCCACAGGGCCAGGATGTCGGCTTCGCGTCCGGCGAAGCACCGCGAGTGGGCGGTCCGAATCGCGGATGCTTCACCGCGCACGACGAGTTGGTCCTCGGCGAACTGGCGGATCGTCTCCAACATCGAAAACCGGGCATGCCCAGACGAGCGATCCGCCACGAGCAGCGACTTGCGCACCAGCGCGTCCAGTAGATTCAGCACTTCGAATTCGTCTTGATCGGATCCGGCTACCGCACAAGCACTTTCGAGGTCGAAGCCGCCCGCGAACACCGAACATCGGTCCAGCAGAACCTTCTCCGCGTTGTCGAGCAGGTCGTAAGACCAGGCCACCGCATGGCGGAGCGTTTGGTGGCGTGCCAGGCCGCGCCGCGATCCCACCAGCAGCCGGAAACGGTGATCCAGCCGATCACGCACGTCGCTGGCGGTCAACGATGCCATCCGCGAGGCCGCCAACTCGATGGCTAACGGGATGCCGTCCAGGCGGCGACAGATTTCCACGACAGCGTCCGCCTCGCCGGGCTGGGCCAGCGAGAAGTCCGACACGACACTGTGGGCGCGGTCGAGGAAAAGGTCCACCGCAGCCGATTCGGTTCCGGAGTTGACGTCGAGCGACGGGACACGCCATAACTGTTCGTCGCTGACCCCCACTCCTTCGCGGCTGGTCGCCAGAATCGTGACGGTCGCCGAGGCGGCCAGGATCGCCTCGATCAGATCCGCGACACTGTCGACAACGTGCTCGCAGTTGTCGAACACCAGCAGCCGGACTCTGCCCTCCAAGGCGGAGGCCACCGATTCGGTCACTGTCTTGCCCGGTTGCTGGGTGATGCCCAGCAGCGCCGCCACTGCGTCGGGTATCGCCGCTGGGTCGGTGACTGCGGCCAGCTCGAAAAACCAGACTCCGTCGGGGAACTCATGGGCCAGCCGCGCCGCGGCCTCGGTCGCCAGCCGGGTTTTGCCGACCCCGCCTACCCCGGTCAACGTCACCAACCGATGAGCCTTGACCGCCGCTTGCAACTCGGCGACCTCGGACTCGCGTCCGATGAAACTTGTGGTCTGAGGCCGAAGGTTCCCCGGACTCGCATCCAGTGCCCGCAAGGGTGGAAAGTCCGTGCGCAGGCCGTCGACTTGGACCTGGAACACCCCAACCGGCGTCGGCAGGTCCCGCAACCGGCGCGGCCCCAGATCCAGCAGATCGACTCCGCTGAGCAGGCCCGCGGTCGACTCGGCCAACAGGATCTGCTCGCCATGACCGGCGGCCATCACCCGCGCAGCGCGATTGAGCACCGCACCGAAGTAATCCCCGTCGCGCAGTTCGGCCTCGCCGGTCGCCAGCCCCATCCGCACCGGCAACTCCAGCGCCCCCTGGGCGGCCACCGCGGCATCCACCGCAGACCTGGGCGACGCGAACGCGGCACACACACCGTCGCCGGTGTGCTTGAACAACCAGCCGCCGTGCGCCTCAATTGCCCGACGTAGCACCTCGTCATGGGCGGCCAGCGCCACCCGCATCGCATCCGCATCGGACTCCCACCGACGGGTCGAACCCTCCACATCGGTGAACAGAAACGTCACCACTCCCGAAGGAGCAGCCGCAGGAGGAGCGGACATACCTGCAGAATCTCACAGCAGGCAGGCGGTGACACCATGTCCGGTGCATTCGCGTATCGCCACCCGTGCCAGTTGTGCCCGGCATCCGGAGTGGCACAACTGGCACACCGGGGCGGGTGCCAACAGAACTCACTTGGGTGGCGGGGTACCCCTTCCGCGCTCGCGGCGCGGACACGGCCTGCTGTACCGCCCCCTCTCTGCGGCCTCATTGGCCCGAGCCTTGCAATTGCATTTCGCTATCAAACGGAAAGTCACGGGGCACCGCCGAGGCTGGCAGGCCTCGTCCCGTCTTCCCGCCTTCCCATCTTCCTGACTTAGGTGCGCTCACAGGCTTGTCATCCACTTGCTACCTACCCTTTTCCTCGTCGCGCCGACTCGATCACGCGCACCCCGTAGCTGGTCTTCGCTGTAGCCCTCGGCGTTAGCCATGGTGAGAAGCTCTGCAGATGGCACCGGGCCATCGGACAGAATGTCCCTGAGCCACAGATCAATTGCGTTCGTCTTGGGTACCGGCCTAGCTACGTCATTTTGCTCGGCGAGCACCTCCTGAATCGTCCTGTGGTCATCGCAAATGGAGTCCAGGAGAGCCACAGTCCCGTCGCTGTTCGTGGTTGCCGCGAAGTGCTGCACGGGCGTCTTTTCGAACCAGTGGGCCACGCCCTTGGCCCCGAGGTTGCTCTTGTCCGGCCCAACGATCAGTGCCTGGCTGCCGGGATCTTCAAGGGCATACATAGTGCTACGTGCTACCTGCCGCAACCCGCCAGACAAACCGTATGTGTTTCTAATATCCTGGCTCTCTTGACGATTCGTGTGCGTCACTAGCAGGACGGCTGCTCCCGACTTGGCCGCGTGCTTCTTCCACGGGCTGACGGCCTGGCGAGCCTTCTGGGTATCCTTGACCTGCAGACCACCTGCCACCGTGTCGATCCACGCATCGACAACTACCAGGCTTGGTACTACTCCGTTGTCCTGCAGCACGGACATGTCCTCAGGGAAGGTGGGTGTGCCGGTGCCGTCTTGGTCCACGCACAAGACGTGCAAACGGTCCAGGTCCGCACCAGCGACTTCAAGCCGTGGCCGCACGGTGTCCTCCCAGCCGTCCTCGGTGACGATCAAGATCGCGTCGGCAGGACTGCCTCCAGCGGTGAACGGTCCCCATGGGGTACCGGTGGTGATCGATGCAGCCGCCCGAATCGCCCAGAGGGACTTGCCAATTCCTTCAGCCCCCACCAGTAGATTCACTTTGCCTGCTGCAAGATAGCCCGGGGGCCAGTCTCCAAAGCACGGGCTTCGATGACGCCATATCGCTCGCTTTGTGTAGTTGAACTGTGGTCACCACTTGCTCCTCTGGGTCGTAGCTTTCTGGTGTGCTCGTCGAAGATGGGAAGGGGGGAAGGCGGGGTAGAGATACAGCATGCGGCGGTTACCCGCCTTGCCCGATTGGAAGGCCGCCGCCCCTGGCGGTTGTGGACTCTTGTGCGGACATCCACGCGACGACGTCCGAGCGCCAGTACCGGACGTATCGACCGCACTTCCAACTCTTTGGCCCTGTACCGGTGGCGCGATACCAGCGGTAGGTAGCGATGCTGTGGCCGCTCAGGTTAGCGGCGTCGTTGATGTTGAGCAGTTCGTCGTCGGGTTTCACTTTGTCGGACATGATCTCTCCCTAAGTCGCGGTAGCTGTTGTCGGCCAACCACTCCAACTTGTTCTCGTTAATCACACCACGGCCAGGTTTACGTCGAGCTAGTAAATCGTTGTTGCCCAATCTGTTTGGCTGTTATGCCAGTTGTGCCACGCCCGTACATGTGGCACAACTGGGTGGGTTGGAAATCGCCAGTTCCATAGTTGGATGCGTACTTTACGATTCGAGCCATGAAACAGCAGCCGGGGAGCGCGTCAAGGCGTTGAGAACCTATGGGTCAGCAGATCCGGCGAGCGGACGAAGCTCTACGGCACAGGTAAGCAGTACCGGGCACGCTACGTCGACACCAACGGCAGAGAGCGGACCAAGCGATTCCGATACAAAGCCGAGGCCAACGAATGGCTGAAACAGATCACCCGCACAGGACTAGACATCGCACCTCCCGTGGCGGGCGAATGGACAGTGGCGCAGCAGTTCTCGCTATGGATTCGCAAAGCGGACATCGCACAGACGACCAGAGCTACGAGGCAGCACACCTGGCGAGCACATGTCGCTGATAAGTGGGCCGACCTCCAGTTGACGGAAGTATCGCCTCCCGACGTCAAGGCGTGGGTGGCCGACTTGGTTGAGGCCGGGATCGGCGTGCCCACGATTGAGAATGCGCTCGGTGTCCTGCGAATGGTCCTCAAAGATGCGGTCGACGACGGGCGGCTGATCCGCAACCCTTGCGAGGGCATAAATGCTCCCAGGCGTCGGCACAGGCCGAGGGCCTACCTTGACCACCTCCAAGTGGAGGAGCTGGCGACCGCCGTCGGGGAAGACCACGGACTGGTGGTTCGTCTCTTGGCTTACACAGGTCTGCGCTGGGGTGAACTGGCTGCGCTCTCAGTTGCGTCGGTGGACTTGCTTCGTCGTCGCTTGCAGATCACGCGAGCGGTAGCAGAGGCGGACGGTCAGCTGAACTGGAAGTCACCGAAAGACCATGAGCGTCGCTCAGTGCCTTTCCCGGTGTTCTTGGCAGCCGAACTCGGTGAGCAGATGGCTGGCAAGGGTCCAAAGGATCTGCTCTTCTCTGCTTCGAACGGTGGGACTCTGCGCGTGTCTCTCTGGAGACCTCGTGTCTTCAACGTCGCCCGAGACTCACTGGCCGATTTCCCGATGGTCACACCGAATGATCTGAGGCATACAGCCGCCAGCTTGGCGGTGTCAGCGGGCGGCAATGTACTTACACTCGCCCGCATGCTCGGCCACGAGGACCCGAGCCTGACGCTGAAAACTTACGCCGACCTTTTCGACACGGACCTGGATGCCTTGGCTGACGTTCTGGACCAGCATCGGACGGCGGCCCTGCGACCATCAATCGCCAACGGCGACAGTGAAACTGCCGAGGAAAACGTACCGGGTACGGTGCGGCAATCTGCGTAGCAGACTTGTTGAGCCTGCTAGCCAAAACACAGTCGGGGTGGCGGGATTCGAACCCACGACCTCTTCGTCCCGAACGAAGCGCGCTACCAAGCTGCGCCACACCCCGCGTGAAGCCACGACAGCGTATCGCACCGCCCCGGCACCCCGCCAAAGAGCATTGGCTCAGCAACCACTTCGGCCGGCAGCAGTAGTCCGCAACCGCCGCGCAGATCACATCCGTTCCAGTCGGGGATTTGCCTCCGGATAGCGAGTTAGCCCACCGAATACGTGGGTTGCGACCGGCTACGGTCGCGTTGCGCCTCGCGCCCGCCGATGGGCGCCGCAATCAATGTCAGCAAGGTGGCTTCGGGTCGGCAGCAGAACCGTACCGGCGCGTACGGAGACGTGCCGATCCCAGCGGACACGTGCAGCCGCATGTTGGCGCCCCAGCGCGACGGGCCTTTGGCGCGCGAGCGATCCAGGCCGGAGTTGGTCACCAGCGCTCCGTAGAACGGCAGGCACAGCTGTCCGCCGTGGGTGTGGCCCGCCATCACCATTTGGTAGCCGTCGGCGGCGAAGCGGTCCAGCACCCGGGGCTCCGGCGAATGAGTCAGTCCCAGCCGCAGGTCGGCGGCCGGGCTGGCCGGACCGGCGATCGCGTCGTAGCGATCCCGGGCAATGTGCGGATCGTCCACACCCGCGGCCGCGATGTGCAAGCCCGCTACCTCGAATTCGCGACGGTTATGAGTCAGGTCCAACCAGCCGCGTTCGGTGAATGCCGCCCGCAGGTCCTGCCAGGGCAGCGGCTGACCGTGCACCCGGTGACCGGGGTTGGCCAAGTAATTTAACGGGTTCTTCGGCCGCGGACCGAAGTAGTCGTTGCTGCCGAAGACGAAGACGCCGGGCACCGAAAGCAAATCGCCGAGGCTCTGGACTACTGCCGGCACCGCCCGGGGGTGGGCCAGGTTGTCGCCGGTGTTCACAACCAGGTCGGGCTCCAAGCCGGCAAGTTCACGCAGCCACGCCTGCTTGCGGCGCTGACCGGGCCGCATATGCAGGTCGCTGATGTGCAGCACCCGCAACGGCGATGAACCCGGGTCCAGTACCGGGATGGTCAGCTCGCGCAGCACGAACGCATTGCGCTCGATCAGCGAGGCGTAGCCGATCCCGGCAGCAGCCGATCCAAGCGCGACGGCACCGGTACTTTTCAGAGCGGTCATGGCGGAGGGCATGCAGGCCAGCGTACTGCCGCTCGCCAGACAGCGGCGCGTCACACACCAGCAGACTTGCTATGGAGGCGGCGGCGCCAGGATCGGAATGGTGATCGGCGGAAGCCCCGGGATATCGATCACTTGCGAACCCACCGGCGGCGGACCTCCGGGGACGCCTTCCAGCGGCGGCGGCGGCGCAATGCCGTTACTGGTCTGGATGGTGATGACCGCACCGGGAATCGTCTGCCCGTTGGGAGTGGTCCCCACTACCTCGCCGTATTTTGCGCTGCTGTTGATCGACGCGGGCTGCTCGGCGACCTGGAAGCCGGCGTCTTTCAGGCGCTGACGGGCGGCGTCGACATCCAGACCGGCGACGCTTGGTACCCGAGATCCGGGGCCGCCTTCGACGTACTCCGGATCCGTCGGCGGCATCTTCACGTCACCGTAAAGTGTGGCGATCGGCTTCATCGCGGTGAACCAGGTGCGGGCCGGCTCGTTGCCGCCGTACAGGTTTCCGTCGCCGCAGCGCCGCAGCGGCGACGAACACAGGTCGGACGGCGACGTGGAGTCGTCGTAGATGTAGTTGGCGGCGGCCAGCTGGTTGGTGAAGCCGACGAACCCCGATGACCGGTGCGCCTCGGTGGTGCCGGTCTTTCCGGACACCGGCAGATTCCAGCCGGCGGCTCCGGCGGAACCGGCGGCGGTGCCGCTGCCCAGCGCGTCCTTGCTCATCGCGTTGGCCAGCGTGTTGGCCAGCCCTTCGGGCACCACTTGGTCGCAGGCTTCGGTAGTGACGGCCACCTGGTTGCCGTTGCGGTCGATCAGCTTGTCGATGGGATTCGGCGGGCACCACTTACCGCCGGAGGACAGCGTCGCCGCCACGTTCGACAGCTCCAGCGCGTTCAGCTCGAACGGGCCCAGCGTGAACGAGCCGATGTTCTGCCGCTTGATGAAGTCGGCCAGGCTCTCGTTGCTCTCCTGGTCGTAGTCGCGGGCGCTGCCGGGCTCGGCGTAGGACCGCAGCCCGAGCTTGACCGCCATGTCGACGGTTCGCTGCACACCCACGAGTTGAATCAGCCGAGCGAACGCGGTGTTGGGCGACGTGGCCAGCGCGTCGGTCACATTCATCGACCCGCGGTAGTTCCCGGCGTTGATCACGCACCAGGTTTCTTTGGGGCAGCCTTTGGCGCCGCCGTTGCCCATGCCCTTGGTCTGGAAACGGCCCGGCACCTCGAGTTGGGTGTTGATGCCCATGCCCATCTGCATCGCGGCCGCGGTGGTGAAGATCTTGAAAATCGACCCGGCGCCGTCGCCGACCAGTGAGAACGGTTGTGCCCGCATGGTTTCGCCGGCCTCGCTGTTCAGCCCGTACGTCCGGTTGCTGGCCATTGCGACGACCTTGTGCGAGGTCTTGCCGGGCCGGATCACGCTCATCACGCTGGCGATGCCCTCGAGGGTAGGGCTGGCGTAGGTGTCGATCGCGTGCTTGACCGGCTCCTGTACATCGGGATCCAGGTTGGTGCGGATCAGATAGCCGCCGCGAGCCAGCTGTTCCTTGTTGATGCCGGCGCGCGCCAGGTAGGCCTGCACGTAGTCGCAGAAGAACGCGCGATCACCAGCCGCGATGCAGCCGCGCGGTAATTCCTTGGGCTGCGGCAGAATTCCCAGCGGCTCGGCCTTGGCGGCGCGTATCGCGTCGGCCTCGTTGGGAATATTCTGGATCATGGTGTCCAGGACCAGGTTTCGGCGGGCCAGCGCGCCGTCCGGGTTGGTGTAGGGATTGAGCGCACTGGTCGACTGGACGAGTCCGGCGAGCAGGGCGGCCTGCTGCCAGTTCAGGTCCGTGGCGTTGACGCCGAAATACGTCTGCGCCGCGTCCTGCACGCCGAAGGCGTTGTTACCGAACGACACCAGGTTGAGGTAGCGGGTCAGGATCTCCGGTTTGGTGAAGGTCTTGTCCAAAGTGAGCGCCATCCGGATCTCGCGCAGTTTGCGCGCCGGGGTGGTCTCGGTCGCCGCACGCTTTTCGGCATCGGTCTGCGCGATCACCAGTAATTGGTAGTTCTTGACGTACTGCTGCTCGATCGTCGAGCCACCGCGGGTTTCGGCGTCGCCCGAGGCGTAGCCGGCCAGCCCGGTCAGCGTGCCCTTCCAGTCAACGCCGTTGTGCTCGGCGAATCGTTTGTCTTCGATCGAGACGATGGCCAACTTCATGGTGTTGGCGATCTTGTCGCTGGGCACTTCGAATCGGCGCTGCGAGTACAGCCAGGCGATGGTGTTGCCCTTCGCGTCCACCATCGTGGTCACCGCCGGGACATCGCCTTCGAGAAGTTGCGCCGAGGCATTGCCGACGACTTCGGAGGCCCGGTTGGACACCAGCCCGATGCCACCGGCGATGGGAAACAGCAGGGCGGCGACGATGATGCTGGCGAGCAGGCAGCACCCGGCGAGCCTGGCAATGGTGACCGCGGTCGCGGGGCGCTCGGACATGGCAACTACACTAGCGGCGCTGCGACCGAAGTCTGCGCGAGTGGTCGACGAGGACCTCTCCCCCGATGGCGGCGCCTTAGGTTTCTCTCAGTCGCAGCTCAGGCGGCTATTACCCGCCAGATTCTCCGGGTCCGGAGTCCCTTTCATGATCGGACTGCACGGTCGTCCCAAAAAAGGGGGTCAAAGAATGTTGCGTAATTGGTACCTGACCACGTAGCTTATCCACACAATGAGATACAGGTAACACCGACCGGGACAGTGTGGCACAGGTCGCATCGGGTTTCTGGATCACACAGTGGGTGCCACACCGGTGGCAGGAGCGAAGGGGAATCGCTGGTGTCAGGTATTCGGACCGCGGTGCATAAGACGAACGCAACAGTTCCTGCAGCCACCATACCGTTCGGGGCTGAGGCAGAGTCGAGGATCGCCTGGGTTTCTAAGGCGCTGTGTCGGGCCGCCGACCCTGATGAGCTGTTTGTTCGGGGGGCGGCACAGCGGAAGGCCGCGGTGATCTGTCGGCACTGCCCGGTGATGTTGGAGTGCGGCGCTGACGCGCTGGATAACCGTGTCGAGTTCGGCGTCTGGGGTGGGATGACCGAACGTCAGCGG
This sequence comes from Mycobacterium sp., assembly GCF_036488105.1. Lineage (GTDB taxonomy): Bacteria > Actinomycetota > Actinomycetes > Mycobacteriales > Mycobacteriaceae > Mycobacterium. The sequence continues at coordinate 9,428 of NZ_DASXHW010000042.1, read as the reverse complement.
CGGGCGCTGCTCAAGCAGCACCCCGAGGTGGTGTCCTGGGCGGAGTTCTTCAATACCCAGCGCAAGCACCGCAGCGTCGGCTAACAGCCGCAATTCCTAGCCGGCCCCGGTCATCTGGTCGGCGATCGCACGCAGCGCCTCCAGATCGGAGACGTCGAACGGTAGCGACGGCACGCCGACAATTGCCACGTGGGGGTTGGCCCCGGTGAATCGGGACAGCAGCCGGATCTCTCGCTTGGACGTCGCAGCGCGGTCGGCGTGGATCTGCAAGATGGCTTTGGTCAAGGCGTTCGCGCCGTCGCTGTCGAATGTCTCGGCGCCGTCGATGGCGCGTTCCACCGGCAACGAGCACAACATCGGATGCGTGCGGTTCAAGATCAGCCCGGCCAGCGGCATGCTTTCCTCGGAAAGCCGGTCTACGAAGAACGACGCTTCCCGCAGTGCATCCGGCTCGGCCGCCGACACCACGACGAATTGAGTGCCCCGCCGCTTGAGCAGTGAGTAGGTGCGGTCGGCCTTTTCCCGGAAGCCGCCGAAGGTGGCGTCCAGCGATTGCACGAAACTTGCAGCGTCGGAGAGCATCTGCGAACCGAGGACGGTCGACAGCGCCTTCATCGCCAAGCCGACCGCGCCGGTGACCAGTCGCCCGATCCCGCGCCCGGGCCCCAGCAGTAATTTCCACAGTCGACTGTCCATGAAGCTGCCGAGCCGCTGGGGTGCATCCAGGAAGTCCAGCGCGTTGCGCGACGGCGGAGTGTCCACGACGACCAGGTCCCAGCGGTCCTCGGCCAGCAATTGGCCGAGCTTTTCCATCGCCATGTATTCTTGCGTGCCGGCCAGCGAGGTCGCGACCGTTTGGTAGAACTGGTTGTCCAGAATCGCCTGTGCGCGATCGGATCCCGAGTACTGGATCACCATCTCGTCAAAGGTGCGACGCATGTCGAGCATCATCGCGTAGAGCTCGCCGGGTACCTCTGGAGCAAGCGGCACGCGTTGCGGGGTATTACCGAGGTCGCTGATTCCCAACGCCTGTGCCAATCGCTTGGCCGGGTCGATCGTCAGGACCACCACCGTGCGGCCGTACTCCGCCGCGCGCAGCGCCATGGCCGCGGCGGTGGTGGTCTTCCCGACCCCACCCGCGCCACAGCACACCACGACGCGGTTGGTGGTGTCCTCGAGAATGCCGGCGATATCAAGAGTCGGCGGTGTCGTGCTCATCGAACTCCCTGCTGCGCAAGCGATTCCGATAGCTCGTAGAGGCTGCCCAGATCGACACCGTCGGCAATGGTCGGCAGCTCCAACCGTGCCACCTTCAGCTCGTCGAGTTCCTCGGCAGTCGATGCGCGTGCGCCGATCCGGGTTGCGTGCTGAATGGTCTCGGTGAGCAAGCCCGCGAAGTCGTCGTCGCTGAGCTTGATCCCGGCGGTGGCCAGGCCCGCCCGTACCGCATCGGCGTCGACATCGCCCTCGGCGGCCTTGGCGAGATCGTCGGGCTGCAAATAGACCGGGATGTTGCGGTTGACGATCACCGAACCGATCGGCAGCCCCATTTCCTGCAACTCGTCGATGGCTTCCTTGGTCTCCTGCATCGGCAGCGCTTCCAGCAGGGTGACCAGGTGGATGGCCGTCTGATCGGAGTGCAGGATCTTCACCACGCCCTCGGCCTGCGAGTAGACCGGGCCGCCCTTGGCCAAGTCCGACACCGCCCGGGTGACGTCCAGGAAGCGCGCGATGCGACCGGTCGGGGGCGCGTCGACGACGATCGCGTCGTAGACCGGCAGCTTGTTCTTGTCGACCCGGATCACCGACTCCTTGATCTTGCCGGTGAGCAAGACATCGCGCAGACCCGGAGCGATCGTCGTCGCGAACTCGATCGCACCGACGCGACGCATGGCTTTGCCGGCGATGCCGAGGTTGTAGAACATGTCGAGGTATTCCAGGAAGGCGGCCTCGATGTCGATCGCCAGCGCATTGACCTGGCCGCCGCGCTCGGCGCTGGCAATCTTGATCTCCTTGTAGGGCAGCGGCGGCACATCGAAGAGTTGCGCAATCCCTTGACGCCCTTCGACTTCGACGAGCAGCACCTTGCGTCCACCGGACGCCAGGGTCAGCGCGAGCGCGGCCGCAACCGTCGATTTGCCGGTGCCGCCTTTGCCGGTCACGAAATGCAGCCGAGCCTTCGACAATCGCGATGGCCAGCCGATGGTGCTGCCGCCGCTCGATGTGGTCCCCACCCCTGCATGCTAACCAGATCGCCCGACCGGCCTGCCGATAAGCTCGGGATATGAGCCAACCCACAACCTGGGAGTACGCGACGATCCCGCTGCTGACCCACGCCACCAAGCAGATCCTCGATCAGTGGGGCGCAGACGGGTGGGAGCTGGTCGCCGTGCTGCCCGGCCCGACCGGCGAGCAGCATGTGGCATATCTGAAGCGCCCGAAGTGAGCGCAACGGCCCGGCTCGCCGAGCTCGGAGTCGACTTGCCGGTCGTCGTGAAGCCGTTGGGCTCGTACGTGCCCGCGGTGCGCAGCGGAAACCTGGTCTACACCTCGGGCCAGTTGCCGATGCAGGACGGCAAGCTGGTGCGAACGGGCAAGGTCGGCGTCGACGTCGCCCCCGAACAGGGCAAGGAACTGGCCCGGATCTGCGCGCTCAACGCCCTGGCAGCTATCCATTCGCTGGTGGGTATCGACTCGGTGACCCAGGTGGTGAAGGTGGTCGGATTCGTCGCGTCCGGACCGGGATTCAACGCTCAGCCGGGCGTGGTCAACGGCGCCTCGGATCTGCTGGCCGACGTGTTCGGCGACAACGGCGTGCATGCGCGCTCGGCGGTCGGCGTCGCCGAATTGCCGTTGGACGCCCCGGTCGAGGTTGAACTGGTGGTCGAGGTCGGGTAGCGGGCGTGACCGGAACCGCTGAGACGCTGACGCATCCCGCTTACGGCGAGTTGCGCCCGGTCACCGATACCGCGTCGGTGCTGCTGGCCAACAACCCGGGCCTGATGACACTGGAGGGCACCAACACCTGGGTGCTGCGCGGCCCGGGCAGCGACGAGGTGGTGGTGGTCGATCCCGGACCCGACGACGACCAGCACATCGCGACACTGGCCGGGGTGGGCCACATCGCGCTGGTCCTGATCAGCCATCGGCACGGCGACCACACCGACGCGATCGACAAGCTGGTCGACCTGACCGGCGCACCGGTTCGCTCGGCGGGCAGCGGATTTCTGCGTGGCCTGTCGGGCGAGCTCACCGACGGCGAGGTGATCGACGCTGCAGGCCTGAGCATCAGGGTGTGGGCGACACCCGGCCACACCGCCGATTCGTTGTCGTTCGTCCTCGACGATGCGGTGCTGACTGCCGACACCGTGCTGGGCCGGGGAACGACCGTCATCGACAACGAGGACGGCAGCCTGGCGGACTACCTGGATTCGCTACACCGGCTGCGTGGACTGGGTCAGCGCACCGTGCTGCCCGGGCATGGCCCCGACCTGGCCAACGTGGAAGCGGTGGCGGCGGGATACCTCGCCCATCGGGAGCAGCGGCTGGAGCAGGTGCGGTCGGCGCTGCGCACACTCGGCGATGAGGCCACGACGCGTCAGGTCGTCGAGCACGTCTACGTCGACGTCGACGAGGAGCTGTGGGACGTCGCGGAGTGGTCGGTGCAGGCCCAGCTGGACTATCTGCGTCGCTAGCGCGCGCGCCTGGCCAGGCGCTCGGAGTCCGAGATCAGCACGCTCTTGCCCTCCAGGCGAATCCAGCCGCGGTGGGCGAAGTCGGCCAGCGCCTTGTTCACCGTCTCGCGTGAGGCGCCGACCAGCTGAGCGATCTCTTCCTGAGTCAGGTCGTGGGTCACCCGCATCGCACCGCCCTCCTGGGTGCCGAACCGCTGAGCCAGCTGCAGCAGCTGTTTGGCGACCCGGCCGGGCACGTCGGTGAAGATCAGGTCGGCGAGGTTGTTGTTGGTGCGGCGCAGCCGGCGGGCCAGCACGCGCAGTAGCTGCTCGGCGATCTCGGGACGATCGGCGATCCAGGCCCGCAGCGCGTCGCGATCCATCGACACCGCACGAACCTCGGTGATGGTCGTCGCGCTGGAGGTACGCGGTCCGGGGTCGAAGATCGACAATTCACCGAACATGTCGGACGGACCCATGATGGTCAGCAGATTTTCTCTGCCGTCCGGTGAGCGGCGGCCGATCTTGACCTTGCCGGAAATGATGATGTAGAGCCGATCACCCGGCTCACCCTCCGCGAAAACTGTGTGTCCGCGCGGGAAGTCGACGGGTTGCAGTTGCTTGGTCAGGGCGGCGACGGCGCTCGGTTCGACGCCCTGGAAGATTCCGGCCCTCGCCAGGATCTCGTCCACGTTGCCCCTTTAGCTATTCAGGTGACTAGAGCTGTTCTCGGTCGATTGCCCGGCCGCCCCCGCAAGCGGGGACCTCCTAGCGCACCGGCCGCCCCCGAGTCTAGGAGGTAAGCCTTTTACTCGACGTGCCAACGCTACACACGATTGGCATGCTCACGCGGCGCAAATTGCCGATTCGCCTGCGAATGCTGATGCCGATGTCTGGGTGAGGCGGGTTGATTAGGGGCGGAGATTAAGGTGGCCGCCCACCATTGATCGGTAACGGGTTCCGCGCTGCTGGGTAGAGGCGCCGTTTCGTAGTTGATCCGGCGGTGCAGGGAGTCCAGGGCCTCGGGCATTCCCTCCCGGGCCAATGTGCGCACATCAATCGGTTCGGCCTGGTCGAGAAACTCCGCGACGTCACTTGCCGTGAGCGTGTCTTTTTCCAAGCCGGCTTCGAGCCGTTGAAGCCCTAAAGTTGCGAGCATTAGCAACCCAGGGATGAATGCAACCAGCAACCAGGACACAAGCAGCCAGTAAACACGGCCAAGGTCTCAGCGGGATCACGAATGAGTACCCTGTCTAGGTGACAACGGCCAAACCTTCTCGCGCCGCCGGCAAAGCCTCTACCGGGGCCGGCGCCGCCGCCGCCCGCCGTTGGCTCCCGGAGACCCGAACCGGCTTGGTGCGCCGGGCCCGCCGGATGAATCGTAAACTCGCACAGGCGTTTCCCGATGCGCATTGCGAGTTGGACTTCACCACGCCGCTGGAGCTCGCGGTGGCGACGATCTTGTCGGCGCAAAGCACGGACAAGCGGGTAAATCTCACCACCCCTGCGTTGTTCCTCCGTTATCGCACCGCACTGGATTACGCGCAGGCCGATCGCGAAGAACTCGAAACTCTCATTCGGCCAACCGGTTTTTATCGCAATAAAGCGACGTCGTTGATTGGCCTCGGTCAAGCGTTGATCGAGCGATTCGACGGCGAACTGCCCAACACCATGGACGAACTGGTGACCCTGCCCGGTGTGGGGCGCAAGACCGCGAACGTCATCCTGGGCAATGCGTTCGACGTTCCTGGAATCACCGTCGACACCCATTTCGGGCGCCTGGTCCGGAGATGGGGCTGGACGACCGAGGAGGACCCGGTCAAGGTCGAACACGCCATCGGCGAACTCATCGAACGTAAGGAGTGGACCCTGCTCAGTCACCGGGTGATCTTTCACGGTCGCCGGGTGTGCCACGCCCGCAAACCGGCCTGCGGGGTGTGCGTGCTGGCCAAGGATTGCCCGTCATTCGGGACTGGGCCGACCGAGCCGGAGATCGCCGCCGCGCTGGTGCAGGGACCGGAAACCGAACACCTCCTGGCGATGGCCGGGCTGTAGCGCGGCGCTGCGTCGGGGTTCCCTTGATCACGTTCACCTCTCGAGCCACCCGCTGGACCGTCGCGGTCCTGGTGGCGGTGGCCGCGCTGCTGGTGGCATTGCTGGTGGAACTGCGGGACGCGTCGCACTCGCCCAACCCCCCGTCGGCCGCGTCTGCTCGCGAGCACCGTGACGCCGACGGTGCGGCGGCGCTGGCCGGACCACGCCAACGCGCCGAGTTGGCCCCGTGTCCGCATCCGGGTGGGCAGCGAGGCTCGGCGGCTTTGCGCGACGTGACGGCCGAATGCGCCGCCGATGGCTCGGTCGTCGACGTCGGGCCGGCGCTGGCCGGCCACCGCGTCGTGCTGAACCTGTGGGCGTACTGGTGCGGGCCGTGCGCGGCCGAACTCCCGGCCATGGCGGAGTACCAACGACGGGTCGGATCCGACGTGATGGTGGTGACTGTGCACCAGGACGAGAACGAGACGGCCGGCTTGCTGCGGCTGGCGGAGCTGGGCGTCCGGCTGCCGACGCTGCAGGACGGCAGTCGTCGGGTCGCGGCGGCGCTGCGAGTGCCCAATGTGATGCCCGCGACAGTGGTGTTGGACTCGGACGGTAGCGTTGCGAAAACGCTGCCACGCGCTTTCGCCACAGCCGACGAGATCATGGTTGCGGTCGGAGCTCAGACACGATGACGCCGATCGACGATGCGCACCGCGGAGCGGCCCGGGGGAGCTTCGGGCGGTTGGATGTACGAGGGAGGCGTCGGTGAGCGGAGGCAGCACTCCCCAGCGTCTTGGTTCGGATGTCTTGGCGCCTGAGCTCAGCCCGCCCTGGTTGCGTCCGTTAGTCGACAACGTCGGTGAGATACCTGACGCCTACCGGCGACGCCTGCCCGCCGATGTGCTGGCAATGGTGACCGCCTCGAAGGCCGCGGCGGGTGACGGCGGACGCGAAGCGGCAGTGCTGGTGCTGTTTTCGGGCCCGCAGTCGAGCGCCGACGCACCCGACTCCCTTCCTGACGACGCGGACCTGCTGCTGATCGTGCGGGCCGCCACGTTGCGTCACCACGCCGGCCAGGCCGCTTTCCCCGGCGGCGCATCCGATCCCGATGACGACGGGCCGGTGGCGACCGCGCTGCGCGAGGCGCGCGAGGAGACCGGAATCGACACCGGCAGACTGCATCCACTGGTCACGATGGAGCGAACCTTCATCGCGCCGTCGGGTTTTCACGTCGTCCCAGTGCTGGCGTATTCGCCGGACCCGGGGCCGGTGACCGTCGTGGATCAGGCTGAAACAGCAATGGTGGCCCGAGTTCCGGTTCGGGCCTTTATCAATCCCGCCAACCGGCTGACGGTGTATCGCCGCACCTTCAGCCGCCGCTTCGCCGGTCCGGCGTTTCTGTTGAACGAGATGCTGGTCTGGGGCTTCACCGGTCAGGTGATCTCGGCAATGTTGGATGTCGCTGGTTGGGCAAAGCCCTGGGACGCCAGTGATGTTCGCGAGCTGGACGAAGCGATGGCACTGGTCGGCGACGAGGATGAGGCCTGATGAGCTCCTCACAATGGTTGGACATCGCGGTGCTGGCAGTGGCTTTCATAGCCGCGGTCTCGGGCTGGCGTTCAGGTGCGCTCGGCTCGCTGCTCTCGTTCGTCGGCGTGCTGCTCGGAGCGATCGCGGGCGTGCTGCTGGCTCCGCACCTCGTCGCGCATGTCGCCGCGCCGCGAGCCAAGCTGTTCGCCGCGTTGTTCTTGATCCTTGCGCTGGTCGTGGTCGGCGAGGTCGCCGGCGTGGTGCTGGGCCGCGCGGTCCGCGGTGCGATTCACTCCAACTCGGTCCGATTCTTCGACTCGCTGATCGGTGTGGCCGTGCAGCTGGTCGTGGTGCTGGTGGCGGCGTGGATGCTGGCGACGCCGTTGACGTCGTCGGCGGGTCAGCCCAGTTTGGCTGCGGCAGTGCGTGGTTCGCGGGTACTGGCACAGGTCAACGACTATGCGCCGGAATGGCTGAAGACAGTGCCCAAGCGGTTGTCCGCGCTGCTGGACACCTCGGGTCTGCCACAGGTGCTGGAGCCGTTCAGTCGCACACCAGTCGTGGCGGTGGCGGCCCCGGACGCCACGCTGGCCAAAAATCCCGTCGTCGCGAACACCGAACCAAGCGTGGTGAAGATCCGCGCGATCGCTCCCGGCTGTCAGAAAGTGTTGGAGGGCAGCGGATTTGTGCTGTCACCGGACCGCGTGATGACCAATGCGCACGTGGTGGCGGGATCGAACAACGTCACCGTGGAGGCCAGCGGCAATCCTTACGACGCCACCGTGGTGTCCTACGACCCGACGGTCGACATCGCGATTCTCTCGGTGCCGCACCTGCCGGCGGGTCCGCTGGCGTTCGCCAACTCCCCGGTGACATCGGGCACCGAAGGCATCGTGATGGGCTACCCGGGTGGTGGGGGGTTCATGGCGACGCCGGCCAGGATCCGCGAACTCATCGAACTCAACGGGCCAGACATCTACCGGAAAGCGACGATCAATCGCGAGGTCTACACCGTCAGAGCCAATGTGGAACAAGGCAATTCGGGTGGTCCGCTGATCGACCTCAACGGTCAGGTGATCGGTGTGGTGTTCGGCGCGGCGGTCGACGACAACGACACCGGTTTTGTGCTGACCGCCAAAGAAGTGGCCGCGCAGCTTGCGCACATCGGTGACACCACGCCGGTGTCCACCGGCGAGTGCGTCAGTTGAGTGGCGATCGGTACACCCGCTCGAGGAACCGCGACAGGTGGCCGTTGACTTCGTCCGGCCTCTCTTCGTGAGTGAAATGTCCTGCGCCAGCGATTGATACGTAGCGACCGTGCGGCGCGTAGCGCTGTGTTCGTTCGACTGGATCGTCCAGGACGTAGGGATCGGCATCGCCGTGAATGTGCAGCATCGGGATTCCGAACGGCCGGCTCATCGATCTCATGAAGCGTCGGCCCTCTTCGCGGAGTTGGCTGCGTACCGCCCAGCGCTGATACTCCAGTGCGCAATGCGCGGCTGACCGAATCTGGATCGCTTGGCGCAGATGACCGATTGATTCGGAAAAGTCTTCCGATGCAACCCATTTAGCACCGGCTCGGCTGCGTATGAGACGCTCGAGCCCGATTCCGTTGTGGCGGGTCAGCGCGCGTTCGGGCCAGATCGGCACTTGGTAGCGCAGCAACGAGGGCAGCAAAGCGCGGCCTTGATCGCGGCGGGTCAGCGCTGAGTGCCGCAGCGCGCCCGGGTGCGGGGAGCTGATCACCGCGATCGCGCGCACCCGCCGCGAGTGCAACACCGACGTGGCCCAGCACACCAGGCCGCCGTCGGCGTGACCGACCAGCGTGGCCGACGTGTGTCCCAGTGCGCGGATCAGTCCGGCGGTGTCGCCGGCCAGTGTCCAGCCGTCATACCCGCGGGGCGGTTTGTCGCTGCCGCCGTAGCCGCGCAGATCCACCGCGACCACGCGAGCTCCGGTCAGCCCACGCAACTGGTGACGCCACGACCACCAGAACGAGCCGAAGCCGTGCAGCATGATCACCAGCGGCCGCGCCGTCGGGGCGATGGTGGTGTCCTGGTCGTCCGGTGTCGCCTCGACGACGTGAAACCGAATGCCGTTGGCGTGCACGTCCAGATGGCGCCATGGACCGTCGATACGGGTGACCGACGGATCTGGTGGGGCCATCTACCAACCCGAGGGATCGGC
>NZ_DASXHW010000102.1:0-10542 GCF_036488105.1 Mycobacterium sp. | reverse complement strand
GAGCGACAAGATGACCGTCAAGACGATGACGGCCGCGGCGACCACGGCGCGGGTGATGATCAGCATGATGATGAAGATCAACGCCAACGCGGCGATGGCCGCGATCATCAAGTCGTACGTCGATCCGTCGGACATGTCCTTGAAGGTGGCGGCCGTTCCGGCCAGGTAGATCTTGGAGCCCTCCAGCGGCGTGCCCTTGACCGCTTCCTTGGCCGCCTGCTTGATCGCATCGATGTGCGAAATGCCTTCCGGTGTAAGCGGATCCCCTTCATGCTGGATCATGAAGCGCACCGACTTTCCGTCAGGTGAGATGAAGTTCTTCATGCCGCGCTTGAAGTCTGGGTTGTCGAACGCCTCTGGCGGGAGATAGAACGAGTCGTCGTTGCGGGACTTGTCGAACGCTTCGCCCATCGCCGACGAGTTCTCCGAGGCCGACGCCTGCTGATCCTGCTGGCCTTTCTGGGTCTGATACATCGTGAGCATCATCTGCTTCATCGACTTCATGGTCTCGATCTGCGACGGCATCAGCGCAACCAGTTGCGGCATAAGCTTATCCAGCCGCTCGAGGTCGGGCACGAGGGCCTGGATGTCGTCGGTCATGGTGTCGATGCCGTCGAGCGTGTCGAACACCGACCGGATGGCCCAGCACCCGGGAATGTCGAAGCAATGCGGTTCCCAGTAGAAGTAATTGCGCAGCGGACGGAAGAAATCGTCGAAATCGGAGATGTGGTCCCGTAATTCGGCGATGTCGACGGCCGTCTTCTTCGTCTTGAGCACCATCGAGTGCGTGGTGTCTGCCATCTGCTGCGTGAGCGCCGACATCTGCGTCAGCGTGTCGATGGTGTTCTGCATCTCGTCGGCCTGCTTGAGCATGTCGGCCATCTGGTCCTGCTGGTATTTCTGGTTCAGCTGCTGGGTGACACCTTGCATGCTGATCTGAAACGGGATCGAGGTGTGCTCGATCGGCGTGCCCTCCGGCCGCGTAATCGCCTGCACCCGACCGATTCCGGGCACCCGGAAGATCGCTTTGGCTATCTTGTCGATGACGAGGAAGTCCGCGGAATTGCGTAGATCGTGGTCAGTTTCGATCATCAGCAGCTCGGGATTCATCCGCGCCTGGGAGAAATGACGATCGGCTGCCGCGTAGCCGGCGTTGGCCGGAAGGTCGGCGGGCAAGTAGTTGCGGTCGTTGTAATTGGTCCGGTAGCCGGGCAGGGTCAGCAGTCCGACCAGTGCCACGGCGATGGTCGCGACCAGGATCGGGCCGGGCCATCGGACGACGACCGCGCCGATCTTGCGCCAGCCGCGGATACGGGTGCTGCGCCTGGGCTCGAGTGTCTGACGGAAGCGCGATGCCACCGAAATCACCGCGGGGCCAAGGGTTAACGCGGCAGCCACCACGACCACCATGCCGATCGCCAACGGGACACCGAGTGTCTGGAAGTAGGGCAGGTTGGTGAAGTGCAGGCAGAACGTCGCGCCGGCGATGGTCAACCCGGACCCGAGCACCACGTGAGCGGTCCCGCCGAACATCTCGTAGTACGCGTCTTCACGCGAACTGCCCTTGCCCCGCGCTTCCTGATATCGACCGATCAGGAAGATCGCATAGTCGGTGGCGGCCGCGATCGCCAGGGTGACCAATAGGTTGGTGGCAAACGTCGAGAGCAGGATGACCTTGTGAAAGCCCAGGAACGCCACCGCTCCGCGGGCAGCGGCAAGTTCGAACACCACCATCGCTAGTGTCAGCAGCACGGTGATGACCGACCGGTACACCATTAGCAGCATCGCGATAATCACGACGAACGTGACGGTTTCGATCACCTGCAGGCTGCGGTCGCCGGCAATGTTCTGATCGGCCGATAACGCCGCAGGTCCGGTGACGAACGCTTTGACGCCGTTGGGCGCCGGGATGCTTCTGACGGTCTGCTGGACCGCCTCGACCGATTCGTTGGCCAGCGCCTCACCTTGATTACCGGCGAGATACACCTGCACGTACGCGGCCCTGCCGTCATTGCTCTGCGCCCCCGCACCGGTCAACGGGTCGCTCCACAGATCCTGAACGTGCTCAACGTGTTTGCGATCCGCGTCGAGCTTCTTGACGAGCTGGTCGTAGTACGCATGCGCCGGTGCGCCGAGCGGTTTCTGGCCTTCCAGAACGATCATCACCGAGCTATTCGATTTGTACTCTTTGAAGACCTCACCCACACGCTTGGTCGCGATCACCGACGACGCGTCTTCGGGGCTCATCGATACCGAACGCATCTTCCCGACTACTTCCAGCTGCGGGACGACGACGTTGAGCAACGCGATCAGCGCGATCCAGCCGATGATGATCGGCACAGCGAAGGTCCGGATGAATCGCGGTATCCGAGCTCGCGCAGCGTGCTTCGCGACCGGGATCTGGTCAGTGTGGGCTTCGGAAAATGTTGTGCTCATGCGGATTTCACCATGCAGAAGGTCATGGCATGCACGCCATTGTTGGTTTTCTCGTCCTTGACTTCGTCGTCGACGGTGATGCGGCAGCCGATGAAGTCACCGTCGCTTTGCGCCACGATGTTCGGAAACACCGAGGGGGCCGTTGTTTTAAGGACCAACGTCCACGGCAACGAGGCCCCGTCGACGCGCTGCGGTGTGGCGCTGAGATCCAGGTAATTCACGTTGGCGTTGCCCGCCGAACCGAAGATCTCGTATTTGACGACCTTCGGCTTGAAAGGCTTGGAGTCGTCGAGCTTGGACGTGGTCAGAGCACCGGTGTCGTGGGCGCCGAAGAACGACTTGACCCGCGTCACCGCCAAGCCGCCAACCACGACGACAGCCACGATCAACAGCGGCAACCATGCGTTGCGGACCAGCTTGGATGTCTGCACCTAGGTCTTTCCTTCCTGGTCAGATAGCGGCGACCCAGTTGCGCGCAAACTGAGTGCGGCCGGATTCCCAGCGGGTAGGCACCACGAATCAGTTGGCACCGCAGAAGGATTCGTTGCCGCTGAAAACCTCGGGCTGTCATCCGCGTACGGCAGCGCGAGCATCAGTACATGATGTGCATTTTTTGCAGATTATGCAAGTTTTGCAGAGTGTGTGCCGAATCACTCGGTGAAAATGCTGTTGACCAGCGCAGCCGCTCGCTCGACGTAGGGCATCGGTGTGTCGTCGGAATCGTCGGGCGTGCCGCTGGTCCAGCGCTCGATGCCCGAACGGATGGCTGTCAGTGCCAGCGCGGAGATCACGGCCGGAATCTCTTCGTCCGGCTTCATGCCTTGACGACGGGCGACGATGTCGATCAGGTGGTTCTGAAACCGCTCCAGATCGGCGAGGAACGCCGCCAGCATCGCGGGTGTCGTCTTGACGAGTTCGAGCATGGTCTCGGCCTGATCGCGATCCGGGGGCATGTCTCGAAGATGGTGCGCCGCCAGCCTGATCAGCTCGTCCAAGACGACGGAGTAAGGGCCGGGCCCCGCCGCGACGAATTCCTCGACCAGTTCCGGCGGTATGTCCGAGGGGCCGTAGGCGATCGCGGATTCTTTGTTCGGGAAGTAGTTGAAAAACGTGCGCACCGAGATTCCGGCTTCGGCGCAGATCGCATCGATCGTCACCTTGTCGAAACCGCGCTCACGGACCAAGCGCACCGCGGCGGCGCGGATGTCCGCGCTGGTCTGGCGACGGCGGCGCTCGCGCAGACCTATCTCACTCGCCATACCTCATGGTTGCACGTTATGCACACATTGCAGACAGAGACGACGAGGCGAACCTACGCGGCCGCCTTCTCCAGGATGTGGACGCCGCACGCAGAACCCAGGCCGATCACGTGGGCCAGTCCAACCTGGGCGTGCTCGATCTGCCGATCGCCGGCCTCGCCACGAAGGTGATGGCAGATCTCCCAAATGTTGGCGATGCCGGTGGCCGCGATGGGATGCCCCTTGGACTGCAGCCCACCCGACACGTTGACCGGGGTCGAGCCGTCCCGCCACGTCGCACCCGTGTTGAAAAAGTCTGCGGCTCCGCCTTTTTCACACAGCATCAAATTGTCGTAGTGCACCAGCTCCGCGGTCGCGAAACAGTCGTGCAATTCGACCAGGTCAAGGTCGCTCGGGCCGATGCCGGCCTGCTCGTAGGCGGTCGCGGCGGCATTGCGGGTCAGCGTGTTGACGTTCGGCAAGACCTGGCAACCATCCTCGAAGGGATCGGTGGTCAGGATCGACGCCGAGACTTTCACCGCGCGCTGGCGCTGCTGCAGAGCGAGCGACTTCAACGTCTCGCCGTTGCACACGACCGCGGCTGCGGCGCCGTCGCAGTTGGCCGAGCACATCGGCCGGGTGTTCGGGTAGGCGATCATGACGTCGTTCATGATCTGCTCGAGGGTGAACTTCTTCTGGTAAGCGGCCAGCGGATTCAGCGTCGAGTGGGCGTGGTTCTTCTCGCTGATCTTGGCGAAGAGCTCAAAACTCGTGCCGCCGTACTTGTGGCCGTATTCGGTCCCGATCTGGGCAAACACACCAGGCATGGCCTCGGTGCCGATTCGTCCGTCGACCGGTGCAACGGCCCCGTAACGGCCGCGCGGCGTCCACACGTCAGCGTCCTTTTTCTTCGTGCCGCCACCGCCGAGCAGCCCGGCGCCGGACAGCTTCTCGACTCCAACGGCCAATCCGTACTTCACCTCACCGGCCTTCACGGCCATGATCGCGGTCCGAAGCGCGGTGGCTCCCGTGGCGCAGGCGTTGGCGACGTTGTAGACCGGGATGCCGGTCTGACCGATCTGCTTTTGCAGCTGCTGTCCGATTCCGGCGTTCGCGGCCATCAGGTTTCCCGCGGCAATGACGCCGATGTCGGCCATCGTCACGCCGGCATCGGCGAGCGCGCCGGTCGCAGCCTCGGCCGCCAGATCAACGGTGTCCTTGTCGGGGTGCTTGCCGAATTTGGTCATCCGGATCCCGAGGATCCAGATGTCGTCGCTGGCGCTCATAATGACTGCTCCTTCGTGAAGTGGATCGTCAGGTCGCGGGTTCGAAGCCGAAGCCGATCGCCTCGGTGCCGGCCGAGTCGGTACCGATCGAATAAGTAGCCAGCCGCACTTTCATCCCGTCGCGGACGTGCTCAGGATCGGGCTCGACATTGACCAAATTGGCGCGCACCTGAGTGCCGTCGCAGTCGACCACCGACGCGACGAACGGGGTGGGAATGCCCGGTGCGGCAAACGTCACGATGGTAAATGCTCGCAGCGTGCCCTCGGTCGCGACTGCAACGGATGAAAATTCGGACGCGAAACAACTGGCGCAGGCATTGCGCCGATCGAAGAATCGGGCGCCGCAGTTTGTGCATTCCTGCGCGACGAGGTGGGGACCGCCGTCATCGAGCACCAAGTAGTCGACCAATGGAATCTGGCCCGTCATAACACCTCCGTCCGTATGTACTGTTGACCGTAGCGAGTGCGACCCGATTACAGATCCGGAATATCAAGATCGGGGCGTAGCAAAACTGAGACTGGCTGCGGCCAACTCCGCCCTCGCCGACAAGAAGAGTTCGGCGACCGACCCCCAGTGAATACATGACCTTTTCCGTGATAATCACCAAAACAGGACGATCGGCCTGCGTCCAAAGTAACCGGCGACCTCGACTACGAGACTGCCGATGAGGTCGTCGAGGCGGCATCGCAATTACTCGCGCGGCAAGTCGATCTGACCGAACTGCACCTCGACTTCAGCGGGCTGACATTTCTGGACTCGGCGGCGCAGGTGACTGGACTGCATCGCCATTTCGCCGCATCGCATTGGGTGTGGCAGCCGGTGTTCGCTGAGCTCAGTTATCGATTGGCGGGTCTGGTTTCCGCTGGCCGTGGCCAAAACGTGACCGATGTGTTATCGAATCGCTAACGCGCCCTTAAACTTCCAACATTCCGGACACCCGTAGGATCGTTATTGCAAACCTGTCTACTAGAAGGAACTGACGCATGCGGGCGGTCTTTCGGTCTCTTGTTGTGGTGGTTGGGATCTCGGCGACGGTAGTCGCCGGGCCATCCGGCATCAGTCTGACGGCGTCGCACCAGTCAGAGTCCTTTGCGGTGGCTTCGGTCCGGCCGTCGACGGGCCAGGTGGTGGGCGTTGCACATCCTGTAGTCGTCACGTTCCGCACACCCGTCGCCAACCGAAGTGCGGCCGAGCGGGCGGTTCGCGTTTTATCGACACCATCGATGACCGGCAAGTTCGAGTGGCTCGATCGCGATGTTGTGCAATGGGTTCCGGACCGATACTGGCCGGCGCACAGCACCATTGCGCTGTCCGTGGGCGGCCTGTCGACGGATTTCAAAACCGGACCCGCCGTCCTCGGTGTTGCCGACATCTCAGATCACACCTTCACGGTGAGCGTCGACGGGGTTCCGAGCGGACCTTCGCCGCAACTGCCGGCCCCGCACCACCGACCGCACTGGGGCGAACCGGGTGTTATGCCGGCCTCGATGGGGCGACCGCAGTTCCCGACACCTGTCGGTGTTTATACGGTGATGTCCAAAGAGCGCACTGTGATTATGGATTCGAGCAGCGTCGGCGTTCCGATCACCGATCCCGCGGGTTACAAGACACCGGTGGAATACGCCAGCCGGATCAGCAGCCGCGGACTGTTCGTGCATTCGGCTCCGTGGGCTGTCCAGTCGCTGGGACGTGAAAATGTCAGCCACGGCTGCATCAGCCTGAGCCCCGCCGACGCCGAGTGGTACTTCAATACGGTCAACGTCGGCGACCCGGTGGTGGTTAAGCAGTAGCCTAGGCGCCTTAAACCTCCGCGGCCACAGTGATGTGCGTGCACCGTAATACCGTTGGTGCGCATTGTATTTAGTCCGACAAAAGACAGCGCCCCCGAGCTGAACTCGGGGGCGCTGTCTTCACTACGGAGGGCGTGTCATTCGGGAGGACCGGGCGGCAGCGGCTGACCGGGCAGCGGACCGTTGGTGGGCGCCGAACCCGTCGGAGCACCCTTACCGCCGGCGGCACCGGCCAAGTCGTTGAGCACGGCACCGGGTACCGGAGCACCAACCGGCCCCAGAGCAATGATCGGCGCACCGGCCGGAATCGGCGCGGGCAGTGGAGCACCCGCCGGAATTGGAGCACCGGCAGGAATCGGAACGCCAGCCGGCACTGGGGCACCGGCAGCTACCGGCGCACCAGACATTTCGGCGAGCGGAGCACCCGCCGGCGCGCACGCCGCCGCGCCGCCGGCAGTCGCCCCGCCGGCAATCGCCCCGCCGGCAATCGCTCCGCCGGCGACTGCCGGCGCGGCGACTTCGCCCGCGGCGCCCTGCATGCACCCGTAGCCGCCTGTCTTCAACGGAGCGGCTGCCACATCCGGGCTCAACGCTATCGCGGCGCCGCATAAGCCAACGCCGGCAACGACTTTGATACTGAATCGGTCGAAGGCTGCCATCGACGTCCACTCCCTCGTTCACGCTCGGGTATTTCCCGCGCAGCAAGTGATGCAGCCAAAAGCGCGTAGCCATACCGGATTCGCGTTTCGGCCAAGATCTTTTTAATAGACCGGTGTTCAACATGCACTACGCCACACCGCACTGTTGCCAAATAGTGACGTTTAGCCGGAGATAACCCACAATCCGCCGCGCTTCATCACGGTGCGATCGCATCGGTCGTCCAAAACAGCTCCCGCTCATAGCGTTTGATGCGGCCGACAAGCAGTCTCTGCGTAGCTGAAACGCACTGCGCTTAGACAGGAAGGAGAGTCATCATGGCTTCAACAGAATTGGACCTGCTCAGGCGGTGACTGGTCGGTTGCGGTCAGCGGCACCCGCGCAGTGTTCGTCACGCTAGACGCCGGCTACAACGAACTGTTCTCGGAACTCGTGGGGCCGCGCCGGCGCGATCAGCGAAGGTAGACTTCCCCGCCCTTGGGGTATCCGCCACCGCGGGTGGTGATGTGGACGTGGTCGTAATGGCCGTAGCCGGATCCTGACGGACCCTTGGGCGTGTAGTACGTACCGCGCCAAATGCAATCCTGCAACGAAAATTTGTCCGCGTTCTTGAGCGCGAACGAGACGATCTGGTTGCCGAGCGCTATGCCGGCGGCGCTGGACGGGTTGGGGATTATCACGTCGATCGCCAAACCCTCGGGATGCCACCTGAGCGCGTCCGGTCGAACGCCGCCCATGTTCTTGATCTCCGGGAACACCGCGCTGATGGTGCGAGCCGCCAGGATCGTCTTGACCTGTAGGCCACGTTCCGGAGCGACATCCGAGATCAGGACTTGGGGGGCGTTCTTGGAGGCGACGTGCCATCGCGACGCGCGTGATGCCGGCGCAGTCTCGTCGGGAGCGCCGATGCCCGGGACAGCGGACGCTGCCCACGCCGCCGTGGTCGGTGCGGTGG
The DNA here is from genome assembly GCF_036488105.1 of Mycobacterium sp. GTDB lineage: Bacteria > Actinomycetota > Actinomycetes > Mycobacteriales > Mycobacteriaceae > Mycobacterium. The sequence goes on along the minus strand of NZ_DASXHW010000102.1, from coordinate 2,179 downwards.
CCATGATCTGCAGGTGGCAACACGGCGCGTCAGCTACCACATCGGCCTTGCCGTGGTGGCCCTGCGCATCGGCGCTGCCGCCGAGGGCAAAGATGATGGCGACCGGAGCGGCAACCGCAGCCATCAGAACCGGCGACTTTCGCCCACCGCTGGCTAACTTGTGTCTCGGCACGGCGAGCAGCTTACGAGCAAATCGCGAAATAGTCACGATCAGATAACGACGCCGCAGGTGAGGCGGATTGCCACGCCGCTCAGGCGCCGCCCTCCATCGGCCAGTCGCCCGACTCGGGCACAAAGCGAAGCTTGGCCGCCGGAGGCAGCGTTCGCCGGTCGCCGGCCGATATCGCGTCGAGCATCAGCGCCACGTAGCGACGCCAACCGTCACTGCCGGAGTCCATCGTCCACAGCACGCTGTGCAGCATCGCGATCATCCTCGGCAGGTCAGCGGGGGCCAGATCGGCCCGCACGACGCCGGCTCGCTGGCCGCGATCAGCGAGTTCCCTGAGCGCCTCGTACAGCCCGGCCGAGACGTCGGACGTGAAGGACCCGGCTCGGCGCGCGGCCGTCAACAGGTTGTGTTCGCGCGCGCCCAGCGATATCGCCGCATCGAACAGCTCGGCCAGACCCGCCATGGGGTCAGTGGCGTTACTGACGGCCTCGATCGTCGGCGTGAGGTCTTCGGCGATGCACTGGTCCAGCGCCGCCCGAACCAGTTCTGCCTTGGTCGGAAACCTCCGGTAAAGGGTGCGCTCACCGACCCCGGCGCGACGGGCGATCGCCTCGATGGGCGCGTCGGGCCCGAGTTCGCCGTAGACCTCCCGCGCGGCTTTCAGGATCCGCTCGGCGTTGCGGGCGGCATCGGCGCGTAACGGCCGGTCGGTTACCGCAGTCATCACAGCAGCATAACTGACTGTTGACTGCCACTTAGCCGCGCTCTACGCTCGTGGACTTGACAGCCATCTGACACTTAACGGAAAACGCCGGTGACTTCAACGACTTCCGATTCTCGCCCCGAGACCGATCTGCCGGTCATACCGGCCCCACGGGCCGCACGCTGTCCCCTTCATCCGCCACCTGAATTCGCCGAGTGGCGAAACGAGCCAGGCCTGCAGCGGGCGATGTGGAACGGCCAACAGGTCTGGTCGGTGAGCCGCTACCAGGACATCAGGGCTGCCTTGGTCGACCCGCGGCTGTCCGCGGACACTCTCCCGGACCTGTTCGACTCGTCCAGCGACAACGAGAAGCCGGTGATTTTCGCGCGCACCGACGATCCCGAGCACCACCGGTTGCGGCGCATGATGACCAGCCAATTCACCTTCAGACGTACTGAGGCGATGCGGCCGCAGATCCAGAAACTGGTCGATCACTACCTGGACAAGATGATCGACGAAGGCCCGCCGGCAGACATCGTGCGCGACTTCGCCCTACCGGTGCCGTCATTGGTGATCGCGCTGCTCCTCGGCGTCCCTCCCGAAGACCTCGAACTCTTCCAGCACAACTCCACTGCGGGATTGGACGTGAATTCCACCGACGAGCAACGGGCGCAGGGCTTCATCGAGATGTACGTGTATATCCAAGAGTTGGTGGCGCGTAAGGAACGCGAGCCCGGCGACGACCTGATCAGCCGTCTCATCACCGATTACGTCGCGACCGGCCAGCTCGACTACAACACCGTGGCGGTCAACGGTGTGATCATGATGCTGGCCGGCCACGAGACGACCGCCAACATGATCGGGTTGGGTACCGTTGCGCTGCTCGAGCATCGCAGTGTGTTCGAGCGACTCGGCCAAACCGACGATGCCACCGTCATCGCCCAGGCCGTCGAGGAGCTCATGCGCTACCTCACTATCGTGCATGCCCAGGTGGACCGGATAGCGATCGAAGACCTCATTCTCGGTGGCCAGCAGATTCGGGCCGGGGAGCGATTGTTGATGAACCTGCCTGCCGGGAACTGGGATCCCGAATTCGTCGACAGCCCAGACGCTCTCGACGTCGGCCGAAATGTCCGCGGGCACTTGGCCTTCGGCTACGGCGCGCACCAATGCATCGGCGCCAACCTCGCCAGAGTCGAAATGCAGGTGGCCTTCGCGACCTTGGCGCGCCGGCTCCCTGGACTGCAACTGGCGGTGCCGCCCGACGACTTGCAGTTCAAGGAAGCCGACATTTACGGCATGAAAGA
>NZ_DASXHW010000028.1:0-11275 GCF_036488105.1 Mycobacterium sp. | reverse complement strand
TCACCGCTGTGCAGGTGGGTCAAAAATATCTCGCCATCGTTCTGGGCGGGATCCAGAAAGAAGGAGTCTGAACATGCCGGAGGCGTACGTCATCGATGCTGTGCGTACCGCGGTTGGCAAGCGCGGCGGTGGGTTGGCCGGGATACACCCGGTCGACTTGGGTGCCCTGGGATGGCGCGGACTGCTGGACCGGGTCGACGTCGACCCGGCCGCCGTCGACGACGTGATCGCCGGCTGCGTCGACGCCATCGGAGCACAGGCCGGCAACATCGCCCGGCTCTCGTGGCTGGCCGCCGGTTACCCCGAAGAGGTTCCCGGCGTTACCGTCGACCGGCAGTGCGGTTCCAGCCAGCAGGCTATTTCCTTTGGCGCGCAAGCGATTATGGCGGGCACCGCAGACGTGATCGTGGCCGGCGGCGTGCAGAACATGAGCCAGATCCCGATCTCGTCGGCGATGACCGTCGGCGAGCAGTTCGGCTTCACCTCGCCGACCAATGAGTCCAAGCAGTGGCTGCACCGATACGGCGATCAGGAAATCTCGCAATTCCGTGGCTCTGAGTTGATCGCCGAGAAGTGGAACCTGTCTCGCGAGGAGATGGAGCAGTACGCGCTGACCAGCCACGAGCGCGCCTTCGGTGCGATCCGCGGCGGACACTTCGACAACGAGATCATCGCCGTGGAAACCGAACACGGTGTGTTCCGCGTCGACGAGGGGCCGCGCGAGTCGTCGCTGGAGAAGATGGCCGGCCTGAAGCCGTTGGTCGAGGGAGGCCGCCTGACCGCCGCGATGGCCAGTCAGATTTCTGACGGTGCCAGCGCGGTGCTGCTGGCGTCCGAGCAGGCGGTCAAGGACCACAAGCTCACGCCGCGGGCGCGTATTCATCACATCAGCGCCCGCGCTGCCGACCCGGTGTTCATGCTGACCGGCCCGATCCCGGCCACCCGTTACGCGCTGGAAAAGACCGGCCTGTCCATCGGCGACATCGACACCGTCGAGATCAACGAGGCATTCGCGCCGGTCGTATTGGCCTGGCTCAAGGAGATCAAGGCCGACCCGGAGAAGGTCAACCCCAACGGGGGTGCGATCGCACTTGGCCACCCGTTAGGTGCAACCGGTGCAAAGCTTTTCACCACCATGCTCAACGAACTGGAGCGCATCGGCGGCCGGTACGGCCTGCAGACCATGTGCGAAGGCGGCGGCACCGCAAACGTCACGATCATCGAACGGTTGTAGTCCGGCGGAGGCCGAGCGTGCACCACACGACGCCTCATCGGAGAGTCGCGTCGCGAGATTCACAGTCGAGGGCTTGTCGGTGCTCGTTGGCAGCATCGGCGCATGAAGGAATTGGGCTGGCCATTTCTTAGCTCTGAAGCGCTGGCTGCGAAGGCGCTGCCGGAACGGGCAATGCGCGCGCTCTACGACCCGGTCTATCCCGGCGTGTACGTGCCAGGCGGCATCGACTTGACGGCGGTCCAGCGTGCGGAGGCGGCGTGGCTGTGGTCACGACGGAAGGCAGTCGTTTCCGGGCACTCGGCCGCTGCGCTGCTCGGCGCCAACTGGGTGGACGCAACGCTCAACGCTGAGTTGATCTATGCCAACCGCCATCCGCCCGCTGGCATAGCTGTCCACAGTGAGACGCTGCTCGCCGACGAGGTTTGGGAGGTCGGCGGGATCGTCGTAACCAGCCCCGCCCGAACGGTATTCGACATCGGTCGGCGAGTGCGCAGTCGGCTGCGGGCGATACAGCAGCTTGATGCCTTGGTGCATGCGACGGATGTCAAAGATGTCGATGTCGAGGCGATCATGCCTCGACACTTCGGCGCGCGCGGCGTCGTGAGGCTCCGGCGGGTTCTGCCGCTGGTCGACGGCGGCGCAGAATCTCCTCAGGAGACCAGGACACGGCTCGCCTTGGTCGATGCGGGAATTCCGGCTCCGCGAACGCAGATCGTGGTGCGTGACGACTACGGCGAATTCGTGGCCCGCATCGACATGGGTTACGACGACTTGCGGGTCGGCATCGAATACGACGGGCCGCAACATTGGACAAACGCTGAGCAGCGCGATCGTGACATAGATCGGTATTCGGCCTTGCTCGACTTGGGTTGGGTGATCGTCAGGGTCAGCAGTGAATTACTCAAATACCGGCAGGAGACTTTCATCTCCCGTGTCGTCGCTGCAATGCAAACAGCTGGATGGCGCTCATGACGGCGAGCGTGAACGATGCGACGCCAGATCGGCGGGTCGCGTAGCAGGTTGCACGCTCGGCGGCTGAACGCGTCAACGCACGACCCCGGCGACGATGTCATCGACTGTGCGCCGCGCCAACGCCTCGACATCGCGGCGGCCGGCGTAGCGCAGCGGTCCGTCCAAGACGAGTTCGGCGAACCCGTGCACCGCAGACCAGCACGGCCATTCCGCGCCATCGCGTCGTTCGGGGGCGAGTACCCCTGCGGCCACCATCCCGTCGAGGGCATCGACCAACGCCAGATACGGTGGAGCACCGGCAGTTTCATCGGGGTCGACTGCTCCGAAAAATGCCACCGCGAACCATCCTGGCTCGTCGAGTGCAAATTTGATGTAGCCCATCCCGACCGCGCGCAGTTGATCCGCCGCGCCTCGCCGGTGCGACGAGCGCGCCATCCGTGCCGCCATCCGATGTTGGATTGCGCTGGCAACCGCGCCGAGCAGGGCTTCACGATCGGCGAAGTGACGATAGGCGGCGTTGGGTGAAACCCCCGCCCGCCGAGTCGCTTCCCGGATGGTGAGCGCTTCCGGCCCGCCGGTCCGGGTGAGGGCCAGTCCGGCGTCGATCAACGCCGTGCGCAGGTCTCCGTGGTGGTAGCCGGTCTTCAAGGTAGCCAACTCTTGACCCCCCTCGACGCCGAAGTGTACGGTGTGAACATTAGCATGTTGACAGCGTGAACATGGACATCGGAGGGGATCGTTGTGACAACCGCAGGATTGCCGCCCGTAGTGGACGAGCAAGTCTGGCTGCGCGAACTGGAAGCCCTGCGTGTTCGGGAGAAAGCGGCCACCCGTGAGCTTGACGCCATCGCGGCGCAGCGACGACGGCTGCCGATGGTCGCGATGCCGGACTACGTTCTGGAGGGCGAGAACGGACCCGCGTGTCTGGCCGAGATCTTCGACGGGAAGTCGCAGCTGATCGTGTACAACCACATGTGGTTTCCCGATGAAGAGTGGCAGTGCCCGGGGTGCACCGGCTTCACTTCTCAGTTCACCAGGCTGGAGTTTCTGGACAACTACGACGCCCGGTTCGTGATCGTCACCCAAGGACCCATCGACGAAGCACTCGCCTACCAGCGGCGAGTGGGCAACAAGATGACCTGGTACTCCACCGCGAACAGCTCGTTCGGCACCGATGTCGGCGCCCCACCCGGCGGCGGATTCGCGGTGAATGTCTTTCTGCGCGACGGGAATCAGGTGTACCGCACCTGGCACACCAACGGCCGCGGAACCGAGCAGCTGAGTCACTCGTTCGCGTTGATCGATCTACTGCCCTACGGCCGTCAGGAGGAGTGGCAGGACTCTCCAGAGGGCTGGCCGCGGTCACCCACCTACAGCCGCTGGGCCGGATCGCAAGACATAGCGCGCGCGTACGGCGCTGATACCGCAGAAATCAACCAACCCGAAGGAGCAAGATGACCAAAACGACGACCGGCCTGACCACGATGAGCCTGGTGTGCGTGCCGACACCCGAGCAGGACAAAGCGGTCGCGTTCTACGAGTCCCTCGGGTTCGAGAAGCGAACCGACCAGCCGTTCGGTGGCGAGTACCGATGGATCGAGGTATACCCACCCGAGGGCACGACCGGCATCGCGCTTGCTCCACCCCCACCTGACGGCGGGCCAGTGCAGCCGACCAACACCGGTATCACGTTGACCACCAGCGACATTGACGCCACCCATGCGGCGATGAGGGAACTCGGCGTCGACGTCGACGCGCAGGTGGCGCGGATGGGTGAGCCGGTTCCACCGATGTTCTGGTTCCGCGACCCGACCGGGCACACGCTGATGGTCGTGGAGTCCTGACGACCAGAGACCTGTTAGTCCTGGACTAGCGCCGACGCGGCCTGCAAGTGCTTGACCGCCTCGGCGACGATCGACTCGATCAGCTCTGCGCACGACGGTAGGTCGTCAACGATGCCGGCAACTTGCCCAGAGGCCAGCACGCCCGCGTCGGTGTTGCCCTCAACCAGGCCGGCTTTGAGCAACATCGGCGTGTTGGCGGCCATCAACACCTGCGACCAGGACAGGTCCTTGCCGTGCCGCATCGCCAGGCCGTCGCGAATCATCGAGGCCCATGTCATCCGTGACATCTTCTTGAACTTCGCGGCGTTGCCGATGGCAGCGGTGAAACCCCTTGCTCGAGAACCGCTTTCCAGCTTCTCGACGAGGCCGGTGCGTAGCACGCGGTGCGGCATGCCGTCGACTCGCGTGGTGACGACGGTGCCGTCGAGCGCGGACTGCAGATAACGCTGCTTGACCGCGTCGGGCACGGTGGAATCCGAGGTGAGCAGGAACCGGGTGCCCATCGCCACGCCGGCGGCGCCGTATGACAACGCCGCCGCGAGCCCGCGGCCATCGAAGAAGCCACCCGCCGCGATCACCGGAATGCTGACCGCATCAAGAACCGAGGGCAACAGCAGGGTCGTGGCGATCGGCCCGGTGTGCCCGCCGCCTTCGCCGCCCTGGACGATCACCGCGTCGGCGCCCCAGGAGGCCACTTTGCGGGCGTGCTTGGCCAGGCCGACCGACGGAATGACGACTGAGCCCGCGTCTTTGAGCTTGCTGATCAACTCCTGTTTGGGCGCCAACGCGAATGATGCGACCTTGACGCCTTCGCGAATCATCAGATCCACCCGGTCGCCGGCATCTCCGGCGTCGGCGCGAATGTTGACACCGAACGGTTTGTCGGTGGCCGTTTTGACCTTCCCGATCGCGGCGGCTAGTTCGTCGAGCGTCATGGTGGCCGAGGCCAGAATACCCAGTCCGCCCGCATTCGAAGTCGCCGCCACAAGACGCGCGCCGGCCACCCAGCCCATTCCGGTTTGCACCACCGGGTGCTCGACGCCGATCAGCTCGGTCAGTGGCGTGCGCAGTTTCATCAACGTATCTCTCGGTCGCGCCATGCTTTAGGGTCGATGACCTCGCGGATCAGCCGCAACTCGTCGTCGGTCGGGAGCCTGGACTCGTCCGCACCGTCGAGGCCGTGCACGTCGAACGAGGTGTTCTCGCGGACCTCGTCGGCCGAGACGCCTGGGTGCAGCGACAGCACCCGCATCGTGCGGTCCGGCCCACCGAAGTCGAACACGCCAAGGTTGGACACCACCCGATATGTGTTGGCGAACCGGAAGGCCGGGTTGTCGGTGTCCACGTTGTCCCAGCCGACACCACAGACCACGTCGACGGTCTCGCAGAACACTCGCTTGGAGTGGCTGCCCACCCAGTAGCTCGTCGCGTGGTTGATGGCGTTCCCCGGTGCGCCGCGGACACCGAACATCTGTCGTTTCGGCTGCTGCAACGGCCCGAACGCGGAGATGTTCTGATTGCCATGGCGGTCAACCTGATTGGCGCCCATCACCACGTGCCGGCGTCCCCAGGCCAGCGTCTCGAACACCCGGCCGAAGGGCATCCAGCCTTCGACGGGTCCGGTCTTGCCGAGTGCCGGGGTGTCGGCCAGCAGTTGCGCCTCGCCATCGGTCAGCAGGATGTCGGGGGAGAACGTCAGCCGGGCCAGCCGCGCGCCGACCGACGCCATGTTCGTCATTGGGCTGACCATGATCTCGCCTGCGTCGCGGAACAAGTCGGCGCAGGCGGCTGCGCACACTTCGGCGCGGGTGCTCGCGGTGTCGGTCACGACGACGCCTCCTCTGCGAACTTACGCACGGCCGCCTGGTATTCGGCTTCACCGCCGGACAGATAGGTCTGCACGAACGTCTGCCAGCCCTCGTCGGTTGCCGCGGCCTCGGCGTAGTGCCGTTGGAATTTCTCGTCGCGGCCGTAATCCGGTGCCGCGGTGGTGAAGTGCGCGCCACCGGCCGCCTCCACGACCCCGTCGACCATCATCCGGTTCACCAGCAATGCTTGCGGCGGAACGGCTTTGACCAGTTCTTCGGTCGAGACGAGGCGGTCTACCGAAAGGTAGCGCCGCTCGGCGGCCATCAAGAAGAGGTCGTCGAAGTAGGGGTCAATGCCGGTGTAGGCGGCGTTGCCCCGTTCGTCGCCGAGGTTGAGATGGACGAACGCGGCGTCGAGGTTCAGCGCAGGCATCGCGAGCAGAGTCTCGTGTCCGCCGTCCGGCGCCGGGTAGGGGCTGGTCACTGTTCGCAGTTCGCCTTCCCAGAAGTCCAGAACCGAACTGCCCAACCCGGCGCGAATCGGCAGGAACGGCAACCGCTGCGCCGCTGCCTGCAATCCGCATCGCAGCATGCCCTCGTCCATTTCGCGTGCCTCAAGTGTTCCGCCGCTGCGGGCCTTGGCAAACCACGGGTCGTAGAACGGCGGCGAGTCCAGCGAGACGAACCCGTAGTAAACCCGTTTGACCTTGCCGGCCGAACAGAGCAGCCCCAAATCCGGTCCGCCGTAGGTCACTACGGTCAGATTTGTGACGTCGGTGCGAAGCATGGCCCGCACAAACGCCATGGGCTTGCGCCGCGATCCCCAACCGCCGATACCGATCGTCATGCCGCTGCGCAGTTGCGCGACGGCGTCGTCGAGCGTGGTTCGTTTGTCGCTCACTCTTTTTTGCCCTTCGCGGTACCGGCGAACGCGTCGCGGTGCTCGTCGGCCACCCCGGCCAGGTTGAGCTCGAAGGTAAAGCCTTGCTCCATACGGTAACTGGAGTTGACCCGCTGCACGTCGATCAGGTTCAGCGCTTCCTTGGCCGCGCGGATGACGCGGGTGTCCTTTGCTGCGATGTCGCGCGCCACCCGCAGGGCGGCTTCGTCGAGTTCCTCGCGCGGCACCACCTCGTGCACCGAACCGAAGTGGTGCAGGGTGGCGGCATCGACAGTGGCCGCGGTGAAGAACAGTCGCCGCATCAGGTGCTGCGGCACCAATCGGGACAGGTGGGTCGCTGCGCCCAGCGCGCCGCGCTCGACCTCCGGCAGCCCGAACGTCGCATCCTCGGAGGCCACGATGACGTCGGCGTTGCCCACCAGGCCGATGCCGCCTCCGACGCAGAAACCGTTGACTGCGGCGATCACCGGGACCGCGCACTCGTAGACCGCGCGGAAGGCGGCGAAGCAGCCGCGGTTGGCATCGATGAGCGCGGTGAAGCCCTCGGTGCGCTGCATCTCCTTGATGTCGACCCCGGCGTTGAACCCACGGCCCTCGGCCCGCAGGATCACCGCGTGGGTGGTCTGGTCATTGCCGGCGGCGGTCAGCACCTCGCCGAGTTCGAACCAGCCGCGTGACGGGATGGCGTTGACAGGGGGAAAGTCGACGGTGACGGCGACTATCCCCGGTTCGACGGTGCGCGACGTAATAGTCATCGAGATCCTCGACCACTTCCTTGGGGGACGATTACCTAAGCAAGCACTTGCTTGGTACGCTAGCACAGTGACCCATGCCGATGGAGGCCCCGCGTTCAGCTTCGGGCTCAGCGGCCGGGTTGTGCTGGTGACCGGCGGCGTTCGAGGGGTAGGTGCCGGGATCAGCGGCGTTTTCGCCCAGCAGGGTGCCACCGTAGTCACCTGTGCTCGGCGAGCGGTTGAAGGCCTGCCCTACGAATTCCACCCCTGCGACATCCGCGACGACGACGCGGTCAAGGCGATGGTCGACGCCATCGTGGACCGGCACGGCCACCTCGACGCCATCGTCAACAACGCCGGAGGCTCGCCCTTCGTTTTGACGGCGGAGTCCAGCGCGAAGTTCAACCGCAAAATCATCGAGCTCAATCTGCTTGGTGCACTGTCGGTTTCCCAGCACGCCAACGAGACGATGCAGAACCAGCCGAGTGGCGGGTCGATCGTCAACATCTGCAGCCTCAGCGGCCGACGGCCGTCACCGGGCACCGGCGCCTACGGGGCGGCCAAGGCGGGCCTGGAAAACCTCACCCAGACGCTGGCGGTGGAGTGGGGCCCAAAGGTGCGGGTGAACGCCTGCGTGGTCGGCATGGTCGAGACCGAGCAATCGGAGCTGTTCTACGGCGATGCCGAATCGATCGCCGCGATTTCGAAGAACGTGCCGCTCGCGCGTCTCGCCACACCCGCCGATGTCGGTTGGGCCGCAGCGTTTCTGGCCTCGGACGCGGCGGCCTACATCAGCGGTGCCTCGTTGGAGGTGCACGGCGGCGGCGAACCGCCGCATTATCTGGCCACCACGAACGCAAGCGCGATCAAGTAGAGGAGTCACGGGTATGGGTGTAGTCGACGGCCGCGTCGTCATCGTCACCGGAGCGGGCGGCGGTATCGGGCGCGCGCACGCCTTGGCCTTCGCCGCCGAAGGCGCGCGCGTCGTGGTCAACGACATCGGTGTGGGCCTGGACGGATCCCCCGCAAGTGGTGGCAGCGCGGCCCAGAGCGTCGTCGACGAGATCACCGCTGCCGGCGGCGAAGCCGTCGCCAACGGCTCCAACATCGCGGACTGGGATCAGGCCGCCGCTCTGGTCCAGACCGCCGTCGACAGTTTCGGTGGCCTGGACGTGCTGGTGAACAACGCCGGCATCGTGCGCGACCGGATGATGGCCAACACCAGCGAAGAGGAGTTCGACGCCGTCATCGCCGTACACCTCAAGGGTCACTTCGCGGCCATGCGGCACGCGTCGTCGTACTGGCGCGGGCTGAGCAAAGAGGGCAAAACCGTTGACGCGCGGATCATTAACACCAGTTCCGGCGCGGGCCTGCAGGGCAGTGTCGGCCAGGGTAACTACAGCGCCGCCAAGGCGGGTATCGCGGCGATGACGCTGGTCGCCGCCGCCGAAATGGGCCGCTACGGGGTCACGGTCAATGCGATCGCGCCGTCGGCCCGGACCCGGATGACCGAGACCGTGTTCGCGGACATGATGGCCACCCAGGACGACGACTTCGACGCGATGGCGCCGGAGAACATCTCGCCACTGGTGGTGTGGCTGGGCAGCAACGAATCTCGTGACATCACCGGCAAGGTGTTCGAGGTCGAGGGCGGCAAGATTCGCGTCGCCGAGGGCTGGGCGCACGGCCCGCAGATCGACAAGGGCGCTCGTTGGGATCCCGCCGAGTTGGGACCCGTCGTCGCCGACCTGTTGGGCAAGTCGCGGCCGCCGGTCCCGGTCTACGGGGCCTGATCCCCAGGCCTGCTCTGACTGCCTGTGCACTTCGACTGGGAGTCGTTGACCGACAGCGTGCATCGCTGCCGGCTGGCATTTCTCGACGTCACTGTCGGCCTGGTGCAGGGCAGTACCGGAGTGTTGCTGGTCGACACAGGTACCACGCTCACCGAAGCGCGCGCGATCTATGACGACGTGCGCCTGATTGCCGGGCGCAGCGTGACCCATGTGGTGTTGACCCACAAGCACTTCGATCATGTGTTGGGCTCCGGGGGATTCGCAGATGCTCAAATATTCTGTGCACCGGAAGTTTTGGACTACCTCACATCCGATATTGCTCGGCTCCGCGACGATGCACTGAGTTACGGGGCCGACGCCACTGAGATCGACCACGCGATCGCCGCACTGCGGGCGCCCCAACACGCCGTCGACGACGCAGTTCTGGACCTGGGGAACCGCGAGGTGGCCATCGCACGGCCGGGGGGCGGCCACACCGACGCGGATCTCGTCGTCTCGGTGCCCGGTGCCGCCGGCGAGCGGACCGTGGTCTTCGCCGGTGATCTCATCGAGGAATCCGGCGACCCGGCCATCGACGCCGATTCCGATGTGACGGCGTGGCCGGACACGCTCGACCGTCTTCTTGCGATTGGCGGGCCCGATGCCATCTACGTCCCGGGACACGGGCGTGTCGTGGATGCGGAATTCGTCCGCCATCAACAAGATTGGCTTAGACGGTACCGCCCAGGGCCGTGACGATATCGTCGAACACCGCGACGGGGAACTGAGCCAGCGCCGTGTCGACTTGGGTGAGGCCGGTCTGAAGCGCGGCATCGATCGTCGCCGAATTACCGGTCAGCAGAGCCTCGTAGATGTGGTAGTCGGCGAATTGCGGCGCCTCGATCAGGCTGCGGAAGTCGACGAACAGGTCGGTTGCCAGCCCCGGATCCTGCGGTACCGGCGTCCCGTCGTAGCTGACCAACGTCCAGTCTCCGGGCTGGCCTTCGACGACGACTTGGCCCGTGGTGGGTAGGAAACCGCCGGTCTTTTCCACTTCCTGCAGGAGGACGGAGAAATCGGGGTTGTTGACGTTCATCAGCGTCCAGACGGCGATCGCGCCTTCGCTGGAGAACGCGACGTCGGTCGGGGTGCCGGTCGCGCTCGCGGTGGTGTCGTAAATGTGTTGTACGGCGCCACTGAAGCTTTCGTCGAACGTCACGCCGTTGACGCTGGGATCGCCGATATCCGGGACCAACACAGCGCCCATCGCCCAGGAGAGTGGGCCCAGTAGGTACAGGATGCCTTCGAGGCTGGTGGTCGGGTGCCCTTCGAAGGCGCCGGCGGGAATCTCGTTGAGCCCGGCCAAGGTGTCGAGCGTGGTGGCATGTCCGCTAGCCGCCAGCTCTTGAGCCAACGGCGCCGCGGTCTCCGCCGTCCTGAGCTCCTGCGAGTCGAAGAGCCCGCCGAAGTTGGTCCCGAACTCGTTCTGGATTGTGGTAGCGATGGCGCTTGCCTGACCTTCGCCAGTCGTGTCGAGTGGTGTTCCGGGCGGGGTCGTGTCGATGATGCCGGCTTTGTTGTCGATCGACTCCGCGTGCCGGACGAAGTCGATGATGATCGACCCGTCGTCGGCCCGGGCCAGCGCCGGTCCGATGGACATCAGAGCAGTCGAGAGGAAGCCAGCAGCAGCGAAACGGAGCCGATTTCGATTGCCCATGAATTCCCCCTTGGCCGTGAGCATGGCAGCGAGCAATCTACCGCAGTCAACCGCGAGGTTTAAGCCGAATCCGGTAGGGCGGACCTAAATGCGGCCAACCTCCTGCAGCCCGTCGATCGTCTCGGCGAGCGTCTGCGCCGCGTCCCGTTGCGTGATGCCGAGGTCGCGTTCGGCAGGGGTGTCATCTGCGGGCGGCATCTGGGTGTAGTACTGCATCGCCGCGGAGTTGATCGGAGTCTCAAACGGCAGATGATCGCCGATGACGTCGAACAAGCGCCCCAGGGCGCGCAGTC
>NZ_DASXHW010000008.1:0-13777 GCF_036488105.1 Mycobacterium sp. | reverse complement strand
GATCTACCAGGCCATCGACGAGATCCAGAGTGCGCTCAAGGGCATGCTCAAGCCGATCTACGAGGAGAACCAGCTCGGTCGTGCCGAGATCCGCGCGCTGTTCCGGTCGTCGAAGGTCGGTCTCATCGCGGGATGTCTGGTCACCTCCGGCATCGTGCGGCGCAACGCCAAGGCCCGCTTGCTGCGGGACAACATCGTGGTGGCCGAAAACCTCACGGTGTCCTCACTGCGACGGGAGAAGGACGACGTCACCGAGGTCCGCGACGGCTACGAATGCGGTCTGACGCTGACCTATTCCGACCTCAAAGAGGGCGACGTCATCGAGACCTACGAGCTTGTGGAAAAGGAGCGCGCCTGAGTATGAGCTCCGACAAGTTGACCGTGTGGCATGGCTGACCCGGCGCGGGCGCGCCGGCTGTCCAAACGGATCTCTGAAATCGTCGCCACGGCGATCGAGTACGAGATCAAAGACCCCGGACTGGCCGGTGTGACGATCGTCGACTGCAAGATGTCTGGCGATCTGCATGACGCGACGCTGTACTACACGGTCATGGGGTCGACGCTGGACGACGCGCCCGATTACCAAGGCGCCGCTGCGGCGCTGGAACGCGCCAGGGGTGTGTTGCGCAGTAAGGTCGGAGCCGGCACCGGTGTGCGGTTCACTCCCACGCTGACCTTCACCCGCGACACGGTGTCGGACTCCGTGCAGCGGATGGAGGAATTGCTGGCCCGGGCGCGCGCCGCCGATGCGGACGTGGCCCGAGTGCGTGAGGGAGCCTCGCCGGCCGGCGACGCCGATCCGTACCGGGTGAGCGGGGCGGAGCAGGACGACGAAAACGTAGGTGCATTAACCGCTCACGGGGAAGGCGCCGGTGACGACGACGAACTCGAAGACTGATTCGACTACACAACGAGTCGACGCCGTCGGCGCCGCCAAGGTGCTGGAAGCCGCGGCCACGATCGGGGTCCTCTGCCACGTCCATCCCGACGCCGACACGATCGGAGCGGGGCTGGGGCTGGCCTTGGTACTGGACCGGTGTGGCAAGACCGTCGAAGTCAGCTTTGCGGCTCCGGCCGCTCTTCCGGAGTCGTTGCGATCGCTGCCCGGCGGCCAACTTCTGGTTGCGCCCGACGCCATGCGTCGCGATGTCGATCTGGTTGTCACCGTGGATATTCCGAGCGTCAACCGGCTCGGGGGCCTGCGCGAGATGACCGCCGACGGCCAGGATGTGCTGGTGATCGATCACCACGCGTCAAACCAGATGTTCGGCACCGCGAACTTCGTCGAGCCCTCGGCCGACTCCACCACGATGATGGTCGCCGACCTGCTCGATGCCTGGGACAAACCGATCGACACCGATGTGGCCTATTGCCTGTATGCGGGGCTGACCACCGATACCGGATCGTTCCGGTGGGCCAGCGCCCGCGCTTATCGGCTGGCGGCACGGTTGGTCGAGCTCGGTATCGACAACGCGGCGATCACCCGGTCACTGATGGACACCCATCCCTTCGCGTGGATGGCGATGCTGTCGCGGGTGCTGGGCTCGGCGCAGCTGCTGCCCGATGCCGTCGGTGGCCGCGGCCTGGTGTACGCCATTGTCGAAAACCAGGAGTGGGACGGCGCACGCCCGGAAGAAGTCGAGAGCATCGTCGATATCGTCCGCACCACGCAGCAGGCCGAGGTGGCCGCGGTGCTCAAAGAGATTGAGCCGCAGCATTGGTCGGTGTCGATGCGGGCAAAGGCCGCAGTAGATCTCGCGGCCGTCGCCTCGACTTTCGGCGGCGGCGGTCACAAGCTGGCCGCGGGCTACTCGACCACCGGTTCGGCCGACGAGGTCGTTTCTTCGCTGCGCGCCGCCCTCGGGTGAGCGAGCCGGGCCAGCCGCAACCGGGTGGCCGCCAGATCGCGCAACTGGCTGTGCCGTTTCCACCCTCCGGAAACGGGGCAGAATGCTGTCAGCGCACTTGAGCCCGGCCGCGCTGTAGGACGGCCTCGCGGTTGGCGGCGATATCGTCGCCGGAGGTCCGGAATGCCCGCGCCGCAGTCGCTTCCAGCCACAAACCCTCGCTGGTGTTCGAATCGTCGATGCGGTGGTAGGACGACAACAGGGCCCGTACCGCGTCCTGGTTGTTGCCGACGATGCTGTCGGCCACCTTGCGTGCGGCGGGCAGCAACTGATCGTGCGGCACGACCTCGGTGACCAGGCCGGCGCGCAGCGCATCCTGCGCGGACAGGTAGTCGCCGGTCAGGCTCATCCGACGGGCTAATCCGACGCCGACCTTCTGGGGCAGACGCACACTGAGCCCCCACGTGGGCAGCAGGCCCACGCGGGCGTGGGTGTCGGCGAATCGCGCCTGTTCGGACGCGATCAAGATGTCGCAGTACAGCGTCACCTCGAGCCCGCCGGTGACGGCGGCGCCGTTGATCGCGCCGATGACGGGCTTACTCAGCGATGGCCAGCGCGGCGAGATGTCCGGTAGCGCCGTTTGCCCACCCAACTCTTTGAGGTCCAGCCCGGCGCAGAACACCGGGTCCGTGCCGGTGACGATGATGACGTCGACGTCGTCGTCAGTTTCGGCGTCGGCCAGGGCGCCGAAAAATTGGTCCCGCAATGCAGCCGACAACGCGTTACGCGATTGCGGCCGGTTCAGGGTCAGGGTTCGCACTCGCTCGTCCGTGTGGATCAACAGCATGTCGTCGGTCATAGCGCCACCGTAGTCAGTCCGCTTCAGCACGAGCCGACCCCACCTATCGTTGAAAATATGTGCCGGAACATTACGGAATTGCGCGGGCTCGAGCCGCCGGCGACCCCCGCGGAGATCGAGGCGGCAGCCAGGCAGTATGTGCGCAAGGTCAGCGGCTTCACCCGCCCTTCGTCGGCAAACGCCGAGGCGTTCGAGGCGGCGGTCGCCGAAGTCGCTGCGACGACGACGCGGCTGCTGCACGCCCTGCCGGAGCGCCGTCAGCCGCCCAACACCGATCCTCCTTTGCGCCGCCTCGCAACGAGGTGACGAGCACCGCGACGGTATCCGCGCTCACAAGTGGCTGCCTGCTCACCGTTTCACGGAGTCTGGTCGACGAGCACCGCGCCAGCGGGCCAATCACCGATTGTGCCCAGCGGCGTGGGCTCGCCAGCGGCGGTGAGTCGCACGACGTCGGCCATCTGGGCCGGAGCATCGCACTGTAGGTAGTGGTCGGCGCTCGGCAGTATCCAGTAGCGGTTCAACCCGGGCTTGTTCCGGAGGAATTCCTGCCACACGTAGTTCGCAACCCGGACAGGTGCGACGTTGTCGTGCAGGCCCCATACCAGGGTGGTGTCCACGTCGCTGGTGGAAAGTGCTTGGAGCCAATTGATTTCGTCAGCGGCGCGTTCGTTGAGGTATTGAATCGTGTCCGGCAGCACGGCGGTCCCGTCGTTGTGTGCGAAGCATTGCGCCAATGCGGCGATCTCGGGATCGTTCGCATCTCGCCGCGGCATGAAGGTCGTCGCGCCCATGCCCGCGGCCAGCAGCTCCGGCGTGGTCGCCCGCGCGGTGCTGCGCGCCACGGTGGGATCGAGCAGCGCTTTCTGGAATCCGGTCAAATTGGCCAGCGGCAGATAGATGTTCGCGTTAGTGAGAATGATGTTGGCCGGCGGGCTCGCATCGTCGAGGTCGGCGAACATGGACAATGCGATCATGCCGACGCTGGTGCCGCGGTCATGAGTCAGCAGCGTGTAGTCCTCGAGCTGCCAGAGCTTGGTGATCGCGTGAATCAGCAGGCGTGCATCGTCGTACAGCGAATACACGTACGGCGCGCCCGGCTTGTCGGACAGGCCGTAGCCGGGGAAGTCGAGCAGGTAGATGTCGAAATCGGCGTCGAGCTCGCGGGTCAGCGAAACGAAATCAATGCTCGCGGTGGGAAAGCCGTGCACGCAGACCAATGCCGGCGCCCCCGGTGTCCCGCAGCGGCGGGTGAAGACGCTGACGTCGCCGTCGGCGTCGGCGTTCACGGCGGTTGTCGACCGCCATTGGATTTCTGTTCCGCCGCTTCGCCATTCGTCGAAGATGGCCATCAGGAACCGACCGGGAACACGATCCGCGAGGCGCCGAAGTGCACCTCATGGGTGGACGGCTTGAGTTGGCTCCCGGTCGATGTCGGCTCGCCGGTGCCCAGGTTGCGGTCGAAGCGTGGATGGCAGCCACCGGCGATCAGCACGCGGATGCGTGTCCCGGCCCGGAATCGGTGCGAGATCGCGTCCAGTTCGAGGCTGACGTGGTCGGTCGCGTCGGCCAGCCGCCGGTAGCCGTCGCTGACGTTTCGGGAGCGGCCCTTGGCGTCGACTTCGCTGATCCGGACGAACACGTCGACGTGCGGGTTGTCCGAGCTGTGTGCCAACTCGGCGACCGGGTTGCCGTGCACGTACAGGTCGTTGGTGAGCACGTCGCTGGTGAAGCTGAGCACATCGCGGCGAGCCGCCAGCTCCGTGTCGTCGCGGTAACCGCCGTCGGGGGACAGCAGTCGTCCCCCGATCGTGGGTGTCGGTTCGGCGGGGTCGTAGCGGAAGCTCGCCGAGGACCCCGCCGCCGGCGCCGTGTCGGCCAGGCCACCGCCGGGCCGCAGGTAGACCTCGCGCTCGGTGGTGGCCGGCGGCCAGTCCGGCAGCTCGCGCCAGCCTTCGCCGGAGACGAAGACCCGGACGCGGCCCGATCGTGGGGTAGCGGGGCGACCGGCCAGATGGGTGTCCAGCCATTCCTGGGTTTCCCGGACGATGGTGGCCAGACCTGCCAAGAGCAACTGGGTGTGAGTCCACGGCCCCATGGTCAGCGCGACGTCGACGCCCCGCTCGCGAAGGTGGCGGAACTGATGGAGCGTCTGACTCAGGAACAGGTCTTGCCAGCCGCTGAGCAACAGCACCGGCACCTGGACCTGGTCAAGGGCGGAGGCGACGTTCAGCGGCCCCCAGAATGGGTTGTCATCCGCCGGCGGTGTCAACCAGGACTCCCACCACGGAGCCCCATCGCCGAGCAGCGCCCGGCCGGACGCGCCCAACGGCGCCTCAGCGGCCGCACGCACCACGCCCTTCTGAGCCCGCATTTGGCGGATGCCGGCCCGGATTCGGCCCGGATCTTCCTGGTGCGCAACCAGATTGCACCAGCCGAGGAAGTCGTTGACCGTGAACGAGCCGGTACCCCACGACGATGCGCCGAGATCATGGGGACCGGCGGTGATGACGGACGTGACCAGTTCCGGCGGCGGATCTTGCAGCAGTGCGTACTGAGTGAACCCCAGGTAGGAGATCCCGATCGTGGCGAAGCGGCCGGTGAACCACGGCTGCCGCCGCATCCACTCGACCGTGTCGGCGCCGTCGGCGGCTTCGTGGACCATGGGCGCGAAGTCTCCGGCCGATCCGAATGTCCCTCGCACACTCTGCAGCACCACGCGATACCCGCGGGCAGCGTGCAGACCGGCGAACACCAGCGAGAACGGAAATGCGCGGCCGTAGGGTCCGCGAGCCAGCAGGGTGCCGACGGTTTCTCCGACGGGTTCGTAGACGTCGGCGATCAGCTCGACGCCGTCGCGCATCGGGATCTTGACGCTGCTGACGGTGTAGCTCGTCGTCGGCGCCGGCAGCCGCAATGTCCGGGCAAGGGCGCGGCCGGCGAGCCGTCGGGGAAGGGTGCGCAGCGTCGACCCAGCGGGTCGGTCGGAGGTGGTCGTCACGGCATCAGGTTATGGCCGCATCAGCGATAGCGGGCTCAGAATTTGTAGTACGGCGAAAGCTCGTTGGCGCGCTGCAGGTTGGTCGCCGGGCAATCGACCTCCGGGCTGGAGTAGATCGTCGAGTAGAACAGCGACTGCTGAATGACCCCGTAACTGGTCTTGAACGCCACCATGCAGGAGAAGTAGAAGTAGCTGTTGTGGTACGTCGGCTTGAGGTTCCACCACTGCGCGGCGCGGTGGCCGTTGATCGTGGTCTCGACGGCGTCGGCGGGCAGCGACTGCTCGTACTTGCGCCAAATGATCGGCTCGACCGCGAGCTGGTAGTTGCCTGCGTCGTAATGGCAGCGCAGCCCCTCTTCGGGCGTTGGCGGGGTGAAGCCCAGGCCTAACCGCTGGACGACGTCGAACGGGATGTCCCGGCACGGGTCGAAAGGGCTCGGGTCGGTGGTCGCCACGATCGGGCTCTTCATCGTGGTGGGCGGGTCCATCGGAGCGGCGGTGGACCGTAGTTCCACGGTGGGCCCACCGAACGTGGCCGGCGGCGCACTCTGCCACACCACTACCGCCGCCATGAACAGGGCACCGAACGCTGCAAACAGGCGCAGCTTGGCGACCATGACACCCCTCCGATGGCTCGACTCCTGCCGGGAGCTTACAAGTCGCAGCCGCGCCGCCACAGAGCAAACGAGAACCTGTTCCAGTCCGTTGCGGCGCCACGGTGACGCACCGGCCACCGACCAGTCGTTAAGCTGGGGAGTCGTGGATTGGCACGAACATGGGCTGCAGGCCCCGACCGCTCGGCAGCCGACCCTGTGGGCGGTATCGGATTTGCACACCGGCCATGTCGGCAATAAGCCCGTCACCGAATCCCTGTACCCGTCGACTCCGGATGACTGGCTGATCGTTTGTGGCGACGTCGCCGAGCGCACCGACGAGATTCGTTGGGCGCTGGATTTGCTGCGCCGACGGTTCGCCAAGGTCATCTGGGTGCCGGGCAACCACGAGCTGTGGACCACCAACAGGGACCCGATGCAGATCTTCGGCCGGCACCGCTATGACTACCTGGTCAACATGTGCGACGAGCTGGGTGTCATCAGCCCCGAGCACCCGTTTCCGGTGTGGACCGAGCGGGGTGGTCCGGCCACGATCGTGCCGTTGTTCCTGCTCTACGACTACTCGTTCCTGCCGCAGGGCGCGACCACCAAAGCCGAGGGTCTGGCGATCGCGCGGGAGCGCAACGTCGTGTGCACCGACGAGTTCCTGCTCTCTCCGGAGCCCTACCCCACCCGCGAGGCGTGGTGTCACGAGCGGGTTGCCGCTACCCGAAAGCGGCTGGACGATTTGGACTGGATGAATCCGACGGTGCTGGTCAACCATTTCCCGATGGTGCGCCAGCCCTGCGACGCGCTGTTCCTTCCGGAGTTCTCGTTGTGGTGCGGAACCACCGAGACCGCGGACTGGCACACCCGCTACAACGCGGTCTGCTCGGTCTACGGGCATCTGCACATTCCGCGCACCACCTGGTACGACGACGTGCGATTCGAGGAGGTGTCGGTGGGCTACCCGCGCGAGTGGCACCGCCGCAAGCCGTACAGCTGGCTGCGCCAGGTGCTGCCCGATCCGCAATACGCGCCCGGCTATCTCAACGACTTCGGCGGTCACTTCGTGATCACGCCCGAAATGCGGGCGCAGGCGCAGCAGTTCCGTGACCGGCTGCGCCAGCGGTAGTTCCGATGACCTTGACCACCTTGATGTCGGCCGTGCTGCCCGACGACGGGAACTTGGCGTGTGCGGAACTGTATTCCGACCCGCCCGGACTGTCGCCGATGGCCGAAGAAGAGCCGTTGATCGAGCGGTCTGTGGCCAAGCGGCGCAACGAGTTCATCACCGTCCGGTACTGCGCCCGTATTGCGTTGGGCGAGCTCGGGTTTCCGCCGGTGCCGATTCTCAAGGGGGAGAAGGGCGAACCATGCTGGCCGGACGGCGTGGTGGGCAGCCTGACACACTGTGCGGGCTATCGCGGCGCGGTGGTCGGTCGCGACCGCGCGGTCCGTTCGGTGGGTGTGGATGCCGAACCGCACGACGTCTTACCGGACGGTGTGCTCGACGCTATCAGCCTGCCGGCCGAACGTGCCGAGCTGGCGGGCTTACCGTCCGGTGTGCATTGGGATCGAATCCTGTTCTGCGCCAAGGAAGCAACGTACAAAGCCTGGTTTCCGCTGACCAAGCGCTGGCTCGGCTTCGAAGACGCGCACATCGTTTTCGGCGTCGACGATTCCGGCTCGGCCGGGTCTTTCGAGTCGACCATTCTGATCGACGGGGCCACGCTGTCCGGCCCGCCGCTGCGCACACTGGCTGGGCGGTGGTCAGTGGACCGCGAGTTGGTGCTGACGGCGATCGCGTTATGAACGCCGGTCTTGTCGTCGTCGACAAGCCGGCCGGTATGACGAGCCACGACGTGGTCGGGCGTTGCCGACGGATCTTCGGCACCCGGCGGGTGGGGCATGCCGGGACACTGGATCCGATGGCCACCGGCGTCTTGGTGATCGGGATCGAGCGCGCCACGAAGATCCTGGGGCTGGTGACCGAGACCTCTAAGTCCTACGCAGCGACCGTCCGGCTGGGCCAGTCCACGTCCACAGAGGACGCGGAAGGGGAGTTGCTGCAGCAGGTTTCGGCGCAGAACGTGACCGATGAGGCGATCGAGGCGACGGTCGCGGCCTTGCGCGGCGATATCGCGCAGATCCCGTCGGCGGTCAGCGCGATCAAGGTCGACGGCCAGCGGGCCTACCGACTTGCCCGTGAGGGCCGCACCGTCGAACTGGTCGCGCGGCCGGTGCGCGTCGATCGGTTCGAGATGCTGGCGGTGCGTCGCGACGGCGAACTCGTCGACGTCGATGTCGAGGTGGACTGTTCGTCCGGAACCTACATTCGCGCGCTGGCCCGCGATGTCGGCGCCGCGCTGGAGGTGGGTGGCCATCTGACCGCACTGCGCCGCACCCGGGTCGGCCGGTTCGGTGTCGAGGAGGCACGTTCACTCGACGATCTGGCGGAGCAGCCCGGGCTGAGCCTGACGCTCGACGACGCCTGCCTGCTGCTGTTTCCGCACCGGCAGCTCACCGACGAGGAGGCCGACGCGGTCGCCAACGGCCGGGCGCTGGACCCGGCCGCGATCGACGGCGTCTACGCCGCTCACACCGCCGATGGCCGGGTCATCGGTTTGCTGCGCGACGACGGTGCGCGAACGAAGTCGGTGGTCGTCATCCGGCCGGCAACACTGTAATCCGATCGCGGCGTCAGGGCCGTTCATTGGTTGGCTTGATGCCGTCCAGTGCCCGCTCGGCCTGGCCGACCTCACTCAACACCACCGACGCCGCTGCGTCGTCTAACGCGGTCCGCTGCAGATGAGCGAGGAGGGCGATACCCAGTTGGCGAGCTCGCTCGGCATTGTCGGCAAGGGAAGCCCAGTCGGGCTTGGCAAACCGCGACGCCACGAACGGCTCCCACACCTCGTCGGCATAGGAACGCAGGATCACGTCCGCGATGGAGCGTTGGTGACTGCGGACGTCGACCAACGTGGCAACCAGCCGCTCCAGCGAAAGACCCACATCCGTGAGGCCTTCGATCAGATCCAGCGCTTCCGCGTCCCGCACCGCTACCGGGTCGCCGGCGGTGTCGGCGATCATGCCGAGCTTGGCCAGGTGCGCGGCGGCGCCGGTGCCGAGTCGGTTGTCGAGTTCTGCTCGGCTGACGGCGGTGGGGCCCGCCGTGCTGAACGGGGCGAGCACCTCGGCCGCGAGGTGTCGGATGTCGCTCTCGCTACCGGTACCGGTGTCGATCATTCGCCGAATGAGGTCGAGTGGGAAGCCGTCGGCGTGTAGCTGCTGCACCCGCCTGATCCGTGCGACGTGCTCGTCGGAGTAGATGCCGACGCGTCCGCGGCGGGTTGGCGGCGGCAGCAGACCCTGGCGTTGCCACTCCCGGATGTTGCGCGAGGACATGGAAACGCGCTGGGCAAGCTGGTCGATGGTGATCTCCATATGACTGCTAATCTTAACCCCATTGTCTGTTACAGAAATTACTGTTACGTTCGCGCTTGTATCGGTAGGTCGAATCCGGCCAGTGGACGGAGGCGCCGTGACCCTCAAATACGACATCAGGTTGGCGAGCACGGTGGCCAGGCCGGTCGCGGACAGCCTCTACGCCAACATCGCCATTGATCTCGGCGCCAAGCTCAAGCGTCGCGACTATCCCGGCATCCGCGAAACATCGTTCGACCCGTTCGATCCGGTGACCGCCGCCAACCCGTACCCGGGATACGCCGAGCTGCTGGCCGGCCCGCGGGTCCGATACAACCGGAAACGCAATATCTTCATTCTCAGCCGCTTTGACGACGTGCGCGCCGCGGCCCGAAACGACGCGATGCTGACCAACAGCGAAGGCGTGACGCGGTCTCGGGTCGAAATCCCGGTACTGCTCAACCTGGATCCGCCGCGTCACACCGAGTTGCGGCGCAAGGTGCAGCCCGCGTTTTCGCGTGGCGCGCTCAGCGGGTGGCAGCAGATGGTCGATCGGCTGGCCAGCGAACTGGTCTCCGACCTGCTGGCCAACCCGGCCTCAGATGTAGTGCAACGGCTGGCGGTGCCGCTTCCGATGCGGATGATCGCGCATATCCTGGGTGTTCCGCCGAAGGACGAGGAGTTTTTCCGGTATTGGTCCAACGAGGCTGTCCGCGTGGCCAATATCCAACTGACGCCGAAGGGTTTGTGGCAGATACTGCCGACCCTCAACGGCGTGCGCCACCTGCATTCGTACTTCTGTAGCCGGATCGGCAGCGGTGAGCTGTTGGGCCGCGACACTTTGCTGGGCCGTCTGGTGGCCACTGCGGGCGACGGCGAGATCAGCCGGGATGAACTTTTCTACTTCGCTCTGCTGTTACTGCTGGCCGGCAACGAGACCACCACCAACCTGTTGAGCACGATGTTCTTGACCTTGTCTCAGAACCCGGATCAGTTCGAGCTGATCCGCCGTGATCCCGACGTGTTGATGAGTAGCGCGATCGAGGAACAGCTGCGCTTCTCGTCGCCGATTCAGGGTTTCTACCGTACGGCCAAAGTCGATTACCGGGTCGGTGACGCCACGATTCCAGCCGGCGCACGGGTGGCGCTGTTGTGGGGCGCTGCCAACCATGACCCGCGGCAGTTCGACAATCCCGAAGCATTTGTCGCCGAGCGCAATCCCTCCCACGTCGCGTTCGGCTCGGGTATCCACTTGTGCCTGGGTGCGAGTCTGGCGCGGATGGAGAGCCGGGCGGTGCTGCGCGAACTTGTCGAGCGGGTAGGGCGAATCGACATTATCGGCACGCCGGAGTGGACGACGAACAGCTCGCTGCGCGGTCTGGCGCACCTGGAGGTGGCGCTGGTACCGCTGCCATGCGGGCCGCGACCGCCGGCCTGATCCACCGCATGGCTGAAGCGGCAATATTACGTTCCGATCAGAAGGTATCTTTCCTTTCGGGCCGCCAAAAGATATGCTGCGCCTGCAGGTCGAGTGCGACCGGAAAGGTGCGTGCAGTCTTCAATGGCGGCAAAAGTCAACGGACAACGTGTGCGGCGGACCCAGGCGCAGCGCACTGCTGCCATGCGCACCAGACTGCTCGATGCCACCATCGAGTGCCTGGTGACTTACGGCTACGCGGGAACCACCACGCCGCGAGTAGCACAGCTCGCCGGTGTGACTCGTGGCGCGCAGATTCACCACTTCCGGTCCAAAGAAGATCTGGTGGTCGCGGCAATCGAGCATCTCGCTCAGCAACGGGCCCAGGGCGCGATTCGCGAGTTCGGTCGCGTCCAGGCCAGTAGCGACCCGGTCTCGACGGTGTTGGAGTTTCTGTGGGAGGCCCATCAGGGTCCGATGTTCGTTGCCACCGTTGAACTTTGGGTCGCAGCACGCACCGATGACGTCTTGGCCGCGCACATCGAGCGGGTGGAGCCGGTGGTCAACAGCACCCTGATCTCGGCGATCGCCCAGTTAGTGCCGGACCACGCCGTGCAAAAAGAGCTGCGCAACTTCGTCTACACCGCGATGGACGCACTGCGCGGAATCTTGCTGAACAGTTTCGTGGACCGCGATTCCGATCGCGTGCGACG
This sequence comes from Mycobacterium sp., assembly GCF_036488105.1. Taxonomy (GTDB): domain Bacteria; phylum Actinomycetota; class Actinomycetes; order Mycobacteriales; family Mycobacteriaceae; genus Mycobacterium. The sequence goes on along the minus strand of NZ_DASXHW010000008.1, from coordinate 1,924 downwards.
ACGGTGGGAGCGGGCCTGCGAGCACCTGCGGATCATCGTTGCGACCCTGCTGACTGCCGAATCTTTGGACTGACCCCGCCAAGGCGAGTCGCGGCCTGCTGTCCGCTTCACGGCGTTATCACGAGCCCGGCGTCGTCGGCTGCCGCACCATTGCAAAGATACAATCAGGTGTGTATCTTTTTGACGAGCGAGACTGCGCAGCGACACAAAGGAGTGCGATGTCAAACAAGGTCTACGTCATCGGTGTCGGGATGACGAAGTTCGAGAAGCCGGGCCGCCGGGAGAACTGGGATTACCCGGACATGGCGCGCGAGTCAGGCACCAAGGCGCTCGAAGACTCCGGTATCGACTACGCCGCGATCGAGCAGGGCTACGTGGGCTACGTCTACGGCGAATCCACGTCGGGCCAGCGGGCGCTGTATGAGCTGGGTCTGAGCGGAATCCCGATCGTCAACGTCAACAACAACTGCTCGACCGGCTCGACCGCGCTGTACCTTGCCGCGCAAGCGATTCGCGGCGGGCTGGCCGACTGCACGATCGCGCTCGGTTTCGAGAAGATGAAGCCCGGTTCGCTGCAATCCACCTACGACGACCGCACGAACCCGATGGACAAGCACATCATGGCGATGGCCGAGATTTCCGAGGTGCTGTTCCCACCGGCGCCGTGGATGTTCGGCGCGGCCGGCCGTGAGCACATGCAGGAATACGGCAGCACCGCAGAACATTTCGCCAAGATCGGCTACAAGAATCACAAGCACTCGGTCAACAACCCGTACGCCCAGTTCCAGGAGTCGTATTCGCTCGATGACATCCTTGGCTCGCGGATGATCTACGACCCGCTGACCAAGCTGCAGTGCTCGCCGACGTCGGACGGGTCCGGTGCGGCGATCCTGGCCTCGGAGGCGTTCGTCGACAAGCACGGCCTGGCGGGCCAGGCGGTGGAGATCGTCGGGCAGGCCATGACCACCGACTTCGCCAACAGCTTCGACGGCACCTGCAAGGGACTTATCGGCTACCACATGAATGTGCAAGCCGCTCAACGTGTTTACGACCAATCCGGTCTCGGTCCGTCGGACTTCCAGGTGATCGAGTTGCACGACTGCTTCTCGGCCAACGAGTTGCTGCTCTACGAGGCGTTAGGTCTGTGCGCCGAGGGCGAAGCGGCCAAGCTGATCGACAACGGCGACGTCACCTATGGCGGGCGCTGGGTGGTCAACCCGTCCGGCGGACTGATCTCCAAGGGGCATCCGCTGGGAGCCACGGGTCTGGCGCAGTGCGCCGAGCTGACCTGGCAGCTGCGCGGGGCGGCCGACAAGCGTCAGGTCGACAACGTCACCGCCGCACTGCAACACAACATCGGACTCGGCGGCGCGGCCGTCGTCACCGCATACCAGCGAGCCGAACGCTAACCGACGAACAACGTAGGACAGAGGAGCAACCATGGGACACATCGAAGCAACCCGAGAACTGTCGGCTGAGCCGGAAGCATTGTGGGGGACCGTCAGCGACCTGGCCAACTGGGACAAGTGGTTCACCGTGCACGAGAAGTGGCTCGAGGGCCCACCCGACACGCTGACCGAAGGCGCCAAGCTGACCGCCAAGATCGTCATGCTCGGGATGGCCAACAAGATCGAGTGGACGATCGAACAGGTGCAGGCACCGCGATCGCTGGTGCTCTCGGGAACCGGCATGGCCGGCGTCAAGGCCAAGTTCACCTTCACCATCGACCCAGCCGACAAGGGTTCCAAATTCACGGTTTTCGGCGACTTCGAGGGCGCGATGATCAAGGGCGCGCTGGGCAAGGCTGTGGAGAAAGACGGCGTCACGCAACTCGACAAGACGCTCGACCAACTCGACGCGCTGGCGTCGGCATCCGCCCAAGGCCTCATTCGATGACCGAGACGCTGGAGTTCGACGACACCGG
>NZ_DASXHW010000007.1:0-4012 GCF_036488105.1 Mycobacterium sp. | reverse complement strand
ATTCCTTGAGGTGCCCGCCAATTTTGACTTGCAGGTCCCACTTGGTGACGAACTCGTCTTCGAGCACGCGGATGCCGCTCTCGCCGGCCAGCAAACCCTTCCACGTGCCTTCGATGTCCGGCGAGATCGAAGTCGTCGCCGTGACGGCGGTTACCACAACATTGGGGTAACCGCCGTTAGCAGTGGAAGGTTTGGTCACTTGCTGTCGGCTTCCTGCTTCGAACCCTCCGACTCGAACTTCGCGCGCAGCGCCTGAGCGGCCTCGGGGTTCTCTTCCTCGAGCTTCTGGATGTAGTTGACGACGTCACCGACGGTGCGCAGACCGGCGAGGTCCTCGTCGGGGATCTTCACGCCGTACTTGTCCTCGGTCTGCACGGCGATCTCCACCATCGACAGCGAGTCGATGTCGAGGTCGTCGACAAACGACTTCTCCGGGGTGATCTCCGACGGCTCGATACCGGTGACCTCTTCGATGATCTCGGCGATACCGGCGATGATTTCTTCCTGGCTGACGGACACGATGTGTTTCCCTTCGTAATATGTTGTGTACTGCTGACTTAACGTGCGTTATGCGGTTGTAGTAGCGAACTAGTTTGACGATTTAGCCTGGGAGCCAACGGTTTACAGCTCTGTCAAACCATCCAGGTCTGCGGGAGTCTTGACGGCACGCGTCGGAACCCCGCGGAGTTCACGTTTGGCGATGCCGGACAAAGCCCCTGCCGGTGGGAACTCGACGATCGCGGTGACACCGCGCTGACGCAGAGTTTCGGAGCACAGGTCCCAGCGCACCGGCCGGGTCAGCTGTGCGACAAGCTTCTCCATTGCATCGGCGGCCGAGCTCACCGGTCGGCCGTCGCGGTTGGACAACAGAACGGCGGTCGGCTCGGAGGTCGCCACGTTCTGCACCGCGGCGGCGTAACCATCGAGGGCCGAGGCCATGAACTCGGTGTGGAAGGCGCCGGCGACGCCCAGTGCGCGGACCCGGGCCTTCTCTGGCGGGTCTTCGGCGAGCTTGTCCAGCGCGCTCAGCCGACCGGCGGCCACGATCTGGCCGGCGGCGTTGCGGTTGGCCGCGACGAGGTCGAGCTGTTCGAGGCGCGCGAGCACCTCGTTCTCGTCGCCGCCGAGAACGGCGGACATGCCGGTCGGCTCGTTGGCGCAGGCCTTGGCCATCTCCGCACCGCGGGTGGCGGCCAGCGCGACGGCGTCATCGGCGGAGATCACTCCGGCGATCGCGTAGGCGGCGATTTCACCAACCGAGTGGCCGGCGACGACGACCTCGTTATCGGCGAGCAGTCCACGTGTTGTCAGCTCCTGGTAGGCAAGCAGTGTGGCCGCGACGATCAACGGCTGGGCGATCGCGGTGTCGGTGATTTCCTCGGTCGAGGCAGTGGTGCCCAGCCGGGAAAGGTCCAGGCCGCTGGCCGTCGACCACGACGTCAGCCGGTCCGCGGCGCCGGGCAGTTCCAGCCACGACGACAGCATCCCCTCGGTCTGCGACCCTTGTCCGGGCGCGAGCAGTGCAATCACATTCTTAAGGGAACACTGTGAAGACGTCTTTGCACGGTGTAACAGATTATGAACCTTGTCTTAGGTTTTTGTGGGAACTCCACAAAACAGTACGCGATGCGACGTGATTGAGATCTTGCCGCAATCTGTCATCCGGCTTCGGCGGTCCCAGAAGGCGCAACCAGGTCCTTTTCCACCGACGGCGTGACCGGCGTCACGATGTTGCTAGCGGTGCTGGACTGCTGGGCCTGGTATGTCAGGTGGCCCACGGTCGCGGCCACCCTAAGGACGTAAGCGTCGCGCGGAAGGGTGGGGTCGCGTCCGGTGAAGTCGGCGATACGCCGGAGTCGGTAACGCACGGTGTTTGGATGAACGAACAACTTGCGGGCGCAGGCCTCGATCGCGCCGCCGCAGTCGAGGTAGGCATCCAGCGTCTCGGTGAGGGTGGGACCGGCGTCGGCGAGCGGCCGCATCACGTCGGTGTGCAACGCCGCGATGGCCGACGCATCGCCCATCAGCGCCCGCTCGGGCAGCAGCTCGCGTGCCAGGACGGGCCGCGGTGCACCCCGCCAGCCGGCCACGGCGTTCATCCCGGAGATCGCCTCGCTGGCGCTGTGATAGGCGGCGGTCAGCATCGGTGCCGTCGGGCCGATCACCACCGGGCCGTCCGAGAACGTGTCCAGCAGGTCACCGAGCACCTTCTCGGTCGGCGTCAACTGGCCGGACACGATCGCCACCAGGTATGTCCCGTGTACGTCAATGAGCGCCGCGCGGCCATGCCGTGCCGCGATATCTCGCACGTCTTGGCTGGCGCGATCTTCTCGGCCCGGTGGTGCGGTTCCCACCACCACCGTCGCCGGCGCGGTGGTATCCCAGTTCAGGGCGGCGGCCCGGGACAGCAGTTCAGGACCGGTGTCGCCGCGCACCACGGCGTCGACGACGCTGGCCTCCATTCGACTGTCCCAGCTTCCGCGGGCCTCGGCGGCGTCGGCGTAGGCAGTGGCGGCACTGAAGGCCAGGTCGCGGCTGTATTTGAGAATCCCGATCATCAAGGCGGTCAACTGTTCGTCAGAGCGGGCCAGCAGCGGGACCACCTCTTCGAAGAACTCCATGGTGAAGCGCACCATCTCCACCGAGTGGCGCAGTGCGATGCGTCGGGTCAGATCCTGCGGCATCAGTTCGAAGGCCCGCGCGGTGTAGTTGACGTTGCTGCTGGGATCTTTCAACCACTCGACGAAGTTCACGACGGCGGTCTGCACAACCAACGCCACGCTGGCCCGCTGGGAGGCTTCCAGCTCGGCGAAGAACGGCAACCGCTCCTGCATGGCGCTCACCGCCTCGGTGGACAACCGACCGGAATACTGCTTCAACGCCCGGAGTAACGACTCCGGAACGCTGTCCAGCAGATCCACCGTCGTCCGCGGCTTCGGAGATTGCTTGTCGGGCATCCCTAAAAGCTACGCTGATTTTCTGGATGTTTCCGCCAAAGGCACGCGGCTCAGGCGCCCGGTCCTGGGTCGGAGGTCTGCGCCGGCGCGGCCTGCACGTCGTCGATTCGGTACTGCCGCGCCGCCGCCACCGGCACCGACGGGTCGATCTGACCGTCGCGTGCCAGCGCCTCCAGCACCGCGACGACCTGGGATTCGGCGTCGGTGTTGAAGAATCGGCGCGCGGCCGGCCGGGTGTCGGAAAAGCCGAACCCGTCGGTGCCCAGCGTGACGTAGCTGCCCGGGACCCATGGCCGGATCTGTTCGGGCACCGCGCGCATCCAGTCCGAGACGGCGATGAACGGGCCCGTCGATGTCGACAGGGCTTGCGTGACGTAAGCCTCGCCGGGGGTCCGGTCGGGGTGCCGCAGTCGTTCCTTCTGCATAGCGACGCCGTCGCGGTTGAGCTCGCTCCAACTCGTCACCGACCATACGTCGGCGGCGACATCCCATTCGGCGGCCAGCATTTCGGATGCCCGCAACGCCGCGGGCATGGCGACACCGGATGCCAGGATGTCGGCGGTGCTGGTGCGGCTTGCGCTGGCTGGCTGGTACCGGTAAATGCCCCGCAGCACGCCCTCGGGGTCGAAGTTCTCCGGCTCCGGTGGCTGCACGTACGGCTCGTTGTAGATGGTGAGGTAGTAGAAGACGTTCTCCGCATTCTCGCCATACATCCGGGCTAGGCCGCCTTCGATGATGTAGGCGATCTCGAAGGCGAAGGCCGGGTCGTAGGAGAGCACCGCCGGGTTGGTGGCCGCCAGCAGCAGTGACTGACCGTCGGCGTGCTGCAGCCCTTCGCCGGTCAGCGTGGTGCGTCCGGCAGTGGCGCCGAGCAGGAAGCCGCGCGCCATCTGATCGGCGGCGGCCCACAGCCCGTCGCCGGTCCGCTGGAAGCCGAACATCGAATAGAAGATGTAGATCGGGATCATCGGTTCGTTGTGAGTCGAATACGACGTCCCGACCGCCGTGAACGAGGCGACCGACCCGGCCTCGTTGATGCCTTCGTGCAGGATCTG
>NZ_DASXHW010000004.1:0-3018 GCF_036488105.1 Mycobacterium sp. | reverse complement strand
ACCGGACCTCGAGGCACCCAGCCGCGACGATGCCCTACTGGCCTTCCCCATCATGCAGGCGATGCCCACCCCCTACGTCGAAGCCTCGGACATCTCGAACGCGGTCTGTTTCCTGGCCTCTGACGAGTCCCGGTATGTGACGGGCCTGCAGTTCAAGGTTGACGCCGGCGCAATGTTGAAGTTCTAGGAGGACCGATGACCACCACCGAGAAGCACAGCGCCGACGCGGCCGCCGAAGAGGGCCGCATCACCGACGAGGATATCGAACGCGCCAAGAAGCAGATCGGAATTCCCGTCCATCAACGCGACGAGGCGTGGCACAAGCTGCCGTCGGCCGACGCGATCACGCACTTCGCGTTCGGCTGCGGTGACGACAACCCCCTGTTCCACGATCCGACGTACGGACCGTCGACGCGCTGGCACGGGCAGATCGCGTCGCCGACCTTCCCGATCACGACCGGCCTGGATCAAACTCCAAAGTTCACCGATCCGGAGCGAAAGAAGCTGTTCCGCGGGCTGTTTCGCGGGACCGGCAAGTACTACTCGGGGGTGAAGTGGACATGGTATCGCCCGATTTACGCGGGTAGGCCGGTGTTGGCGGAGAACTACACGCTCGACGTCCAGGTGAAGGAGAGTGAATTCTCCGGTGGGCGTTCAGTCAAGGAAACCTACCGGTATCTCTACGTCGACATCGACGGCAACCCGATCGCGACCCGCGACGAGTCTTACATCAACGCTGAGCGTCACGGCTCGAAGAAGTCCGGCAAGCTCAAGGACATTGAGCGCAAGCATTGGACTGCGGACGAGTTCGCCCAGGTCGAAGAGGAGTACGAGGCTGAACGGCGGCGCGGCGCTGATCCGCAATGGTGGGAGGACGTCTCGGTCGGCGATGGGCTTCCGGGAATCATCAAGGGCCCGTTGACCGTCGTCGACATCATCTCGATGCACATGGGGTGGGGCTGGGGTGGCTACGGTGTCGGGCCGCTGAAATTCGCCCACCAGTTGCGCAAGCGGATGCCGGCCTTCTACGAGCCGGATGACTACGGCGTCCCCGACGTCGTGCAACGACTGCACTGGGATGCCGGACGCGCTCAGGCACTGGGCATTCCGGCGCCGTACGACTACGGCCAGATGCGCGCGGCGTGGGTGAGCCACCTGCTCACCAACTGGATCGGGGACGACGGCTGGCTGGCCGAGATGGACCTGCAGTTGCGCGGCTTCAACTACCACGGAGACGTACACCGGTGCACCGGCACGGTCACCGCGAAGGGTGACGGGGCCGATGACCCGGTGGCATTGGACGTCTTCGCCACCAGCCAGCGGGACGAAACCACCACGCGCGGCACCGCGAAGGTGTTGCTGCCGTCGAAGGCGACCGGCGCTGTAGTGCTGCCGATCCCGGATGCCGATCTGCGAAGGAGGGGCGCGCAGGTGGTTTCGCGGGTTTCTGGCAAAGTCGGTGAAGAAATGCGACGACTGTATGGAGAGTGAGATCAACCCATGAAAAGACTCGTTCTGGAGCCCGAGCACGAGGCGTTCCGCGAGACGGTCCGGCAGTTCATCGATCGTGAGCTGGTACCCAACGCCGAGCAGTGGGAGAGCGACCGTCTCGTCGACCGCTCGGCTTTCGTCGCCGCCGGCAAGTACGGCCTGATCGGGTTCAACATGCCGGAACAATACGGCGGTGGCGGCGTCGACGATTTCCGCTTCAACGCGGTAATCGACGAAGAGATCGCCCGCTACGGCGGGCCGGCGCCGTCGCTGAGCCTGCAGAACGACGTTGTGGGACCGTACTTCTCGTCGCTGGCCAATGACGAACAGAAGGAGCGCTGGCTGCCGGGCATCATCAGCGGCGAATTGATCGTCGCCGTCGCGATGACCGAGCCTGGCGCGGGTAGCGACCTGGCCGGTATCCGCACCTCGGCCGTCCGTGATGGCGACGACTGGATCATCAACGGCGCGAAGACGTTCATCTCCTCGGGTATCAACGGCGACTTGGTGGTGGTGGTGTGTCGTACTGACCCCGAAGCCGGTCATAAGGGCTTTACGCTGTTGGTGGTCGAGGCGGGCATGGAGGGTTTCAGCCGCGGCCGCAAGCTCGAAAAGATGGGGTTGCACTATCAGGACACCGCCGAGCTGGCCTTCGAGAATGTGCGGGTGCCGTCGGCGAACCTGCTGGGCAAAGAGGGACGCGGCTTTTATCACCTGATGCACAACCTCCCGTCAGAGCGGTTGTCCATCGCTATCTCGGCTATCGCCGGTGCACGCGAGACCTGGCGGCAGACGTTGCAATATGCCAAGGACCGCAAAGCTTTCGGCCAGCCGATCGGCAGTTTCCAGCACAACCGCTTCCTGTTGGCCGAGATGGACACCGAACTCGAGATCGGCGAGCAGTACATCGACAGGTGCCTTCAGGCGGTCGTGGACGGCGACCTGACCGCGGTCGAGGCGTCGAAGGCCAAGTGGTGGTGCACCGAGACCGCCAAGAAGGTGATCGATGGCTGCGTGCAGCTGCACGGCGGCTATGGCTATATGACGGAATATCGGGTTGCTCGCGACTACATGGACAACCGCATCATGACGATCTTTGGTGGCACCACCGAGATCATGAAGGACATCATCGGACGCGATCTCGGACTGTGATCCCGCTGTGGTGAATGGCATCTCGGTCGAGCGCGACGGCTCGGTGCTGTGGATCCGGCTGGATCGGCCGGAGAAGCTGAACGCCGTTGATACCCCCATGCTCGACGAGTTGTCGGCCCACATTCGCGGCGCCGAGGCTGACGAGTCAGTCCGCGCCGTGTTACTCGGTGGCGCCGGGCGAGCGTTCTGTTCCGGCGGAGACCTGACCGGCGGTGACACTGCGGGCGCTGTTGATGCCGCCAACCGGGTGGTCCGTGCGATCACCGCCTTACCCAAGCCGGTCGTCGCAGGTGTGCACGGTGGGGCGGTCGGATTCGGTTGTGCGCTGGCGCTTTCCTGCGATCTGGTGGTGGCCGCGCGGTCGGCGTACTTCCA
>NZ_DASXHW010000084.1:0-3746 GCF_036488105.1 Mycobacterium sp. | reverse complement strand
TGTGCACGCTCAGATGCCGGTTCATGTACTTCTCGACAACCGGCTCGAGTTCGCGCAACAGGTCCAGGTCTTGAGGATCCGGCACAACGCCTCCCAGTTATCTGTGTATGTCGGTTTCAGTAAATATATCTATTTATGCCGGTGACATTCAAGTTCCGTCTCTCCGGGACCTTCCGCGTCGCGGTGGCTAGTGTGCCGTAACCCTGCTGAGCAGCATTTCCACGCAGTAGTCGATGAATTGTTCGCGGCTGGCGGCCAGTCGCCCGTCCAGGTAGGCGGTGAACAGCGCCGTCAGGCCGCCGATCAAGCTGGTGGCGATCATCTTCTGTCGCACCGGATCGCCGATCTGGGTCAGCTTGCGCTGCAGCAGCTCGATGAAGCTGGGCATCCATTGCGCACCCGAGTGCACCAGGACCGGTTCCACCGCCGGGGCCAGCAAGAGCACGCGCCCGCGCGCCGGGTCGTCGACCATCAGCGCGACGAATTGCTCGACGGCCTCGCGTGGCGTCGCGGCCGACGTCAACGCCGACATGGCCCTGGTGCACACGTCGTCGTAGACGGCACGCACGAATTCGTCGCGGTCAGCGAAGCTTTCGTAGAAGTAGCGTTCGGTGAGTCCGGCTTGCCGGCACACCGCCCGCACCGTCACCGCTGGGCCGCTTGGCCCACCGAGTAGTTGCACGCCGGCGGCGACGAGTTCGTCTCGCCGCATGGCCTGGCGATCCTCGAGGGGGATACCCGACCAGCGACGCGCGCGTTGACCGGACGGCACTTCACTCCTAGACTCTATTGACAACGCATGTAGTCAGATTGCCTGACTCGGACAGGAAATAGCATCAGTGACTCAAGATACGTCGGCGGCAGCCCCGGTTGCGTCGGGTTGCCCGGTTTCGCCGCTGGGATATGAAGCTCCGCCTCAACCGCTTGGCCCTGACTCGCTGACCTGGCGGTATTTCGGTGACTGGCGGGGCATGCTGCAGGGTCCGTGGGCAGGTTCGATGCAGAACATGCATCCGCAGTTAGGTGCGGCCGTCGAAGACCACTCGACGTTTTTTCGGGAGCGCTGGCCTCGGTTGCTGCGATCGCTGTACCCGATCGGTGGTGTCGTTTTCGACGGTGATCGCGCGCCGACCACCGGGGCCGAAGTGCGCGACTACCACGTGGAAATCAAGGGCGCCGATAGTCAGGGCCGGCGATATCACGCGCTGAACCCCGACGTTTTCTACTGGGCGCACTCGACGTTCTTCGTCGGCACGATCCACGTCGCCGAACGGTTCTGCGGCGGCCTCAGCGAAGCGCAGAAGCGCCAGCTGTTCGACGAGCACATCGAGTGGTACCGAATGTACGGCATGAGCATGCGCCCGGTGCCGAAGAGCTGGGAAGACTTCCAGGTGTACTGGGACCACATGTGCAGCGAGGTACTGGAGACCAACTTCGCCGCACGCGAGGTGCTTAACCTCACCGAGCTGCCGAAACCGCCTTTCGCGCAATGGATTCCGGATCGCCTGTGGGCCGTGCAGCGCAAACTGCTTGCACCGTTCTTCGTCTGGGTGACGGTTGGACTGTACGACCCGCCGGTGCGCAAGCTGATGGGCTATAGCTGGTCACGTCGCGACGAGTGGCTGCACCGCCGCTTCGGCGACGTCGTCCGCCTGATCTTCGCCGTCGTGCCGCCGCGCTACCGCAAGCATCCACGAGCCCGGGCCGGCTTCGACCGGGCCAACGGCCGGATTGCGGCCGATACCCCGTTGGTGCAGACGCCGGCCCGCAATCTGCCGCCGCTCGACGAGCGAGGCGACCCGAAGCACTACTGCCCCAACGTCGTCTGACGGTCAGACGCCGGCGACCCGCCGCTGGCCGCCATTGCGCTCGCGCCAGAAGCGGTACACCTCGACCGCCTCTGCGCGAGGTCCATCACGGGCGCTCTAGTGGTGGGCGTGCTGGTGAACCTCCTCCAGCCCGGCTTGGTGCAAATGCGAATGGGTGTGCTCGGTCCCGTCATGGTGGGTATGGGTGTGCTCGTGCTCGACGTGCTCGTGCTCGTGATCGGTGTGCGGATGCGTGTGCTCGACGCCGCCGTGCTCGTGCTGGTGCGAATGCGGGTCCTCGTGGGTGTGTTGTTCGGTCATCTCTGATCATCTCCTTTGTTGCGAAACACTTTGTCTAACTCCGCTCCTTGACTATCCGCAACCCGTCGTCACCCCGGTGATGTCGGGGAACTCCGGGGCCGGAGTGTTCGGGCGTGCGGGTCACATCTGCAAGCATCCGGAAGACCTCGACGACCAGGCCGACCTGGTCATCGGGGAGCCGGACCTCTTCAATACCTGCATGCATACGCAGATACTAAGGCATAGCCGCCAGCGTGGCAATAACTAGATCATCTATATTGTTTTGAGAGCGTGATAGGAGCCGTGATGTCGTTACGCAGCGAAAGCGACAGCTGGGATCTCGCGACGAGCGTCGGCGCGACCGCGACGATGGTGGCGGCCAACCGGGCGTTGGCGTCCCAGGCCGGGTTGATCGACGACCCGTTCGCGGCGCCGCTGGTGCGCGCGGTCGGCATCGACGTCTACACCCGGCTGGTGAATGGCGAGATCCCGGTTGGCGACGAGACCGAATTCGATCCGGCCCGGATGGGCCGGGGGATGGCGGTCCGGACCCGGTTCTACGACAACTTCTTCCTCGACGCGACGCGCAGTGGTATTCGGCAGGTGGTCATTGTCGCCGCCGGCCTGGACTCGCGGGCCTATCGGCTGCCGTGGCCGGAGGGCACCGTCGTCTATGAGGTCGACATGCCGAATGTGATCGAGTTCAAAACCTCGACGCTGAGCAAGCTCGGTGCCGAGCCGACGGCCGAGCGCCGAACCGTCGCCGTCGATTTGCGCGACGACTGGCCCGCGGCACTGCGGGCGGCCGGCTTCGATCCGCAGGCCCCGTCGGTATGGAGTGCCGAAGGTCTGGTGCTTTACCTGCCGCCCGAAGCCCAGGACGCGCTGTTCAGCAACATCACCGCGCTGAGTGCGCCGCAGAGCCAACTGGCCTGCGAGTTCGTCCCTGACACAACAGTTTTCAATGATCCGCACTGGCGCAGCCACCACGATCGGATGAGCGAGCTGGGTTTTGAGATCGATTTCAACGACTTGGTGTACCACTACGAGCGCAGCCACATCATTGAAGATCTCACCAAGCGCGGCTGGCAGGTGGCGCATCGCCCCGTCGCCGAAATGCATGCCGCTAACGGCTTCCAGTACGCCGACGACGAGGTCGCGCAAGCGTTCGCCGACATCACGTATCTCAACGCCGTGCGGAGCTGACCGGAGGCCAGAACTCAGTCGGTGAAGTCGATCCTGACCGAGACCGGAGTCGTCTCCAACGCCTTGGCGACTTTGGATGCCACCAGCCCGAACTTGCGACCGCGCGCCGCGACGTCGTCATCAGGTCTGAATTCCGCTACTCCGGCGCGCCACTGATTTCCTTGTCGCACACGAACATTAGGGTTATCGACAATATTTCGGCCCCAGCCGGAGCGGGTGCCGTGCTGACAGATGACCCACGCCCCGTCGTGGTCGAATTGCACCGAAACGGGAACGCGGCGCAGCTGGCCGGTCTTGCGGCCGACGGTCTCCAGTTCGGTGGCCATCGCGGTGCGCAGCCCCAGCTTGCTCAGCCCCTTGACCGCAGGATTGAGCACGCGACCGACGGCGCGCTCTCGACGGAATTTCCGCAACGTTTTGTCATTGTCGCTG
>NZ_DASXHW010000491.1:0-38283 GCF_036488105.1 Mycobacterium sp. | reverse complement strand
CGTTGTCGTCGCGGCCAAGGCGGTCGCCGGTTGAGGAGTGCTGTTGTATTTGCATCGGGGATCCTCTATCGCTATCACGCGCGGACACACGCGCCCCACGCGTATACCCCGTCACCCGAGAGCGGTAAACCAGCGTTGGCGGTGAGCTCAGCCGTCCTCGGTATGCGTCGGCGCGGCGCGTCGAGAGCTGTAGCGGATCATGAAGATCGCCGCGGCGATGCCGATGACCAAAAGTCCCAGTGCGCCCAGTTCGAACAGCAGGCGGTCGAGTTCTTTGTCCGAGTGGACCTGTTCGGATGCCGCGGTCACGATCAGGATCCGTCGCACGCAGGCAATCAGCCCGATGAAAAGGAAAGGCTCTGCAGCGATTTCGTGATAGAGCAGCACCGCGCGCAGTGTCGCCGCGATCTCGGCGATGATCAGCACCATCAAGACTCGGTCGAGGACCAGGACGCCACCCTGCAGGGTATTGACCTTATGAGTCGCGGCCTGCACGACGGCCTCTGCGCCGCCGATCACCACCAGCACGGCGGCCGCGACCAGGAGTGCGAAGGCGATCGCGTAAATCACGGTCTCGAAACCGTCGACCAGAACACCGATGCGCTGACTCAGTCCGCGGCGGGTGGGCTCGCTTCTGGCATCCATGGCTTACCGATTCTATTGCCCCCCGCGGCCTGTACGGGCGTGAGATCCCGGGCAGCGTGTGTTGCCCGGCGAATGGCCAGAACTAACACCGCGAACCGCCTACTACTTCGCTGAACGGACGAACATGCTGCTAGATGGGCGGTCAGGGCTTCGCGACGAGCGCCGGGTGAGTATCGGGAATCGACGCATACCCGGGCAAAATTAAGTTTGCAGAGGCATCCCGAGCGTTGACGGCCTGCGCAAAGCTTCGACAAGTACCATCTGCTCTATGCGAACTCCCAGGCGGCGGTTATCCCCGGATGATCGCCGCGCCGAGTTGCTGGCATTAGGCGCGGAGGTCTTCGGGCAACGGCCCTACGACGAGGTCCGCATCGACGAGATCGCCGAGCGGGCCGGCGTGTCGCGGGCGCTGATGTATCACTACTTCCCTGACAAGCGGGCGTTCTTCGCCGCGGTCGTCAAAGGGCAGGCCGATCAGCTGTTCGAGACCACCAACACCCCCGCGACGCCCGGTCAGAACCTCTTCGAAGAGGTGCGCGGCGGTGTCCTTGCCTACATGCAGTACCACCAGGAGCACCCGCACGCCGCGTGGGCGGCATATGTCGGACTCGGCCGCTCCGATCCGGTCTTACTCGGCATCGACGACGAGGCCAAGGACCGCCAGATGGAACACATCATGAGCCGCGTGATGGAGGTCGACGGATCGGGCAATCCGCTCGACCCCATTGTCGAACGCGACCTGCGGATCGTCATCCACGGTTGGCTGGCGCTGACCTTCGAGGTGTGCAGGCAACGCATCATTCACCCAGAGACCGACGCGGGCCACCTCAGCGATACCTGCGCTCACGCGCTGCTCGACGCGATCATCAGGGTGAACAACATCCCCGATCGCTTGGCCAAGCCGATGGCACCCGACCAGCGCTAACCGCCGCTTGTCGTACCCCGTTGTCATGATGGCTGGGTGACCCCTTTGCCTGACGACGCACTCGCGCGGTTCAGCGTCGTCACTCGCGACTGGTTCGCGGGTACCTTCGCGGCGCCCACCCCCGCGCAAGCCGAAGCCTGGTCGGCGATCGCCGACGGTCATAACACGCTGGTCATCGCTCCGACCGGTTCCGGCAAGACGCTGGCCGCGTTTCTGTGGGCCATCGACGCCCTGGCGGCGGGTGCACCGCGAAGTGACCGGTCTAGCGGTACCCGAGTGCTTTACGTCTCGCCGCTCAAGGCGTTGGCCGTCGACGTCGAGCGCAACCTGCGTACACCGCTGGCCGGGATGGCCCGGGTCGCCGCACAGCGGGGGTTGCCCGCACCGGAGATCACTGTCGGGCTACGGTCCGGCGATACCTCACCGGCCCGCCGTCGACAGCTGATCAGCAATCCGCCCGACGTGCTGATCACTACGCCGGAGTCGCTGTTTCTGATGTTGACTTCGGCGGCGCGGCAAACCTTGGCCGGCGTGCAGACCGTCATCGTCGACGAGGTCCACGCCATCGCGGGTACCAAACGGGGCGCGCACCTTGCCCTTTCACTGGAGCGGCTCGACGACATGCTGCGGGCGCCGGCGCAGCGAATCGGGTTGTCGGCCACCGTGCGTCCGCCCGAAGAAGTGGCTCGGTTCCTGTCCGGGGCATCCCCGACGACCGTCGTCTCGCCGCCGGCGGCCAAGACTTTCGAGTTGACCGTGCAGGTGCCGGTCCCCGATATGGCCAACCTGGCGAACCAGAGCATCTGGCCCGATGTCGAGGCGCGACTGGTCGACCTCGTCGAATCGCACAACTCGACGATCGTGTTCACCAACTCGCGGCGGCTGGCTGAACGACTGACCGCCCGGCTCAACGAGATTCACGCCGAACGCACGGGCACCGAATTGTCGTCCGAGGCCAACCCGAAGGTTGCCGGCGGCGCCCCCGCACACTTGCTGGGCAGCGGCCAAACCTACGGCGCGCAGGCGCTACTGGCCCGTGCCCACCACGGCTCGGTCAGCAAGGAACAGCGCGCGATCGTCGAAGAGGACCTGAAATCCGGGCGGCTGAAGGCGGTGGTAGCGACCTCGAGCCTGGAACTGGGCATCGACATGGGCGCAGTCGACCTGGTGATTCAGGTGGAAGCACCACCGTCGGTGGCCAGCGGACTACAACGCATCGGGCGCGCCGGACACCAGGTCGGCGAGATCTCCCAGGGGGTGCTCTTTCCCAAGCACCGCACCGACTTGATCGGCTGCGCGGTGACGGTGCAGCGCATGCTCACCGGCCAGATCGAGACGATGCGGGTGCCGACGAACCCGCTCGACATCCTGGCCCAGCACACGGTGGCCGCGGCCGCGTTGGAGCCGCTGGACGTCGACCGCTGGTTCGACACGGTACGGCGCAGTGCACCGTTTGCGACGCTGCCGCGCAGCGCATTCGAGGCCACCCTGGATCTGCTCTCCGGCAAATACCCGTCAACCGAATTCGCCGAACTGCGGCCACGGCTGGTGTACGACCGCGACAACGGCACGGTGACGGCCCGGCCCGGCGCGCAGCGGCTCGCGGTGACCTCCGGTGGCGCCATCCCGGACCGCGGCCTGTTCACGGTCTACCTGGCCACCGACTCCGAAACCCCCTCCCGGGTAGGCGAACTCGACGAGGAAATGGTCTACGAATCGCGGCCCGGCGATGTCATCGCGCTGGGTGCCACCAGTTGGCGAATCACCGAGATCACCCACGACCGTGTGCTGGTCATACCGGCACCGGGCGAGCCGGCCCGGCTTCCGTTCTGGCGCGGCGACGATTCGGGCCGCCCCGCCGAACTCGGCCGTGCGGTCGGCCAGTTCACCGGCGAGCTGGCCGGGCTGGACCGCAATGCGTTCGAAAGCCGTTGCGCTGAATTGGGATTCAACGAGTACGCCACCGACAACCTGTGGCGGCTGCTGGACGACCAGCGGACCGCCACCAACGTCGTGCCCACCGACACCACACTGCTGGTCGAGCGGTTTCGGGACGAGCTGGGCGACTGGCGGGTGATCCTGCACTCTCCCTACGGCCTAAAGGTGCACGGTCCGCTGGCCCTGGCGGTGAGCCGGCGGCTGCGGGACCGCTACGGCATCGACGAGAAACCGACCGCGTCGGACGACGGCATCGTGGTGCGGTTGCCCGACACGGTGTCCGACTCGGGGGCCGAAGCGCCTCCGGGCGCCGAGCTGTTCGTCTTCGATGCCGATGAGATCGACCCGATCGTCACCACGGAGGTAGGTGGTTCGGCGCTGTTCGCTTCGCGATTCCGGGAATGCGCCGCGCGGGCGCTGCTGCTGCCGCGACGACACCCGGGCAAGCGATCCCCACTGTGGCATCAGCGCCAGCGCGCCGCGCAGCTGCTCGATGTGGCCCGTAAATACCCGGACTTCCCGATCGTGTTGGAGGCGGTGCGCGAGTGCCTGCAGGACGTTTACGACGTGCCGACGCTGGCCGGGCTGATGACCGATATCGCGGCACGCAAGATTCGGGTGCTGGAAACCGAGACCGCGACGCCATCGCCGTTCGCGGCGTCGCTGTTGTTCGGCTACGTCGGGGCATTCATGTACGAGGGCGACAGCCCGCTGGCCGAGCGCCGCGCCGCCGCGCTGTCGCTGGACCCCACGCTGCTGGCCGAGTTGCTCGGCCGAGTCGAGCTGCGCGAGCTGCTCGACCCCGACGTCGTCGCGGGCACCGGCCGGCAGTTGCAGCACCTCTCGGCAGATCGGGCGGCCCGCGACGCCGAAGCGGTCGCCGATCTGCTGCGGCTGCTCGGTCCGCTGACCGCCGACGAGGTTGCCGAACGCGCCGGTGGCTTTGATGTCGGTGGCTGGCTGGAAGCGCTGTTCGCCGCCAAACGCGCGCTACCGGTTTCGTTCGCCGGTCGCAGCTGGTGGGTGGCGATCGAGGACATCGGCCGGCTGCGCGACGGCGTCGGGGTTGCGGTGCCGGTCGGCGTTCCGGCCAGTTTCACCGAGGGCGTCGCCGATCCGCTGGGCGAACTGCTCGGCCGATTCGCCCGTACCCATGCGCCGTTCACCACGGCTGACGTCGCCGCCCGGTTCGGTCTCGGGCTGCGCGTCGCCGCCGACGTGTTGGGCCGGTTGGCCGCCGACGGTCGACTGGTCCGTGGCGAGTTCTCCACCGAGGCGACCGGCGACCAGTGGTGTGACGCCGACGTCCTGCGGATCCTGCGGCGCCGATCGCTGGCGGCGCTGCGCGCCCAAGTCGAGCCGGTCAGCACCAGCGCCTACGCGCGTTTCCTGCCGGCCTGGCACGGCGTGGGCGCGGGCGACGGGTCGGCCGCCAACTCCGGCGTGGACGGCCTGGTGGCCGTCATCGATCAGCTCGCCGGCGTCCCACTACCGGCGTCGGCGATCGAATCGCTGGTGCTGGCGCCGCGAGTGCGCGACTACTCCCCCGCGATGCTCGACGAACTGCTGGCCTCCGGCGAGGTGATGTGGTCAGGGTCGGGCACGATCTCCGGCAACGACGGCTGGGTGGCTTTCCACACCCCGGATGCAGCGCCGCTGACCCTGGCTGCCGGATCGGAGATCGAGTTCACCGCGACTCATCGCGCGATCTTGGACATGCTGGCCGGCGGCGGCGCGTTCTTCTTCCGACAGCTGGGCCATGACGGAGTCGGGGAAGCCGAGCTCAAAGCGGCGCTGTGGGAATTGATTTGGGCCGGATGGGTCACCGGCGACACGTTCGCGCCGGTGCGCGCGATGCTGTCGGGTGGCCCGGGCGTGCGCAAGCGGTCGGCCCCGGCCCATCGGCAGGGACGCGGCAGGCGCCCACCGCGCCTGAGCCGGTACAGCGTCGCGCATCCGCAGGCGCGGGCCGCCGATCCGACGGTGGCCGGCCGCTGGTCGGCGCTGCCGACGCCCGAGCCGGACTCCACCGTGCGGGCCCATCACCAGGCGGAGCTGCTGCTGAGCCGGCACGGCGTGCTGACCCGGGGCGCGGTGACCGCCGAAGGCGTGCCGGGCGGGTTTGCCAACCTGTACAAGGTGCTGACCGCTTTCGAGGATGCCGGCCGCTGTCAGCGCGGCTATTTCGTGGAGTCGTTGGGCGGCGCCCAGTTCGCCGTCGCGTCCACGGTCGACCGGCTGCGCAGCTACCTCGACGGTGTGGATCCCGAACGGCCGGAGTACCGGGCGGTGGTGCTTGCCGCCGCCGACCCGGCGAACCCCTACGGCGCGGCGCTGGCCTGGCCGTCGCGCTCACCGGACGGCGACGGCGGTGCCCGGCCGGGCCGTAAGGCCGGAGCGCTGGTCGTGCTGGTCGACGGCCAACTGGTGTGGTTCCTCGAGCGCGGCGGGAAGTCCTTGCTGAGCTTCGCCGACGACGACTCCGACGCCAACCACGCTGCGGCCGTCGCACTCGCCGACCTGGTCTCCGCCGGGCGGGTCAACTCCATCCTCATCGAGCGCATCAACAGCGCTCCGGTGTTGGCGCCGCAAGTCTCGTCGACGGTGGTTGCGGCTTTGACTGACTCCGGCTTCGCCCGCACTCCGCGCGGACTGCGGCTGCGGTAGCCGATGCCTGAGGGCGACACCGTTTTCCGCACCGCAGAGGCACTGCGGAAAGCGTTGGTCGGTCGCACGCTGACCCGCTGCGATGTCCGGGTCCCGCGCTACGCCACGGTCGACCTGAGCGGTCACGTCGTCGACGAGGTGTGCAGCAGGGGTAAGCACTTGTTTATTCGCGTCGGACCGGCCAGTATCCACTCGCATCTGAAGATGGACGGTAGCTGGCGAGTCACGTCGCGGCCGAGCCGCGCGGACCATCGGGTCCGGATCATCTTGGAAGCCAGCGA
Organism: Mycobacterium sp.; assembly: GCF_036488105.1. Lineage (GTDB taxonomy): Bacteria > Actinomycetota > Actinomycetes > Mycobacteriales > Mycobacteriaceae > Mycobacterium. Next base: position 31,827 of record NZ_DASXHW010000491.1, on the reverse strand, counting down.
TATCCGTGCGGTTGGCATCGACCTGGGTGTGCTGGAGATCCTCGAACGCGCCCATGACGGCGACGTCGTCGACCACCTGGGACCCGATCTGCTGGGCGAGGACTGGGACCCAGAAGTTGCCGCCGCCAACCTGACGGCAGACCCGGATCGGCGGCTCGCCGAGGCGCTGCTGGACCAGCGGATCATGGCCGGGATCGGCAATGTCTACTGCAACGAATTGTGTTTCGTCAGCGGACACCTGCCCGCCGCACCGGTGAGCGCGATCACCAACCCCCAACGACTGGTCGCCCGCGCTCGCGACATGTTGTGGGCCAACCGCTTCCGGCAGAATCGCTGCACCACCGGCGACATGCGGGCCGGCCGGCAACTGTGGGTATACGGGCGAGCGGGCCAAAGCTGCCGTCGCTGCGGCACGCCCATCAAGCGTGACGACGGCGGCGAGCGGGTTGCGTACTGGTGCCCGGCCTGCCAACGTTGAACACCGAGGGCATGTCCAAACGGTTAACGATCACACCGACCCGCGTCGACCGCACCGCGCGCTTCAAAAGTCCGGGCGCGGCATGCAATGATCGCAACGTCAGCGGTTTCGCTTGCTGTCAGCAACACTCACGCTTCTGCTCAGCGGACAGGATGAGAAAGGACGACCACCCCAGTGCGTTCGCCCAAACCTGTGCGATCAATCCTGACCGGCCTAGTCCTGGTGTTTGCCCCGTTCAGCGTCATGGAACTCGCCGGGCCAAGCGCGCATGCCGACGCCGTCGACTCCAACTTCTTGAATGCGCTGAAGTCCAAGGGGATCACCTTCGCATCCGGACAGGCCGCGGTCATCGCCGGTCATCAGGTCTGCGACGGGCTCGATGGCGGTAGGGCATCCAGCGACGTCGCGAACGACATCATGCAGCAGAGTGGTCTGGACGGCTACCACGCCGGATTCTTCGTCGGCGTCAGCATCGCCGCGTTCTGCCCCCGACATGCGGGAGCCTGAAAAATTCCGCATACTGGGGTATCGACCCAACGGAGCATATTTGATCACCGAGAGATTATTGGTCGGCGCCGCGATCGCACTCGCTGCGACTGTCATTACCGCAACGCCGGCCGACGCAGAACCCAGCCAATTCGGCACCCTCAGCTGTAGCTGCAACCCGGCCAACGGGATGCCGGACAGCGCATCAGACCTCAAGAGCCAAGTGGATGAAGGTATCCAGCACGGCCTGGGCTCGCTGCACACCAGCCCGCCGCGTCCCGGCGACTGAGTCGCTGACGGCGCTCCCGCTATCCCGCCGACGGCGGCGGTTTCATCACGTTGCCCTTGAGCTCCTTGCCGATCGCGATGTCTTCGTACTTCTGCGCCTTGCGCTTGCGCCAGCCACTGCCCGGTGAAATCGGCGGCGGCATGAGCGGCGGCATCGGCATCCCCGCGGCTCCGCTCGTGCCGAGCGGCGTTGCCGCCGACGCAAGCTGTACCGGTGTCGCCAGCAATGGCGCCGCGCCGGGCGGCGCGGAAAGATTACCCATCGGCACCGCGGCGCCCAGCGCCGCCGAGGTGTTGATCTCGCCGAGGCCGGCCGCGCCCAGCGCACTCAGACCGCCCCCGCTCTGGCCCAGCGCCCCCAACGCTCCGGCGGCGCCCCCACCCAGGTTTGCCGCCGCACCGCCCAACGCGTTCTCGCCCTCCGAGACACCTTGACCAACGGCGCTGTTCACACCCGCCAGGGCCTGGGCCGACTGGTTCTGGGCCAGATAGCTGAGCAGGTTGATCGGGAATCCGGACGAGATGAACTGGTTGGCATAGGTATTTGCCAACCCGACGAAGCCGACGTTGGGATCGCCGGCAGGGGGTAAGGGGCTGGCGGGGATGGCCGCCGCGACCGTGGCCCCCGACGAGGTCGTCGCGGCCGGCGTCGCCGAACTGGCTTGCGTTTTCAGGTTCGACGGATTGGTCGTCGAGGTCGGCGACGTCAACTGCGGCAGTGTGGATGCCTGGGAGGAGGCCGCCTGATAGCGGGTCATCGCCGCCGCGTTGTTCGCCCACATGGTCTGGTATTCCGATTCGGTTTGCGCGATGGCCGGAAGGTTTCGCCCAAATGTGTTGGTGGCCAAGAGCTGTGCCAGACGCGTCCGGTTGGCGGCGACGGTGGCCGTCGGAACCACGGACGCCTGAACAGAATTGAACGCGGCCGCTGCGGACTGTGCCGCCGCTGCGGTCTGCTGAGCCTGCTGCGCGGTGGTGCGCAGCCACGTCACGTACGGCGTGACGGACTGAAACATGGCCGCGGACGACGGGCCGTACCAGGCCTGGTCCATTGACGACAGCGACGCGGCGTAGTTGTCCGCCGCGTCTTCCAGATTGGCGCTGAGCTGTTGCCATGCCGCGGCGGCATTGGCGAGTGATTCCGCACCGGGTCCCGAATGAATGAGTGCGGAGATCACCTCAGGTGGCAGCGTCGTGAACTCCATGATTCAAAAGCTTTACTACCGTGGGAAAACTCTGGGCTGACTACGGCGAAAAATACCCTCGAACATTGAGCATCGACTCCTCACGAGACGGCGTTGATCGAATTCAATAGCCGCGGCTTGAACTCGGCAGGGATTGGAATGTAGCCGGCGCCGATCAAACCGTCCTGACCCGGACCGATCGCACTCTGCAGGAAAGCCCGGACGGCCGTGCCGACTTTCGGATCCGGATACTTCGAGCACACGATCTGGTACGTCGCCAGCACGATCGGGTATGAGTCCGGCTGGTTGGGCCGATAGAACGAGATGGTGTCGAGGGCAAGATCGTCGCCCTTCTTGATGAACCAAGCCGTGGAAATCGTCTTGCCCACCGACTCGGGAGTGATCTTCACCGGATCCGGACCGGCCGACGTGATGATGCTGGCCACATCTAAGTTGTGCGTCTGAGCGAACGACCACGCGAGATAGGTGACGGATCCTTCGGTGTTTTTCACGGTATCGGCGGCGCCATCGTTGCCCACGGCGGGCTGACCGACCCCGCCGTTGAACTTCCGCCCGGCCGGGAAGCCCCAGGTGCCCTTGGAAGCGGTGTCGAGATACTTCTGGAAGTTGTCCGTCGTCCCGGACTCGTCGCCGCGGAACACGACGTGAATCGGCTCATTGGGCAGCTGCACACCCAGGTTCTGCAACGCAATTGCGCCGTCGTTCCACATATTGATTTGCCCGTTGAAGATCTGCGCCGCGGTCAAACCGTCGAGGTTCAACGACGTCACGCCCTTGACGTTGAACGCGATCGCGATCGGGCTGACCACCATCGGCAGGTTCCACGTGGGCGAACCGCACCGCTGCTGCGCCTTCGCGTACTCGTCGGTGGTCAGCGTGGAATCGGACCCGGCGAAATCGCTTTTGCCGTCGAGAAAGTCGCTGATCCCGGCACTGGAATCGTCCGCGGTGTAATTGAGGGACTGTCCCGGGCAGGCTTGCGCGAAGGTCTTGATGAATTCGCTCATCGCGTTCTTCTGAGCGGTGGAGCCACTGGCGCTCAGGTCCGGCTTGCCTCCGCAGGTCACTTTCACCGGTGCCGGGCTCGTCGTCGTTCCCCCGCCGGAGGCGTTGTTGTGACCGCCACACGCCGACAAGAGCAGCACCCCAGTCACGAGAATGCTCAGTGCGGCGTTAAATCGATTGAGCTTCAATCCAATTCCTTCAGACGGTACAGAGAAGATGATCGAATCGGCGCATCGCACGCCGCACCGCTAGTCGCTCGCATCCATGAGGCATGGTAACAAGATTCGCAGTTCGCTCATGATGCCCAGCTTCCGCCGAAGGCGCGGTACTCACGATTTCGGCCCCAGTTTCCCACCCGTTCATGTTCGCGACGCGCAATTCCAGCGTCAGCGTGCGTGCACAACGACAAACTGACCGATCCGCTCCGATGCGCTGAGGGCGCCGCAGTTGCGAACGGCCCTCACCGATATCGCGGTCGGCTCACCCTGGTGGTCGGCTCACGTGGGCCGTTGATATCGAAAAGATCACAGGTCGGTGCTGTTAATCACACGTCAACTAGTTCTCAGCCACGTTGCCCACACGGCATTTGCCCAGGTTGACGAGGTGGCCATGCCGTCGTGGGAGGCGGGCGCGCCCAGGACACGGCACGCGACGTGGTGTCACTTACCCGGCCCAAACGCTTCCTGGGACGTACCGTGGGAATTGCGCACGCCGATTGGCGGTTGGTCATTGCAGACCGGCCTGTGACGCCGATCACCGAAATTGAAAAGTCTCCGCGCCAGTCACTGCGAGACACCCCGACGATCGTGTCGGGTCACTTAAGGACAGAAACGTGCTGACGACCCTGAGCCACGTCAAACTTGGCAATCTGACCAATATTCGCTCCATCGATGCCGGCTTCCTGACGACGCGAGCCTGGGACACCCTCCGGGCTGTCGTTCAGGGCGTGGCACCCACGAAGGTGGCGGGGGCTGTCCCGACGGTCACCCTTGCGACCCACGACGCATCGTTTGCTCCTGGCGTCACACCCATGCTTCGCGGCGCTGAGCGCTGCTAGGGCGGACGCTCCAGCCGTCGCCAACTCACGAACTCGCGGCGAGTCCCGCTTAGCGGATCGTCGAATTCAATGCGCTGCGCCAGCAACTGCAATGGCGTGGAGAAGTCGTCGGCGGCTACGTCGATGACGTTGGGATACAGCGGGTCTCCGTAAATCGGCAGGCCCAGCGAGGCCATGTGCACACGAAGCTGGTGGGTGCGCCCGGTTCGTGGTGTCAGCCGGTACAGGCCTTCGGATGACACGAGCTCCACCAACGTCTCGGCGTTGGGCTCGCCGGCTTCCTCGACGGCCTGGAAATTGCTGCGGCGCTTGCTGATACGACTATGCACCACCCGCGGCAACACGACGTTCGGGTCGACCGCCGCTCTCGCTGCATACGTCTTGTGCACGGCGCCGCGGGCGAACAACGTCTGGTAGGCCCCGCGAACCTCGCGGCGAGTCGTGAACAGCAGCACCCCGGCCGTCAGGCGATCCAGCCGGTGGGCCGGGCTGAGCTCGTCTAGGCCGAGTCGCCGTCGAAGCCGCACCAGCGCAGTCTGCGCGACGTGGCGCCCGCGCGGCATGGTGGCCAGGAAGTGCGGCTTGTCGGCGACCACGATGTCGTCGTCCTGGTACAGCACCGGAATATCGAATGGCACCGCCACTTCGTCGCGCAGATCGCGGTAGAGATAGACGATAGCGCCGGCCGGCAGCACGGTGGCCGGGTCGAGCACCACACCGTGCTGATCGACGACCTCGCCGGCGATCGCCTTGGCGGCGACATCGGGCCCGAACCGCCTGGCCAGCTCGTCGCCCAGCGGTCCGCCGTGCACCCTCAGCCGCGCCGGCCCCAATCCGTCGCGTGGCGGCAGCGGTTGGTGCCTCACGGTCGGCCTAATTTAAGGGCACCGGTTCGAGGATCTCGGCGCGGGCCTCCGGTGCGCTGGCCCGCAGCGCATCGGCCGACGCGTCGTCGGGCTGAGCCTGGGAGAGCACCTCGGCCTCCACCCGCGCGATGTACGTCGCGACCTCGCGGTCGACGTCAGCGTCCGTCCAGCCCAGGATCGGGGCGACGATGTCGGCGACCTCGCGGGCGCAGTCGACGCCGCGGTGCGAGTACTCAATGGCGATTCGGGTCCGCCGGGCCAGGATGTCTTCCAGATGGAGTGCACCTTCGGCCACCGCGGCGTAGGCCGCTTCGACCCGCAGGTAGCCCGGTGCGGCGGCGATCGGGTTGAGCAGGTCCCGATGGTCGGCGGCCAGCGAAAGCACCTCGTTGATCAGCGAACCGTAGCGGTCCAGCAGATGGCGCACCCGGTACGAATGGAGCCCTTCCAGCGCACCGACGTGCTCGGTCTGGTTGATCAAAGCGAAGTAGCCGTCGGCGCCGAGCAGCGGCACCTTTTCGGTGATCGACTGCGCAACTCGTGCTGGAACATATTGTGCCGCAGCGTCAATCGCATCTGAGGCCATCACCCGGTAGGTGGTGTACTTGCCGCCGGCAATGGCGATCAGGCCCGGTGCCGGCACCGCGACGGCGTGCTCGCGGGACAGCTTGGAGGTCTCCTCGCTTTCGCCCGCCAGCAACGGGCGCAATCCCGCATACACGCCGTCGATGTCGTTGTGGGTCAACGGAGTAGCAAGCACGGTGTTGACGGTGCCGAGGATGTAGTCGATGTCGGCCTTGGTGGCGGCCGGATGCGCAAGGTCCAGGTTCCAGTCGGTGTCGGTGGTCCCGATGATCCAGTGGTTGCCCCACGGGATGACGAACATCACCGACTTCTCGGTGCGCAGGATGATCGCGACGTCGCTGACGACCCGGTCGCGTGGAACAACGATGTGCACTCCTTTGGAGGCCCGCACCCGAAATCGACCGCGCTGCTTGGACAACGCCTGGATCTCGTCCGTCCATACTCCGGTGGCGTTGACGACGACGTGACCGCGCACCTCGGTGATCGCGCCGTCCTCAGAGTCGCGGACACGAACGCCGGTCACCCGATCGCCTTCCCGCAGCAACGACACCACCTGAGTCGACGATCTCACTACGGCGCCGTAATGCGCGGCGGTGCGCACGACGGTCATGGTGTGCCGGGCATCGTCGACGACGGTGTCGTAGTAGCGGATACCGCCGATCAAGGCGCTCCGCTTCAAACCCGGGGACAACCGCAGGGCACCGGCGCGGGTCAAGTGCTTTTGCGCGGGAACGGATTTCGCGCCACCGAGTTGGTCGTAGAGCAGCAGGCCGGCAGCGGTGTATGGCCGTTCCCACCACCGCTTGGTCAGCGGGTAGAGGAACGGCAGCGGCTTGACCAGATGCGGCGCCAGCGTGGTCAACGACAACTCGCGCTCGAAGAGGGCCTCACGGACCAGTCCGAATTCGAGTTGCTCCAGATATCGCAGCCCGCCGTGAAACATCTTGGAGGACCGGCTCGATGTGCCGGAGGCGAAATCGCGTGCTTCGACCAGCGCCACTTTCAGCCCGCGGGTGGCGGCATCCAGCGCGGATCCCGAACCGACGACGCCGCCGCCGATGACCACGACGTCGAATTGCTCGCTGCCGAGGCGCTCCCAGGCCACGGCCCGTTGTTCGGGCCCGAGAAACGAACTCGGCCGGGTCTGCTCGCTCGCCGGGACGCGAATCGAGTCGCTCACGGCACAGTCTCCTGTCGGTTACTCGTCAGTAGGTCGTTGGGCCTAAGGCTACCCAACCTGGTCTAATTGCCGCTCTTCTACTCGGGCCGCACGCGGCCCGGCATCGTCGCCCGGCGGGTCAGTCCAGGTCATCGTGCGCCATCAGCCGTCGCGCCGCCTCGGTGATCGAGCCCGACAGCGACGGGTACACGCTCAAGGTCTGCGCCAAATGGTTGACCGTCAGGCGGTTCTGCACGGCCATCGCGATCGGCAGGATCAGCTCCGAGGCGATCGGCGCGACCACCACGCCGCCGATCACCACACCGGTGGCCTGCCGGCAGAAAAGCTTGACGAAGCCGTGCCGAAGCCCCGACATCTTGGCCCGCGCGTTGGTCTGCAACGGCAGCATGATGGTGCGGGCCAGCACCGATCCGTCGTCGATGGCGGTTTGGGGAACACCCACCGCGGCCAGCTCGGGCCGGGTGAACACCGCCGCGGCGACCGTCCGCAGCCGGATCGGGGCGACGGCCTCGCCGAGGGCGTGCCACATCGCGATCCGCCCTTGCATCGCGGCGACCGAGGCCAGCGGCAGCAGCCCGGTGCAGTCGCCCGCCGCGTAGATGTTGGATACCGACGTCCGGGATACCCGGTCGACGGTCAGGTAGTTGCCCGGTCCGAGTTCGATACCCACCCGGTCCAGGCCGAGACCGCTGGTGTTGGGCACCGAGCCGATCGTCATCAGCGCGTGGCTGCCCTCGACTGTCCGGCCGTCGGCCAGGGTCACCAGCACACCGGAATCGGTCCGGGTCACCGAGTCGGCGCGGGCATTCTTGACCAGCTGCACTCCGCGCTCAGCGAAGATCCGCTCGAGGACAGCGGCCGCGTCGGCGTCCTCGTAGGGCAGGATCTGGTCGCGGCTGGCGACCACCGTGACGTCGACGCCCAATTCGGTATAGGCGTGCACGAATTCGGCACCGGTGACACCGGAGCCGACCACAATCAGATGCTCGGGCAGTGCCTGCAGGTCGTAGAGCTGACGCCAGTTCAAGATGCGCTCGCCGTCCGTCCGCGCGGTCGGCAGCTCGCGGGGACTGGCACCGGTGGCGATCAGCACCGCGTCGGCGTCGTGGGTGCTGGTGCTGCCGTCCGGCGCGGTGGCCTGGATGCGATGCGATCTCAGACCCGGCGACGCGTCGACCAGCTCGCCGCGGCCGGCGACCACCTCGACGCCCGCGTTCTGCAGCTGGGCGTTGATGTCGGCGGACTGGGCGGCGGCCAGAGTCTTGACCCGGTCGTGGATTTCCGGCAGCGAGATCTTGGCGTCGTCGATGTCGAGGTCGAAGCCCAGATCCGGAGCACGGCGCAATTCGGTACGCACACCGGTGGATGCGATGAAGGTTTTCGACGGCACACAGTCGAAGAGCACCGCCGCGCCGCCGATGCCGTCCGAGTCGATGACGGTGACATGCGCGTCACGTGCGGCTGCGACGAGCGCCGCCTCGTAACCGGCCGGTCCTCCCCCGATGATCACAATGCGGGTCGCCACAGACCCAACCTAGCCAACCCGTCGGATGACCGCCGCTTCAGCGGTAGCCGTTTAAGCTTTGTCCGTGCCGCTCTACGCCGCCTACGGCTCGAACATGCATCCCGAACAGATGCTGCAGCGTGCACCCCATTCGCCGATGGCCGGAACCGGCTGGTTGCACGGGTGGCGACTGACCTTCGGCGGCGAGGACATCGGCTGGGATGGCGCGCTGGCCACCGTCGTGGAGGATCCGACCTCGAAGGTGTTCGTCGTGCTCTACGACATGACGCCGGCCGACGAGAAGACCCTCGATCGGTGGGAGGGCTCCGAGCTCGGCATCCACAAGAAGATCCGGTGCCGAGTGGAACGGGTGTCGTCGGACACGACGACCGATCCGGTTCTGGCGTGGCTGTACGTGGTGGACGCCTGGGAAGGGGGTCTGCCGTCGGCGCGCTACATCGGCGTCATGGCAGACGCCGCTGAAATCGCCGGTGCCCCAGACGAATACGTGCACAAGATCCGGACCTGTCCGGCACGCAACGTCGGACCCGGTCACGGCGAATAACGCCACGGTCCCATCCGCCCCGTGCATCTCCGCTTCGGCGGCATTCAATGTGCCCACCTTCGCGCGCCTAACCGATCGCGGCCGACTGCTCGACGATGTTGACCATCAACCGCACCCCGATCGCCAGGGCCCGCTCGTCGAGATCGAACGTCGGCTGATGCAGATCCAACTGCGGTCCGCGACCTGACCACACACCGAGCCGGGCCATCGCGCCGGGCACTTCCTCCAAATACCAGGAGAAATCCTCACCGCCACCGGATTGTTTGGTGTCGGCCAGCGCATCCGGGCCGATCGCCTCGATGGCGTGGGTGACGATGCGCGTCGAGACCTCTTCATTGACCACCGGCGGGACGCCGCGGTTGTACTGCAGGGTGTGCTCGATGGCCAGCGGCGCCAGTAAGGCCGTGACCGTCTCCCGGACGATGTCCTCCATGCCCAGCCAGGTCTCGCGACTCGCGGTGCGGACCGTGCCGGCCAGCGTGCCGCTCTGCGGAATGGCGTTGGCGGCTACGCCCGCATTGACCGCGCCCCACACCATCACGGTGCTGTTGCGCGGGTCGATGCGGCGCGACAACACCCCGGGTAGTCCGGTGATCAGCGCGCCCAGCCCGTAGACCAGGTCGCCAGTCAAATGTGGGCGTGAGGTGTGTCCGCCCGCTGAAGTCAGCGTGATCTCGATCATGTCGGCCGCCGACGTGATCGGCCCGGTCTTCACCGCGATCTTGCCGACCGCCAGCCGGGGATCGCAGTGCAGGGCGAAGATTCGGCTGACTCCGGATACCGCACCCGCCGCGATCGTGTCGATCGCGCCGCCGGGCATCAGCTCTTCGGCCGGCTGGAAAATCAGCCGCAACCCGATCGGCAGCTCCGGCGCCCCGGCCAGCGCGAGCGCAGTGCCCAGCAGGATCGCGGTGTGCCCGTCGTGCCCGCAGGCATGCGCGGCGTTCGGCATCGTCGAGGCATATTCGGCCCCGGTCCGCTCGGCCATCGGCAACGCATCCATGTCGGCCCGCAACGCGATCCGCGGCTCGCGCTCAGGGCCGAAGTCGCAGGTCAGCCCCGTCCCGCCGGGTAGCACCTTCGGGTTGAGCCCGGCCTCGACCAACCGCTCGGCGACGAACTGCGTGGTGACGTACTCCTGACGCCCCAGCTCCGGATAGCGGTGGATGTGCCGCCGCCACGTGACCAGATCGTCGCTGTGCGCTGCCAACCACGAGTTGGCGATGTCGGAGAGGCTCATAATGCCACCCGCTGGGCACGCGCTTCCAGCACGCGGTCCCGTTCTCCAGGCGACTCGGCAAGGCGAACGACCGTGCGTGCCAACATGATTGCGCCGTCGACGACTGCCTTGTCGGCGCTGGGACCTGCGGCCGCCGCGGTGAAGTCGGCCTGGTGCAATGACGCGCCGCCGGCATCGACGGCAACCATCGGATGGATGCCGGGTAGCAGCTGGGTGACGTTGCCCATGTCGGTACTGCCCAGCGGCAGCGCCGCTTCGAGCGCCTGCTCGATCGGCGAACGACCGAGCCGGGTCATCTCGGAGCGCACGGTTTCGGCCAGCCAGGCATCGGGTTTGAGCGCGTCGTACATCGGCTCGGTCTGCTCGACGCTGTAGTCGCAGCCGGTGGCGACCGCCCCGGCCAGGAAGCAGTCGCCCACCTTGGCTTCCAGATCGGCCAGCGACGACGCGTCGGTGGCACGCATCGTGTACTGCAATTCGGTGTGCGCGGGGATGACGTTGGCGACTTGGCCGCCTTTCGCGACGATCCCGTGTACCTGCTGCCCCGGTGCCAGCTGCTGGCGCAGCAGCCCGATCGCCACCTGCGCGACGGTCACCGCGTCGGCGGCGTTGACCCCCAGGAACGGCGCGGCTGACGCGTGAGCTTCTTTTCCGCGATAGGTCACCCGGACTGCGGACAGGGTCAGCGACCGGGCGGCCGCGATGTCGACCGGACCGGGATGCACCATCACCGCGAGCGCAAGGTCGTCGAAGACTCCGGCGTTGAGCAGCAAGACTTTTCCGCCACCGAACTCCTCAGCGGGCGTGCCCAGCAGCGAAACCGTCAGACCCAATTCGTCGGCGACGTCGGCCAGCGCCAGCGCGGCGCCGACGGCCGATGCGGCAATGATGTTGTGGCCGCAGGCATGACCGATTCCGGGCAGCGCGTCGTATTCGGCGCAGATCCCGACAGTCAGCGGACCACTGCCGAAGTCGGCGCGAAACGCCGTGTCCAAACCGCCCGCGGCCGCGGTGATCTCAAAACCCCGCTCGGCCACCAGCGTTTGCACCTTGGCGCAGCTGCGATGCTCGGCGAAGGCCAACTCCGGCTCGGCATGAATCGCATGCGACAGCTCGACGAGGTCGGTGCTACGACGCTGCACCGTGTCGTCGACGCGATCCAGCGCCGGGGTTGAAGCCATCGTCGCAGTATCTCACCGCCGATCGCCGGCGGTCACAACGACTAGCGGGCGTCGCCTGCCACGATGGCCGCCCGCACGACGGTCGGCTGCCACTGCGGCGAGCGGCCGAGATAGCTGAGGATGCGGTCGAGGCCGTCGGTCGGCTCCGTCGACGGGATCGCCGGGCCGAACGGCGCGTTGTCGATGGTGCGGAAGTCTCCGTCGGGCACCACAAGCGCCAGCGGCAATGCGGCGGCCACGACGTCACCCGGAAGTTCGTAGGACCTCCCCAGCGTGCGAGCCACGTCCCAGCCGTGCACGACGTAGTCCACATAGTGAAAACCGACCGCCATCGCGCCCGGGAACATCGCTCCTGTCCCGAGCTCCGGCAGCGCGAACTCGCTGTCGAGCACATCGTCGCCCGCGAACGCGTCGATCACCTCTCTGGCGGCCGCTGAGTAGGTGCCGGCGGGGTCGGCTGCCACCGCGTCGGCGACGGTGGCCGGTTGCCAGATCGCCTCGTCGGCGCCGTGGCCGCGGGCGGCAGCGGCGAAGCCGCGATGCTGCACCGTCATGTGAGCGAGCAGGTCAGCAAGGTTCCAGCCGGCGCAGGGCGTCGGTTTGGCTAGATCATCGGCGGTGACGGCCGAGACCACGTCAACAGAGGCCAGTACGGCGATGCGGTGCAACGGGCGAACATCCTGATTTGTATGCATACGCGTATCGTATGCACTCGCATATTATCTGTCCAGCTTTATCATCAGGCGGTGGTGCGAAAAGCGACGCGTCCAGACCTGGCCGAGATGCTGGTGGACCTGGCTCGCAAAACCGTGGCGGCCGAGCAGCCGGTGCTGGCGGCCCACGGCGTGTCGATGTGGGGCTACATCGTTCTCAGCGCCCTGGATCGCTCGCCGATCCGCACCCAAGCGGCACTGGCCGAGGCGATCGGCGCCGACAAAACACGCATCATTCCCACGCTCGACGAGTTGCAAAGGCACGGTTACATCGACCGGATTCCCGACCCCGACGACCGTCGCGCGCGCTTGCTCGCGATCACCGAATCGGGCCGTTCGACCAAGAACGCTGTGCAGGTGGCCATCCAACGTGGGGAGGAGCACTGGCTCGGACAGCTATCCGCCGACGACCGACACGTCTTCCTGCGTGCGCTGCAGCAACTCAGTGGACGGGGCGCCGATTAGGCTGCCGACTGTGAGTGATGGTCCGCCCGGCCCCGATGCGCTCGCACGGACGGCGGCGCAGTCCATCGCCGATCACACGGGGATCGCCGAACACGACGTGGCGATCGTGCTGGGGTCCGGCTGGGCACCGGCGGTGTCTGCACTGGGCCAACCCGCGGCGGTAGTGCCGATGGCCGAGTTGCCTGGGTTCACTCCACCGTCGGCGGATGGGCACACCGGCCAGGTGTTGTCGGTGGCCATTGGCGACCACCGGGTACTGGTGCTGGCCGGTCGGGTGCACGCCTACGAAGGCCACCACCTGCAGCACGTCGTGCACCCGGTGCGGACGGCCTGCGCGGCCGGCGCCCAGGTGGTCGTGCTGACCAACGCCGCCGGTGCGGTGCGCGAGGACTTCGCCGCGGGCCAGCCGGTGTTGATCAGCGATCATCTGAATCTGACCGCGCGGTCGCCGCTGATCGGGGCGCAGTTCGTCAACATGGTCGACGCCTACGCCGCGCGGTTGCGGACGCTGGCCCACGAGGTCGACCCGGAACTCGCCGAGGGCGTGTACGCCGGGCTGCCCGGCCCGCATTACGAAACGCCGGCAGAGATCCGGATGCTGCGCACGCTGGGCGCCGACCTGGTCGGCATGTCCACCGTGCACGAAGCGATCGCCGCCCGGGCCGCGGGAGCGGAGGTACTCGGAGTCTCGCTGGTCACCAATATGGCCGCCGGAATCACCGGTGAGGCGCTGAGCCATGCCGAGGTGCTGCTCACCGGCGCCGCGTCGGCGGCCCGGATGGGTTCGCTGCTGGCCGACGTGGTCGCACGGCTGTAGAGGCCGGCGTGACACCGCAGGAGTGGATCGCGCACGACCCGGATCCGGTGACGGCCGCCGAGCTCGCCGCGTGCGATCCGGCCGAGCTGGCCGCCCGGTTCGGGCGTCCGCTGTCATTCGGCACCGCCGGGCTGCGCGGGCCGGTCCGGGCCGGCCCGGACGCGATGAACCTCGCCGTCGTGATGCGCGCCAGCTGGGCGGTGGCCCAGGTGCTGGTCGGTCGCCGACTGGCCGGCTCGACCGTGATCGTCGGCCGCGACGCCCGACACGGGTCGGCCCAGTTCGCCGTCGCAACCGCTGAAGTGCTTGCCGCCGAAGGTTTCTCGGTCACATTGCTTCCAGACCCGGCACCCACACCGGTGTTGGCTTTCGCTGTCCGGCACACCGGCGCGGCGGCCGGAATCCAGATCACCGCGTCGCACAATCCACCGTCCGACAACGGCTACAAGGTGTACCTGGGCGGGGGGATGCAGATCGTCTTTCCCACCGATCGCGAGATCGAGGCCGCCATCGCGACGGCGCCGTTCGCCGACGAGATCGCCAGGCAGACCGTCGAACCCGCCGATGCCGGACTGGTCGAGCAGTACATCGAGCGGGCCGCCCGGCTGCGGCGCTCGTCGTCGGATCCGGTTCGGGTAGCGCTGACCCCCCTGCATGGGGTGGGCGGTGTGGTGGCAACCGAAACGCTGCGCCGCGCCGGATTGTCCGACGTGCACGCCGTCGCCCGCCAGTTCGCTCCCGATCCAAACTTTCCGACCGTCAGCTTTCCCAACCCCGAAGAACCCGGCGCCACCGATGCGCTGCTCAGCCTGGCCGCCGAGGTGGATGCCGACATCGCCGTCGCGCTTGATCCCGACGCGGACCGGTGTGCGGTCGGCGTCCCGACACCGGCCGGCTGGCGGATGCTGTCCGGCGACGAAACCGGTTGGCTACTCGGCGATTACCTACTGTCACATATCGATCCGGGCAATCGCGCCACCAGCGTGGTAGCCAGCACGGTGGTGTCCTCGCGCATGCTGTCCGCGATCGCGGCGCACTGGGGTGCCCAACACGTCGAGACCCTGACCGGTTTCAAGTGGCTGGCCCGTGCCGACGCCGACCTGCCGGGCAGCACACTGGTCTACGCCTACGAAGAAGCCATCGGGCACTGCGTCGACCCATCGGCGGTCCGGGACAAGGACGGCATCAGCGCCGCGGTGCTGATCTGCGATCTGGTCGCGGCGCTCAAAGCCTCACACCGGTCGGTGCTCGACGCGCTCGACGACCTCGCCCGCCGCTTCGGGGTCCACGTCGGCGCGGCGGTATCGCGCCCGGTGCGCGACGCCGACGAGGCGGCTCAGTTGATGCGCCGACTGCGCGCATCGCCGCCGACGCGGCTCGGTGAATTCGCCTCGACCACAACAGATCTCTTGCGCAGTGCCGTGAACCGAACGGATGCGCTGATCTTCACCGGCGGCGATGCCGATATGTGGGCGCGGGTGGTGGTCCGGCCGTCGGGCACCGAACCGAAGGTCAAGTTCTACATCGAAGTCCGGTGCCCGGTCGCCGAGGATCTGGACGCCGCCCGCCACCGCGCTATCGCACTGCGCGACGAACTCGCCGCCGCTACCAGGGTCTGGTAGTTCAGCGCGGTCCGAATTGGCGGTCGCCGGCGTCGCCGAGACCGGGGACGATGTAGGCCACATCGTTGAGCCCATCGTCGATGGCCGCAGTGAACAACCGGGCCTGCGGCGCTGTTTTCTCCAGTGCCGCAATGCCTTCCGGTGCGGCTACCACACAGAGCACGGTGATGTCGTCGGCGCCGCGGCGGTGTAACAGGTCGATGGTATGCGTCATCGAACCGCCGGTGGCCAACATCGGGTCGAGGACAATCACCGGCTGACCATGCAGATCGTCCGGCAGCGACTCCAAATACGGTGTGGGCAAAGCGGTTTCCTCGTCGCGGGCCACGCCGACGAAACCCACCGACGCCTCCGGGAGCAGCGCGTTCGCCGGATCGACCATGCCCAGCCCGGCCCGCAAAACCGCCACTAGCAGAGGTGGTTTCGCCAACCGGGTGCCGGCCGTCTCGGCCAGCGGCGTACGCACGCTGACCGTCTGGGTGGGGGCGTCACAGGTCGCTTCGTAGACCAGCATCAGAGTCAGATCGCGCAGTGCGGCGCGAAACGCCGTATTCTCGGTGCGCTCGTCGCGCAGCATGGTCAGTCGCGCCGCGGCCAGCGGGTGATCTACGACACGCACATCCACAGAGCATGACCCTACGGGAGCGCCGGCAAGGCCGTCTCTGACCTGATAGCGCAGGGGATAACGCTCTGCCGGCGAGCAACTGGTGATATCACATGCGCCTCGTTTCCGAGAAGTGGTGCATACCCGGAAGCAGTTGCAGCAGTGGCTGATGTGACACCGCGCCCCCGCGAATTAGGCGCCGAAGAAGTTGAAGACGTCGAAGCCGTAACCGACGAGGTCGATCAGCGGCTGCCCGGAGATCAGCGGCGCCCCATCCAAGATGGCGTCCGGGCCGAGCGACGGGATGCTCGCCGTCAGGGCCGACCACTCGGTGAGCAGCGACGCGTCCAGCGCGTTGGTGGCCTCATAGCCGGAAAGGAACGCCGACGTCGACAACAGCGGCTGCCCGGCATCCTTCAGCAGGTCGTTGATCGGCCCGACGAACGTCTGCACCCCGGCATACTCCATGCCGGCCAGCATCTGCAGCGGATCCATCTTCGGGATGAACCCGTCGACGCCGGAAGCCACCAGCTGGCCGGTTGCATCAACCTGCCAGGGGCCAGCGACACCGATTGGGTTGACCCCGTCGACGGGGATGCCGGCGCCGGGGTCGCCGGGGTTGCCGTAGGACCAGTCGATGCCCAGCGACGTCGACGGGGCGAAGGCGTCGTAGAAGAACTGGCCCGCAGGGCCGGTCATCCACGACAAGATCGGCAGCTTTTCGGAAATGTCGTAGAAGTGGGCCTGACCGATGGTACCGAGGTCGATGAACTGCGTCCCGGGAGGCGGAGGCAGTTCCGGATAGGTCGGGTGGACCGTCTGGATGCCGACGAGCGCGTTGATGTCGGCGAGGATGTTGCTGGGGTCCTCGGGGAAGTTGGCCCAGCCGTCGTATTCGGCGGTGTAGATGTCGCTGGCAATCCCGGTGGTCGGCGTGGTTCCCAGGCTCAGCGGAATGTCGAGGAATGGAACGTGTTGGGGCTCTGGGCTCAAGCTGAAGGCGCCGACGCCGTCGGGGAATTGGAAGCGGTCCAGGATCCCGCCGATCGGGCTATTGGGGTCCCCGAGCAACACGAAGTTCAAATGGCTCAGCTCACCGGGTGAGGCGCTGTTGAGCAGGTTGTTCATCTCGACGGTGGCCACCGTGGCACTTTGCGAGTAGCCCAGCACCGCGACGTTGGTTGCTCCGCCCTGGAATGCCGCGTCGATTGCGTTGTTGAGGTCAACCACGCCCTGGTCGACTGACTGGCCGAAAGTCAGATCAGGCTCGGCGGGATTGCAGACGACCGGGCAGAACTGCTCCGGGGTATGCACTACTTCGGGGGTGTAGTTGCTGAACTGGCTGAGGTAGAGCGATTCAACATCGCCAACGTATTCCTGGTCGGGTATCGGGTTACCGGTGCCGCCCATGATCAAGGCGACGTCGTTGGCCAGCAGCTTCGCCTCGGCGATGATCGCCTTCACCCCGGACATGAACACCGACGTCATTGTCAACGTCAGGACTATGACGGCGGCGCAGATCATCGCCAGCACCACATAACCCGGCGAACGCAATCTCAACTCGGACATCGTGACCTCCCAGACCAAACCGCCAGCCGGTATCGCGGCCACAGACCACGTTTGACTGGTCCCACCCGGCGATCGGCAAACATCATGGCGCGTTAGGGCACCCGCCGTAGCGAAAATTGCAAATTTAGCCGTCGCGCTTCTTAACTCGACACGCATACTGGTGGACCAACGAGTGGGAGCCAGACCCATATACTCCGGCCATGCGGCGCCGACCATGGCGAAAGGGCAAACGACATCGCGCGGTCAGCCTATTCGGCGTGCTGGCCGTTTCTACCGTGTTGATGTCGTGGCCGTCAGCTGATCGGGGCCACCAAACCGATCCGGTGGACTTCAGGGCGGCCGCAGTCCCGACTCCCGCCCACATCGTCGTCGTGGTGGAAGAGAACCGCTCGCAGTCGAACATCATCGGGAACAAGGCGGCGCCCTTCATCAACCAGCTGGCCGCCAACGGCGCCATGATGGCGCAGTCCTTCGCCGAGGTGCATCCCAGCGAACCCAACTACTACGCGTTGTTCGCCGGCAACACACTGGTCAAGGACAACGTCTGTCCGGTCAACGCCGGCAACGAACCCAATCTCGGCTCGCAACTACTCGGGGCCGGCTACAGCTTCGTGGGCTTTGCGGAAAGCCTGCCCGCACCCGGCTCGGAAGACTGCAGGGCGGGCAAATACGCGCGGAAGCATGTGCCGTGGGCCAGCTTCACCAATATCCCGAGCTCGCGCTCGCTGCCGTTCTCCGCGTTTCCGGCGCGAGCGAACTATGCCGGCCTGCCGACCGTCTCGATGGTCATCCCAAACCTCGACGACGACATGCACGACGGTTCGATCGCTCAGGGCGATCAGTGGCTCTATCAGAACTTGTCGCAGTACGCCGCGTGGGCGAAGGCCAACAACAGCCTGCTGATCCTGACCTGGGACGAGGACGACAACGCCTCCCGTAACCAGATTCCGACGGTGTTCTACGGCGCGAACGTCCGACCCGGTACCTACAACGAGCCGATCAGCCACTACAACGTGCTGTCCACCCTCGAGCAGATGTACGGCCTGCCCAAGCTCGGCTACGCCACAACGGCACCCGCCATCACCGACATCTGGGGTGCCTGACCCCGGTCCGGCGGGCGGTCGTCGCTATTGTTTGCCGCATGGCTGCTGACCTTGTGCCAATCCGCTTGAGCCTGACCGACGGTGACCGCTACACCGTGTGGGCGCCCCGCTGGCGCGACGCCGGCGACGAGTGGGAGGCCTTTCTGGGCCGCGACGAAGACCTCTACATCTTTGAGACACCTGCCGACCTGGTCGCGTTCGTGCGCACCAACACCGACAACGACCTCGTCGACCACCCGGCGTGGAAAGCACTGACCGAGGCCAACGCCCACAAGCTCGAGCCCGCCGACGACAAGCACTTCGACCTGGTTGCAGTCGAAGACGTGGTTTCGGACAAGCCGACCGCCGACTCGCTGGAGACACTGGCCAACGCGCTGATGATCGTCTCGTCGATCGGGTCGGTGTGCGAGCTGCCGGCGGTGATGAAGTTCTTCAACGGCAACCCGACGCTGGGCACGCTGAGCGGCGGGATCGACCATTTCACCGGCAAGGCCGGGCTCAAGCGGTGGCATGCCATCGCCGATGTCGTCGGGCGTAGCTGGGACGACGTGCTCAGCGCCGTCGACGAGATCGTGAGCATCCCCGATGTGGACAGCGCGGTGTCGGACGCCGCCGCGGCCGAACTGGCCGAACCGGTCGAAGAAGAAGAGCTCGAGACCCCCGACGAATCGGAGACGGCTGACGACGAAGCCGAGACCGCGGTGCAAGACGACGCGTCGGGCCGGGTCGCCGGCGACGACGTGGTGCTCGGCGGCGACGAGGACTTCTGGGTGAAGGTCGGCATCGACCCGATCCGGATCATGACCAGCGCGGGCACGTTCTACTCGCTGCGTTGCTACTTCGACGATCGTCCAATCTTCTTGGGCCGCAACGGACGAATCAGCGTGTTCAGCTCGGAGCGAGCCCTGGCCCGATACCTCGCCGATGAACACGACCACGATTTGTCCGACCTGAGCACCTATGCCGACATCCGCACGGCCGCCACCGATGGCTCGCTGCACGTCGATATCACCGACGACAACGTCTACGTGCTGACCGGGTTGGCCGACGACCTCGCGCACGGGCCGGACGAGGTGGATCGTGAGCAGCTGGATCTTGCCGTCGAGTTCCTTCGCGATGTCGGGGACTACGCCGAGGAGAACACCGTCGACGAGGCGCTAGAGACCGACCAGCCGTTGGGCAAGCTGGTGGCCCACGTCCTCGACCCCGACTCGGTGAGCGCGCCGAGGCCGCCGTACGCCAAAGCCGTGCAGGCGTACGAGGACCTGGAGCGTTTCGTGGAGTCGCGCCTGCGGCGCGAATAGCTCAGAACTTCAGGTGCTGACTGACGTCGCCGAGCTGGTCGATGAACATGGTGCGACTGTCGAACCACCAGACGCCGTCCCGCCGATGAAACGTGTCTTTGTAGTGCCCGGTCACGATCACCTGCAACGGCAATTGCGGCGTCGCCTGCGTGACGCAGTAGTAGGACCTGCTCGACGCGGTGCCCTCGGCCTCGTCGATCTCGAGCTGCACATTGCTGGTGTTGTGTCTGGTCTTCGGGGTGCCGTCCTGGTAGATCCGGACGGCCATGTCATACATCCCTCGCACCCCTGCGGTTCCGCTGAACACCGTCTCCGGTGGACCGTTCTCGACGCCGCAGATGCGCCCGTGCGCGAACAGCTCGGCCACCCCGTCCATGTCGCCGGCATCCATGAGTTCCGCGTAGCGGTAAATCAGGTTGGTGATCTCGCGGCCACTATCGCTCATATCGCCCGCTCCTCAATCCCAGCGTCGCTGGGATCTTCGTCACGGCCGGCGCTCATATCGAACCACCCTGGAATCGTGGCAGACCTGTCCGGCGTCTCGGTCGGTTTGGGTCGAATCGCCAGGTACGTTTCCCGTCATGGGTGAACTCGACAACACCGTCGCCGTCATCACCGGCGCGGCGCGCGGACAGGGCCGCAGCCACGCCGTCGCACTGGCCAAGCAGGGCGCCGACATCATCGCGGTCGATATCTGCGCCGATATCGACGCGATCCCCTACCCGCTGGCGACCAAATCCGATCTCGACACCACCGCACAGCTGGTGCGAGATGCCGGCCGCAAGGTGGCGCCCGTCATCGCCGACGTCCGAGACCTCGCCGCGTTGGAGGCCGGCGTGCAGGCCGGCATCGACGACCTCGGCGACATCGACATCGTCATCGCCAATGCCGGAGTGGTGGCGATCGGCGACCCGGAGATACGCGCCGAACCGGTGTTCACCACCATCGTCGACACCAACCTCAAGGGTGTGTGGCACACGATGTTGGCGACGGTGCCGTCCATCATCCGCAAGGGCAGGGGCGGATCGGTCGTCTTGATCAGCTCGTCGCAAGGCTTGATCGGTCGCGGCGGTGACGGCAGCGCCGCGATGTTCGCCTACGCCGCGTCCAAGCACGGGGTGGTGGGCCTGATGCGATCAGCGGCGAACGCGTATGCGCCACACAAGATTCGGGTCAACTCGGTCAACCCCAGTGGTGTCGCGACACCGATGATCATCAACGACTTCGTCATCAACGGGATGACCGCGAATCCCAACCCGGCCGTCTCGCAGATGCTGCTGCCCGACGTGCCACTGGTCGAGCCGCAAGACGTCACCGAGGCGGTGCTCTGGCTGGTCAGCCCGCGGGCCCGCTACGTCACGGGCATAGTCGTGCCGGTCGACGCCGGCCACGTTGTCATGTAGCGGCGTCTCAGCCGACCAGCACCGCGTAGCGCGGCTTGATCACCTCGTCGATGATCGCCAGTCGCTCGTCGAACGGGATGAACGCGGACTTCATCGCGTTGACCGTGAACCGCAGCAGGTCGCTCCAGCCGTAGCCGAACGCGTCGACGAGATGGGCCATCTCGCGAGTCATCGTGGTGTCGCTCATCAAGCGGTTGTCGGTGTTGACCGTGACCCGGAATCGCGTGCGGGCCAGCAGATCGAACGGATGCTCGGCGATGCTGGCCACCGCGCCGGTCTGCACGTTGGAGCTCGGACACATCTCGAGCGGAATCCGCTTGTCCCGCAGGATCGATGCGAGCAAGCCGAGTCGTACTTCGCCGTCCTCGGCGACGTCGATGTCGTCGACGATGCGGACTCCGTGACCCAGCCGGTCGGCGCCGCAGAATGCGATTGCCTCCTGAATGGACGGCAGCCCGAACGCCTCACCCGCGTGAATCGTGAAGCGGGCGTTGTTGTTTCGCATGTACTCGAAAGCATCCAGGTGCCGGGTCGGGGGGTAGCCGGCCTCCGCGCCGGCGATGTCGAACCCGACCACGCCCTTGTCGCGGAACCGGATTGCCAGCTCGGCGATCTCGCGGGACACCGCGGCGTGCCGCATCGCAGTGACCAGGCACCGCACCACGATCGGGCGCCCTGCCGCGGCTGCCGCTTTCTCGCCGTCGACGAAACCGGCAAGCACCGCGTCGGTGACGGCGTCGAACGATAAACCGCGGTTGATGTGCAACTCGGGGGCGAACCGCACCTCGGCGTAGACCACCGAGTCGGCGGCCAGATCTTCCACGCATTCAAAGGCCACCCGGTGCAGCGCCTCCGGCGTCTGCATCACCGCGACAGTGTGCGAGAACGGTTCGAGGTAGCGCTCCAGCGAGCCACTGTGTGACGCGGTGCGAAACCACTGCGCGAGTTCATCGGCGTCGGTGGTCGGCAGGCCGTCGTAGCCGGTCTGGCCGGCGATGTCGATGACGGTGACCGGGCGCAGGCCGCCGTCGAGATGGTCGTGCAGCAGCGCCTTCGGCGCCCGCTTGATCGTCTCCAGATTCAGCGGCGTCGTCATCAGGTGACCCGATCGATGATCAGTGGCCTTGCGACCGGCGGCGTATCGGTGACTGTGAAACCCGCGTCCAGTTCAGCCATCGCCGCCGCGAAGCGCTGCGGGGTATCGGTGTAGAGCGTGAACAGCGACTCGCCGGCCGCCACTGGACTTCCGGGGCGCCGGTGGATCGCAATCCCGGCCCCGGGCTGGACTTTCTCACCCGGACCGGACCTGCCCGCTCCGAGCCGCCACACCGCCAGCCCCACTGCCATTGCGTCGATATCGCCCATTGTGCCGCCTCGGGCGGCGGTGACGGTTTCGGAGTACTTACCAACCGGCAACGGTATGGACAAGTCCCCGCCCTGTGCGGCGATCAGTGCGCGGAATCGGTCCATCGCAGTCCCGTCGCGCAATGTCTGTTCCGGGTCGCGCCGGTCGATCCCGGCGATCTCCAGCATCTCGCGGGCCAGGCCCACGGTCAGCCCGACCACGTCCGGTGGGCCGCCGCCGGCCAGTACGTCCAGCGCTTCGGCGACCTCGAGCGCGTTGCCGACAGCCGCACCGAGCGGGCCATTCATGTCGGTCAGCACCGCACAGGTCGGCAGCCCGTGTTCCGCGCCGAGGGCCACCATCGTTTCGGCCAATTCGCGACACCGTGACTCCGACTGCACCAGCGCACCCGAGCCGACCTTGACGTCGAGCACCAACGCGCCAGCCCCCTCGGCGATCTTCTTACTCATCACCGAACTCGCGATCAGCGGCAGGGATTCGACGGTGGCCGTGATGTCGCGCAGCGCATAGAGTTTCGCGTCGGCCGGGGCCAGCTGACCGGCCGCGAAGATGGCCGCGCCGATATCGCAAAGTTGTTGTCGCACTTGCGCATTGGTCAACACTGCGGTGAAACCGGCGATCGACTCCAGCTTGTCCAGGGTGCCGCCGGTGTGCCCGAGCCCGCGGCCGGAGGCCTGTGGCACCGCGCCTCCGCACGCGGCGATCACCGACACCAGCGGCAGCGTGATCTTGTCCCCCACCCCGCCGGTGGAATGTTTGTCGACGGTCTTGCACGGTCTGCCGTCGCGGCGCAGGTCGGTGAAGTCCATCCGCTCACCGGACGCCACCATGGCCGCCGTCCAGCGCGCGGTCTCGCCGTAGTCCATGCCGCGCAGGAACACCGCCATCAGCAGCGCCGACATCTGCTCGTCGGCGACCTGCCCGTCGGTGTAAGCGCCGATGACCCAGTCGATCGCGGCGTCCGACAGCCGGCCGCCGTCGCGTTTGGTTCTGATCACCGTCGGCGCATCGAAGTTCACCCGCGGCCCCGTTGGTAAGCGGCGATGTCGTCCGGACCGAAGGCGTCGGGCAGCAAGACCCCTAGCCGTCGCGGCCCCTCGGGGTGGTCGATGAGCAGATCCGGCCCACCGTGCTCCAACAGCACCTGACGGCAACGGCCGCACGGCATCAGCAGTGCGCCGCCGCCGTCAACGCAGACCAGTGCGCGCAGCCTGCCGCCACCCGTCGAATGCAGGGCGCACACCACCGCGCACTCGGCGCAGAGACCTAGGCCATATGAGACATTCTCCACATTGCAGCCGGTGATGATCCGGCCGTCGTCGACCAACGCGGCTGCGCCCACCGGGAACCCCGAGTACGGCGCATACGCCCCGCGTGCTGCGTGGATTGCTTTGTCCCGCAGCGAGTTCCAGTCAATCGCGTCGGCCACGATCCCCGTACCGCACATAGCTGCAATGCATCCGACTACCCCACTCACTGTTGGCTAATTCACAAGGCCAGCCTAGATTCTGCGCGTGCAAAAGCGTCGGCGGACACGAAGTGCTTGATTCGGCCGCAAGAATGGGGCTAATCGGCTGGGAGAATAGGGCTAAATTTAGTAGCCCACTGCAGTAACGGAAGTGCGTAGCTTGTCGCTACGAGAGTGGAGACGCTGATGACGACGACGACATCTGCGAATCCGGCTACGCCGGAGGGATCATCGGGCCTACGGCGCCTACGCCGCACCCTCTACCGGGGCGATCCGGGAATGTGGTCATGGGTGCTGCACCGCATCACCGGAGCGACCGTCTTCTTCTTCCTGTTCATCCACGTGCTGGACACCGCGCTGGTCCGGATCAGCCCGCAGGCCTACGACGAAGTCATCGCGACCTACAAGACACCGATCGTGGGCCTGATGGAGCTCGGGCTGGTGGCCGCGGTGCTTTACCACGCGCTCAACGGCATCCGCGTCATACTGATCGACTTCTGGGCACAGGGCCCGCGCTACCAGCGGCTGATGCTGTGGACGATCGGCATCGTCTGGCTGTTGGTGATGGTCCCGGCGGGAGTCGTCGTGGCGATCCACATGATCGGGCACTTCCGATGAGCTCCCCCGATCTTCAGCTCGGCCGCGGGCAGATCGCTCCGGTCCGGCAGCGCAGCCACGACCGTCCGGCCAGTCTGGACAACCCGCGATCGCCGCGCCGACGCGCCGGTATGCCCAACTTCGAGAAGTACGCCTGGCTGTTCATGCGGTTCTCCGGCATCGTGCTGGTGTTCCTGGCCCTCGGGCATCTGTTCGTGATGCTGATGTGGCAGGACGGCGTCTATCGCATCGACTTCAACTACGTTGCGCAGCGCTGGCACTCGCCGTTCTGGCAGACCTGGGATCTGCTGCTGCTTTGGCTGGCACAGTTGCACGGCGGCAACGGCCTTCGCACCATCATCGACGACTACAGCCGCAAGGATTCCACCCGTTTCTGGCTGAACACCCTGCTGGCGTTGTCGATGGCCTTCACGTTGGTGCTGGGCACCTATGTGCTGCTGACGTTCGACCCGAACATCGGAGCCTGACCAGTGCTTAGCGAACACCGATACGACGTGGTGATCGTCGGTGCCGGCGGCGCCGGGATGCGCGCCGCCGTGGAGGCCGGGCCCCGGGTGCGCACAGCGGTTCTGACGAAGCTGTACCCGACCCGCAGCCACACCGGCGCGGCCCAGGGCGGCATGTGCGCGGCGCTGGCCAACGTAGAGGACGACAACTGGGAGTGGCACACTTTCGACACCGTCAAGGGCGGCGACTATCTCGCCGACCAGGACGCCGTCGAGGTCATGTGCAAGGAAGCCATCGACGCGGTGCTCGATCTGGAAAAGATGGGCATGCCGTTCAACCGGACGCCGGAAGGCCGCATCGACCAGCGCCGCTTCGGCGGGCACACCCGCGACCACGGCAAGGCCCCGGTGCGCCGATCCTGTTACGCCGCAGACCGTACCGGCCACATGATTCTGCAGACGCTGTACCAGAACTGCGTCAAGCACGACGTCGAGTTCTTCAACGAGTTCTACGCTCTTGACCTGGTGCTCACCGAGACCCCGAAGGGCCCGGTGGCTACCGGCGTGGTCGCCTACGAGCTGGCCACCGGCCACATTCACGTCTTTCACGCCAAGGCCGTGGTGCTCGCCACCGGCGGTTCGGGCCGGATGTACAAGACGACGTCGAACGCGCACACGCTGACCGGCGATGGTATTGGCATCGTGTTCCGCAAGGGACTTCCGTTGGAGGACATGGAGTTTCACCAATTCCACCCAACCGGCCTCGCGGGCCTGGGCATCCTGATCTCGGAGGCGGTGCGCGGCGAGGGCGGCCGGCTGCTCAACGGCGAAGGCGAGCGCTTCATGGAGCGCTACGCGCCGACGATCGTCGACCTGGCTCCCCGCGACATCGTCGCCCGCTCGATGGTGCGCGAAGTGCTCGAGGGCCGCGGGGCCGGTCCACACAAGGACTACGTCTACATCGACGTCCGTCATCTCGGTGCGGATGTGCTGGCCGCCAAGCTGCCCGACATCACCGAGTTCGCCCGCACCTACCTCGGGGTGGACCCGGTCAAAGAATTGGTTCCGGTCTACCCGACGTGCCACTACGTCATGGGCGGCATCCCGACCACGATTACCGGCCAGGTGCTGCGGGACAACACCAACACCGTGCCCGGTCTGTATGCGGCCGGCGAGTGTGCATGCGTATCGGTGCACGGCGCCAACCGACTCGGCACCAATTCGCTGTTGGACATCAACGTCTTTGGTCGTCGTGCCGGCATCGCCGCGGCCGCCTACGCGAAGGGTCACGACTTCGTCGACATGCCACCGGACCCGGCGGCGATGGTGGTCGGCTGGGTCGGCGACATCTTGTCCGAGCACGGCAACGAGCGGGTCGCCGATATTCGCGGCGCACTGCAGCAGACGATGGACAACAATGCCGCGGTGTTCCGCACCGAGGAGACGCTCAAGCAGGCGCTCACCGATATCCACGCGCTCAAGGAGCGGTATTCGCGAATCTCGGTGCACGACAAGGGAAAGCGCTTCAACAGCGATCTGCTGGAGGCGATCGAGCTGGGCTTCCTGCTGGAACTCGCCGAAGTCACCGTCGTTGGGGCGTTGAACCGCAAGGAATCTCGTGGCGGACACGCCCGTGAGGACTACCCCGACCGTGACGACGTCAACTACATGCGCCACACGATGGCCTACAAACAGGGCAGCGATCTGTTGAGCGACATCCGGCTGGATTTCAAACCGGTGGTGCAGACCCGATACGAACCCAAGGAGCGGAAGTACTGATGAGCTTGGACGTGCAGGCCGCCCCGGCCGGTGACCCGCCATTGCCCGCGATACCCGAGGGCTCGGTGATGGTGACCCTCCGGATTGCCCGGTTCAATCCGGAGAACCCGGACCAATACGCCGATTCCGGCGGCTGGCAGAGCTTTCGGGTACCGTGCCTGCCGACCGACCGTCTGCTCAATCTGCTGATCTACATCAAGAGCTATTTGGACGGCACGCTGACCTTTCGGCGGTCCTGCGCGCACGGTGTGTGTGGCTCCGACGCGATGCGGATCAACGGCGTCAACCGGTTGGCCTGCAAGGTGCTGATGCGCGATCTGCTGCCAAGTAAGCCCCGGCCGAACACCTCCAAAAAAGGGTTGACCATCACGATCGAGCCGATCCGCGGATTGCCGGTGGAAAAGGACCTGATCGTCGACATGGAGCCGTTCTTCGACGCCTACCGCGCGGTCAAGCCATACCTGATCACCAGTGGTAATCCTCCGACGCGGGAACGGATTCAAAGCCAGACCGACCGCGCCCGCTACGACGACACCACCAAGTGCATCCTGTGCGCGGCGTGCACCACCAGCTGCCCGGTGTTTTGGAACGAGGGCAGCTACTACGGTCCGGCGGCCATCGTCAACGCGCACCGCTTCATCTTCGACAGCCGTGACGAGGCCGCGGCCGAGCGGCTCGACATCCTCAACGAGGTCGACGGCGTCTGGCGCTGCCGCACCACGTTCAACTGCACCGACGCCTGCCCGCGGGGTATCGAGGTGACCAAGGCGATCCAAGAGGTCAAGCGCGCACTGATGTTCACCCGCTGAGGGTGGCCCGTCCGCCGAGTGTGCCGCTGGCGTCACACTGGAGGCCGAGCGTGCGGCTGGCGTCACACTCGCGGGGGCTGTGCCGTCTGAATGACATGACACAGAAAACCCGCATCGAACCCCTGCCCCCGCAACGGGCCCACTGGCTGATCCGCGCGATGTACCGCTACACGAAGCGGCGCTTCGGAGAAGTCCCCGAGCCCTTCGCCGTCGTCGCGCACCACCCCCGGCTGCTGGTCACGTACGCCGTCTCCGAGACCATGCTGCGGTCGGCCTCACGCACATTGCCGACCAGCGTGCGCGAGCTGGCGGTGCTCTGGACTGCGCGCACCATCGGCTGCTCGTGGTGCGTCGACTTCGGGTCGATGCTGCTGCGGCTCGACGGACTGGACGTCGAGCGCATCAAGGACATCGAGAACTACGCCGCTTCACCACATTTCACCGACGACGAGCGCGCCGCGATCGCCTATGCCGATGCGATGACCACCGATCCGCACAGCGTCACCGACGAGCAGGTAGCCGACCTGCGAACCCGGTTCGGCGAGAACGGCGTAATCGAGCTGACCTATCAGATAGGGACGGAAAACATGCGGGCGCGGATGAACGCCGCGCTGGGCATCACCGAGCAGGGCTTCAATTCGGGTGATGCGTGCCGCGTTCCTTGGATAACGGGTGAGTCCGCAGCGGAGAGCCGGTAAATTTCTCGGGATTGGCGATATCCCATAGGGCGCAGACCCTTCCGTCGCGCACCGTCATCGCCATGATCCGTGGCAGCATTTCGCGATATCCGTCGCTGGCCGGCAGGCCAGCCGTGTAGATCCCGAGCTCGCCGTTGATGAACCCCAGCTGATAGGCGGTGTACATCGACGGGCCATAGCGCTGGGCAAGCCCGAGCATGAACCGGACGACCTTGTCGGCGCCGTGGATGACCTGAACTGCCGTGGGCGCCTTGCCATCCGAATCGCCGGTGAACGTCACGTCCGGATGCAATAGCGCCACCACGGCGTCCAGGTCGCCCTCGGCCATCGCGGCCATCAGCTTGCCGACAACCTCGTTGTGCGACGGGTCGGGTTCCGGTGGCGGCGAAGCGGTGACGGCCTTGCGGGCCCGCGAGGCCAGCTGCCGGGCGGCGGTCTCACTGGTTCCGAGCACTTGTGCCACTTCGGCGAACGGGACGGCGAATCCGTCGTGCAGCACGAAGGCGACCCGCTGATCGGGCGAAAGACGTTCCAGCACAACCATCGCCACGAACCGGGCATCCTCTTGTGCCACCACGGCAGACAGCGGATCGGCTCCGTCGAAACCGGTCACCACCGGCTCGGGCAGCCAGTTTCCGGTGTACGTTTCGCGCCGGTGCGCAGCCGACCGCAACCGATCCAGCCCGAGCCGGCTCACCACGGTGGTCAGCCAGGCCCGCAAGTCGGCGATCGAGCCGCGGGCACCGGCCGAATCCCAGCGCAGCCAGGCTTCCTGGACGATGTCCTCGGCATCGGCGACGGTACCGGTCAGCCGATAGGCGACCGACATGAGATGCGGCCGCAACGCTTCGAATTCGGTGACCTGCGTCGAGGTCATGGCGTCAGCGTAGCGCTAGGCTCACCATCACCATGTTCGACCACCTCTGGCTGCACTTCGCGCGGCACGGCCCGGATATCACGCCGCCGGTCATCACCCGCGGTGAAGGCGTGACGATCTTCGACGACACCGGCAAGAGTTACCTCGACGGACTCTCGGGGCTTTTCGTGGTGCAGGTCGGACATGGCCGCGCCGAGCTGGCGCAAGCCGCCGCCCGGCAGGCCGGCACACTCGCCTACTTTCCGTTGTGGGGGTATGCCACACCACCGGCAATCGAGTTGGCCAACCGGATCGCGGGCTACGCCCCCGGGGAGTTGAACCGGGTGTTCTTCACCAGCGGTGGCGGCGAGGCGGTCGAATCGGCCTGGAAACTGGCCAAGCAGTATTTCAAGCTCACCGGCAAACCTGGTAAATACAAAGTCATTTCACGTGCGACCGCCTATCACGGCACCCCGCAGGGCGCGCTGGCCATCACCGGGTTGCCCGCCTACAAGGCGCCGTTCGAGCCGCTCACACCCGGCGGCTTCCGGGTGCCGAACGCCAATTTCTACCGTGCACCGGAGCTGTTGCGCTCCGACGTCAAAGCCTTCGGGCAGTGGGCCGCCGACCGGATCGCCGAGGCGATCGAATTCGAAGGACCTGACAGCGTCGCCGCGGTGTTCCTCGAGCCGGTGCAGAACGCGGGCGGCTCGATACCGCCGCCGCCGGGTTACTTCGAACGGGTGCGGGAAATCTGCGATCACTACGACGTGCTGTTGGTGTCCGACGAGGTGATCTGCGCCTGGGGCCGGATCGGGTCGATGTTCGCCTGCTCCGACTTCGGCTATCAGCCCGACATCATCACCTGCGCCAAGGGTTTGACGTCGGGATACTCGCCGATCGGTGCGATGATCGCCAGCGACCGGCTGTTCGAGCCGTTCAACGACGGCACGACGGTGTTCCCGCACGGCTACACCTTCGGCGGCCACCCGGTGTCGGCCGCCGTCGCGCTGGCCAACCTCGACATCTTCGAGCGCGAGGGCCTCAACGACAACGTCAAGCGCCAGGCTCCGGCATTGCGTGCCACCCTGGAGCGGCTCTACGACCTGCCGATCGTCGGCGACGTCCGGGGCGAGGGCTACTTCTACTCGATCGAACTCGTCAAGGATCAGGCGACCAGAGAAACCTTCACCCGCGCGGAGACCGCAAAACTGTTGCCGCACATCGCCGCGTCGCTGTTCGCGGCTGGGCTGTACACCCGCACCGATGACCGCGGTGACCCGGCGATCGTCATCGCACCGCCGCTGATCAGCGGCCCCGCCGAGTTCGAAACCATCGAAGCCACCTTGCGCGGCGTGCTGAAGGAGACCTTGTGAGTAAACCCGGCATCGACCCGATCCGGTGGCAGCCGCCGCCGTCGCGGCCGTTACCGGCACCCGATTTCACCGCGGAGTTGCACGTGGTCGCGGTGCCCGGCACCGCGCCCGAGGACGTCGTCGCCGATGCCGACGGCAACATCTGGGCCGGCGTCGAAGATGGCCGCATCGTCCGGATCAGCCCGGACGGCGGTTCGGTGCAGGTGGTCGCCGACACCGGCGGGCGACCGCTGGGCCTGGCGGTCGCGCGCGACGGCCGACTGCTGATCTGCGACAGCCACCTCGGCCTGCTGCGCTACGACCCGGTCGCTCGAGCGATCGAAACGTTGGTCGCCGAGGTGGCCGGCCGGAAACTGACCTTCTGCTCAAACGTTGTCGAATCATCGGATGGCACAATCTATTTCACCGAATCGACAAGCCGGTTCCACTACGAGCACTACAAGGGCTCGGTCATCGAAGGACGCCCGACCGGCTCGCTGTTCCGGCGTGACCCCGACGGCACGGTCAGCGAGCTGGCTTCCGGTCTGTACTTCGCCAACGGCGTGACGCTGACCGCCGACGAGTCGGCGTTGGTCTACGCCGAGACCACCGGCTGCCGGTTGTCCAAATACTGGCTGACCGGTGACCGGGCCGGGACGATCACCCCATTGGTCACCGCTCTGCCCGGCTATCCCGACAACATCTCGACCGGCCTGGACGGCCGGATCTGGGTAGCGTTGGTCTCCGACCGCAACCCGCTCAACGAATGGCTGGGCCCACGGGCGCCGATCGTCCGGAGCCTGATGTGGCGGCTGCTGCCCTACCGCTGGCTGCCCAACCCCAAGTCGACGGTGTGGGTAGCCGCCTTCGACCCCGACGACGGGCATGTGGTCAGCCAGCTCCGCACCCAGCACTCCGACTTCGGCCTGGCCACCGGCGTGGTGGAAACCCCCGGCCGGCTGTGGCTCGGCCGTATCGGCGGCACCGGTATCGGTTACCTGGATGTGCAACATCCGTAACACCAGTCACAGCGCGGCTCCCCGGAATCGGGCGCTGATCGCCTACTCTGCACAGCAATGTTTCTCTCAGGGCCCGCCTTCCGCCGCGCGTCATGCCTGGCAGCGGCCGCGCAGGTGTGGTTGCTGGGCATGCTGACCGCGCCGGCGCTGCTCGGCATGCCCGTCGCGTTCGC
>NZ_DASXHW010000486.1:0-2019 GCF_036488105.1 Mycobacterium sp. | reverse complement strand
CAGCCTGCAGACCGGCGCCACACTGATCCCGCAGCTGACCTTCGACGCCGAGCAGGCGTTGCGTGCGGTTGCCGAACACCGGATCACCGTGCTCCCCGGGCCGCCGACCATCTACCAAACCCTGCTCGACCATCCCGCCCGTAACCGCTACGACCTGAGCTCGCTGCGGTTCGCGGTCACCGGCGCGGCGACGGTGCCGGTTGTGCTGATCGAGCGGATGCAGACCGAACTCGACATCGACATCGTGCTGACCGCGTACGGCCTGACCGAGTCCAACGGGATGGGCACCATGTGCCGCGCCGCCGACGACGCGGTCACAGTGGCCACCACGTGTGGGCGGCCGATCGCGGATTTCGAGCTGCGCATCGGCGATCATGGCGAGGTGCTGCTGCGCGGTCCCAATGTGATGCTCGGCTACCTCGACGATCCGGACGCCACCGCCGCGACCGTCGACACCGACGGCTGGCTGCACACCGGCGACATCGGAAAGCTCGATGCCGCAGGCAATCTCCAGATCACCGACCGCCTGAAAGACATGT
This sequence comes from Mycobacterium sp., assembly GCF_036488105.1. GTDB lineage: Bacteria > Actinomycetota > Actinomycetes > Mycobacteriales > Mycobacteriaceae > Mycobacterium. Next base: position 1,480 of record NZ_DASXHW010000486.1, on the reverse strand, counting down.
ACATCTGCGGCGGCTTCAACGTCTACCCCGCCGAAATAGAGCAGGTGCTGGCCCGGCTGGACGGTGTGCTGGACTGCGCGGTGATCGGCGTACCCGACGAGCGACTCGGCGAAGTCGGCCGGGCATTCCTGGTGACCCGGCCCGACTCCGGGCTCGACGAAAGCACGGTGATCGTTTACACCCGTGAGTACTTGGCAAATTTCAAAGCCCCACGTTCGGTGAGGTTTGTCGACACGCTGCCGCGCAACGCCGGCGGCAAGGTGGTCAAACCGCTACTGCGAGAGATGGCGTAATGGATCTGCACTTCGACGACGAGACGCTGACATTTCGGCACGAGGTGCGCGACTTCCTGTCGTCGCACCGGGACGCGTTTCCGACGCGTTCGTATGACACCGCAGAGGGTTTCGAGCAACACCGCCGTTGGGACAAGGTGCTTTTCGACGCAGGACTATCGGTGATCACCTGGCCGCAGAAGTACGGTGGCCGCGACGCGACTCTGCTGCAGTGGGTGGTCTACGAGGAGGAGTACTTCCGGGCCGGTGCACCCGGCCGGGCCAGCGCCAACGGCACCTCGATGCTAGCGCCGACGCTGTTCGCCCACGGCACCGAAGAGCAGTTGGATCGGGTACTGCCGAAAATGGCCAGCGGCGAAGAGATCTGGGCGCAGGCCTGGTCGGAGCCCGAGTCCGGCAGCGACCTGGCTTCATTGCGCTCGACGGCGACTCGCACCGACGGCGGGTGGCTGCTCAACGGCCAGAAGATCTGGAGTTCACGAGCACCATTCGGCGACAGGGCGTTTGGGCTGTTCCGCTCCGATCCCGAAGCACAGCGCCACAGCGGGTTGACCTATTTCATGTTCGACCTGAAAGCTGACGGGATCACCGTGCGGCCGATCGCCCAACTCGGCGGCGATACCGGGTTCGGCGAGATCTTTCTCGACGACGTGTTCGTGCCCGACACGGACGTGATCGGCCAGGCGAACGACGGCTGGCGGGCGGCGATGAGCACGTCGAGCAACGAGCGCGGCATGTCGCTGCGCAGCCCGGCCCGGTTCCTCGCCTCCGCGGAGCGGCTCGCCGAACTATGGAAAGACAACGGCGACAGCACCTTCGGTGATCAGGTTGCTGACGCCTGGATCAAGGCGCAGGCCTATCGCCTGCACACCTTCGGCACCGTGACTCGGCTGGCCGGCGGTGGCGAACTGGGTGCGGAGTCCTCGGTCACCAAGGTGTTCTGGTCCGACCTGGACGTCGCGGTGCATCAGACCGCGTTGGAGATCCGCGGCGCCGACGGTGAACTGGCCAACTCCTGGACCGACGGGTTGCTGTTCGCATTGGGCGGCCCGATCTATGCGGGCACCAACGAAATTCAGCGCAACATCATTGCCGAGCGGCTGCTGGGACTGCCCCGTGAGAAGGCCAAATGAGATTCGATCTTGACGAACAGCAGCGCGACTTCGCCGCAAGCATCGACGCGGCAC
>NZ_DASXHW010000467.1:0-8033 GCF_036488105.1 Mycobacterium sp. | reverse complement strand
TGACCGTCGCGACGTCGCCAGTCAGCTCGGCGCGGTGCGACCTCACGCAATTGCACTGCGCCGAGCACTGTGACCCCAACTGGGCGCGCAACGTCTGGACCGGTGAGTGCCATCCGCAACCCGCGATGCCGGACTGGTACGTCGTCCGGCCGGCTTACGCACCGCCGTACGCACCGGTAGACGTCCCGCCGCCGCCTCCCCCTCCGCCGTGGGCACAGCAACTCCAGCCCAGATGGGACGAAGGTTCCCAACAGTGGGTCTGGGTCAGGATCTAGCCACCCGACATCTCAAGGTCAACGCCCGTCAAGACATCAGAATTGTTGTCCGACAGAGCTATTCGATTGCCTGAACAGAGCCCATCACAATTTGCGGACGCCGCGCAAGATTTTGGCAAATGGGTTCCCGGCGGCGAGGCCGCGGCGAAGGCTCGGTTGCAAGGTGCTCAAGTTCAGCAGGACCGGATAGGTCAGTCCGTGATCGCGCCAGTCCGCAAGCTGATCGACAATCTCGTCGTGCGTGCCTTGCAGGCATGCGTCTTTGAGCAGCGACAGCGGCACGTTGGAGGTGTACTTCAATACACTCTCCTCGTCGAAGACCTGCGGGATGATGTCCTGGGAGCCGGTGAAGTCGTCGCCGAGCGGATGTGAAACGCCGTGGCGTTTCCACAATTCCGCGGGCGCGTTCAATGCAAACGTTTTCATTGCGGTCGACTCCAGCGCGTCGTCGATCTCTTGCCGATTGCGGCCCGTCACGGTGAAGAACAGGATCGCGCCAGTAATGCCAAGGGGATTTCGTCCTGCGTCCGACGCCGCTGCGTGAACCGCCTCAAATCCGCGGGCGTAGTCAGCGGGTGAAAACACGGCTGCGGGGAACCACGCGTCGGCGTATCGGCCGGTGGCACGCAACATTCTGGGCCCGTGCGAGGCGATCCAAATCTCCGGCCATCTACCGCGATACGGCCACAAATCGAAGACCGCATTATGCAACGGGAAGAACGGGGAGTCGCGAGTGACGAGCTCTCCGCCGGAGTTCCACAGCGCACGGATGGTCGCCAGGGCCTCCTCGAACCGTGCCACCGGTTTGGACCAGTCCACGCCGTAAGGTTCGTTGCCTTCACGTTCGCCAGTGCCGATGCCCAGGATCGCTCGTCCGCGCGTGAGCAGGTGCAGGGTCGCGGCCGCTTGGGCGGTGACCGCGGGATTGCGCCGACCGGTATCGGTCACACCAATTCCAAGTCGCATCCGCCCCAATCGATTTCGGGCAGCCAGATGCCCCAGCACCGTCCACGGCTCGAGGTTTGCATCGACCTTCGGCGTCAGTCGTGCGGCGCCGATGTATTCCGGCTTGGCCATCGAACGCGGAAACAACGAGTTCAAATGATCGGCCAGCCAGAACGAATCCGCTCGGCTGGCGACCGCCGACAGATAGCTACTTCGCGTCACCGCCATCGGCGAGAAGCGCATGGGCAGCGCCTGCGCCGCCAAACCGACTTTCACAACTGACCCCCGGCAGCCGTCGACCTATTGCTGACCGCCCGATACTCCCACCCCGTTCCCGGGAGGTGACGACGGGCCGCCGTCGCTGTCGGTCGCGCGATGCAGATACTGCGGACAGTAAGCGCTCGTGGCGATCGCAGTGAATTTCGCGGCACTGGTCGTGCTGATTCCCGGATTCTGCTGCGTCACAAGCGCAATGACGTCAAGTTCAGGCTTACCCTGATCCAACAGCCCACACGCGGATCTGCCCGCGCTGACGGCGCTTTTGGAATCGCTGAAAGTGATGCCGGCTTTGGTCAAAGCGTCGACAAAGCTCGCGTCGACATTCGGGTCGGCATGCGCTGGTATCGCGCTGCCCAGTGACGAGGCAATGCCAACCACCACCAGGAGACGGCTCATCGCCCCCATCATGGCTCAGCGTCTAACCGTTGTTGGGGGCGGTGGTCGTCACCCCACCGTTGGTAGCGGCGTGTTGGAGGTATTGCGGGCAGTAAGCGCTCGCCGCGATCGCGGTGAACTGCGCCGCCCTGGTCGTGTCCAAGCCCGGATTCTGCCTCGTCACGAGGTCGACGACATCGAGTTCCGGCCGACCCTGCGCCATCATCCCGCACGCCGCCTTCCCGGCCTTCACGGCACCCGCTTCGCTTTTGATGGTGATGCCCGCCTTGACGAGCGCGTCGAGAAAACTCGCATCAAGACCCGGATCGGCGCGGCCGGGATTCGCGTATGCGGTCAATGCCACGCACAGTGTGGCGGCGGTGACCAGCAACGTCAGCGGACGTCTCATCTGTCCATCGTCGCGCACGCCGACATCTTTGTCCCGGCTACCGAACCGCCACATCGACGCGGTTGTGCTGTCAAGATCTACCGAATGGCCGACAGAATCGAAGTCCAGCGCACGATCTCCGCACCGGCAGCCGATATCTTCGCCGTTCTCTGCGATCCGCAGGGTCACGTCGCCATCGACTCATCCGGGATGTTGCAGGACGCCGACGGCGCGTCCGTTGCCGCCGCCGGCGACAGCTTCGTCGTCCACATGGACCGCGAGTCCCTCAACGACTTTCCGGACCTCGGCAAATACGACGTGACCGTCACCATCCGCGAATTCGAGCAGGATCAGCTGATCGCGTGGACGGTCCTGGGCCAGATCCGACCTCAGCTTGGCCATGTCTACGGCTATCGCCTCGAGCCCGACGAGCAGAACGAGGGCACCATCGTCACGTCGTTCTACGACTGGTCCCAGATCGACGAGAAGTGGCGGGAAGCCGGCATCTTCCCGGTCATCTCCGAAGCTGCACTCCGCGCGTCGCTGGGCATCTTGGATCGCACGGTCCGACGCGGCTACCCGAAGGGCTGACCCCACGCGTCGTGCGTCAACTCGGAGTTGACCAATGTCGCCCGTCAACCTAGAGTTGACGACATGGTTCAATCTCATCCGGTTCGACTCGACGAGCTGATCACCACCATCAAAAAGGTTCACTCCGACGTGCTGGACCAACTCAGCGACGCGGTTCTGGCAGCCGAGCATCTCGGTGAAGTCGCCGACCACCTGATCGGGCATTTCGTCGATCAGGCCCGCCGGTCAGGGGCCTCTTGGACCGATATCGGCAAGAGCATGGGCGTGACCAAGCAGGCCGCGCAGAAGCGCTTTGTGTTGCGCGCCGAGACCACCACGCTCGACCCGAACGGCGGCTTCGAGCGCTTCACTCCCCGGGCCCGCAACGCCGTGGTCGCCGCCCAGAATGCCGCGCACGAGGCCGGCAACAACGAGATCACCCCGGACCACCTGATCCTCGGGGTGTTGAACGACCCCGAAGCACTGGTCACCAAACTGCTGAGAGCCCAACGCGTCGACCCCGAATCGCTGCGGGACTCGATCACACTGCCGTCGGCTGCGGACAAGATGCCGGCGCTGATCCCCTTCAGCGGCACCGCCCGCAAAGCGCTCGAGCTGACCTTTCGCGAAGCACTTCGGTTGGGCCACAACTATATTGGCACCGAGCATATTCTGCTTGCCCTGCTTGAACTCGAAGACGGCAGCGGTTCGCTGCATCAGGCCGGCGTCGACAAGGACCGCGCCGAGACCGATCTGGTCGCCATGCTCACGTCGATGACCGCCGACAAGAAAAGCTGACGGTTGTACAACCCAAACGACATGAGCCCCGCAGTGTGCCATCATGCGATGGTCGTCGAGGAGGAAACATGCGCCGCTATCTGGTTGTCGTGATTACCGTCGTCGCGACCACGCTGATCGCGGTACCCCGCGCGTCGGCCGGCGACGCACCAATCGGCCATCTCGGCGACACGTTGCGGGTCGACACCGGAAAAATGATCGCCGACATCACCGTGAGCAGCGTGCAACCCGTCGACCCGCCGCCGGGGTTCGGCTACAACCGCGTCGGTATCCCGGTCAAGAGTTTCCCGAACAGCGCGGTCATGCGCGCCGACGTGGCGATCCACGCGGTGCGGGTGCCGACCCCGTATCAGATGCTCACCGATTTCACCTTCGACGGGGTCACCCCGTTCGGCGACGCATACAAGTCCCGCGCGTCCGACGCTCCCGATGCGCTGGATGCAGCGTTGGCCAATGCGCCGGCCGGCTCGATCGTTCGCGGCGGTGTGTACTGGGAGGCCTACCGCGACCCGGTCGCCAATGTTGTTCTGCTGGACAAGAAGACGGGTTATCACCTCGCACAGTGGAACCTGTAGTCCGGATGGCCGCAGCGCGCCCCGTCGACGCTGCTGAATTGGCCGCGGTCGCGGCACGCACCTTTCCGCTGGCCTGTCCCCCGTCGGTCGCGCTCGCGGACGTGGCCTCGTTCATCGACGCCAACCTGTCCGATACCCGGTTCGCCGAGTATCTCGCCGACCCGCAGCGGCGCATCTTCACCGCCGGCCTCGAAGGCCGAATCATTGGCTACGCCATGCTGATCAACGGCGTCGGCGACGATCCCGAGGTGCAGCAGGCGGTGGACATTCGGCCGGCCGCCGAGATCTCGAAGATGTACGTGCTGGCGGCACACCACGGAGCGGGCGTGGCGACGGCGTTAATGGACGCCGCGCTCGCGGCCGCCGCGGAATGGGACGCCGGCTGCGTATGGCTCGGTGTCAATCAGAAAAACCAACGCGCTCAACAGTTTTACATAAGATGCGGTTTTAGCGTCAACGGGACGCGGAGCTTCCGGTTGGGCGCTCACACCGAAAGCGACTACGTCATGGTCCGGCCGTTGGACGCGGCCTAAGCGTTGACGGCCCCGCTCAGCGCCAGCAGTCGCGAAGTGGCCCGCAGGTACTTCTTGCGAAAGCCGCCGGCCAGCATCTCGTCGCCGAAGATGCGGTCGAGTCTCTCCCCCGAAGCGAGCACCGGTATGCCGGCGTCGTAAAGCCGATCGGTCAAGGCCACCAGTCGTAGCGCGACGTTCTGATCGTCGACGGTGTGCACACCGGTCACGCCGACCATCTTCACCCCGTCGACCAGCGCCAGGTAGCGCGACGGGTGCATGGTGGCCAGATGGGCGCAGAGCGCGTCGAAGTCGTCCAGCGTCGCGCCCGCTATGGTCGCGGCACGAGCGGCGACCTCGTCGTCAGACGGCGGCTGCGGCGCGGGTGGCAGGTCGCGGTGCCGGTAATCGGGCCCCTCGATGCGCACTACATCGAATATTGCTGCCAGCGTGTTGATTTCGCGCAGGAAGTCGTGGGCGGCGAACCGCCCCTCACCGAGCTGCTCGGGCAGGGTGTTGGAGGTGGCGGCCACCGATACACCGCGCTCGACGAGTTGGCTCAGCAGCCGCGAAATCAGCGTGGTATTGCCCGGATCGTCCAACTCGAACTCGTCGATACACAGCAGCGTGTAATCGGTCAGCAGATCGATGCATTCGACAAAACCGAACACCCCGGCGAGCTGGGTGAGCTCCATGAATGTCGCAAAAGCTCTGGGGTGGGCTGGATCATCGGTCAGCTGACGGTAGGCGGCGGCCAGCAGATGCGTCTTGCCGACGCCGAAACCACCGTCCAGATACAGCCCGACACCCGGCGAGGCTTCTCGTCTGCCGAGAAGTCTCCTGCGGCCGCGACGGTGTTCGACAGCCCGCTCGCAAAACCGTTGGCACGCCGCGACGGCGGCCGATTGAGTCGGCTCGGCCGGGTCAGGGCGATAGCTCGCGAAGCTCGCGTCGGCGAAAGTCGGCGGCGGCGTCAGCTGAGCAATCAGCCGTTCCGGTGAGACGGTGGGCCGTCGCTCGACCAGCCCAGCAACCCCGCGCATGCAGGCACCCTACCGACGTGCTGCAATCATCGGCATGGCTGACGGTGCCGGTGGGTTGCAGTTGCGGCTGCTTGGCTCCACCCGCGACCTCGACGGCGCCGAACTGCCCGATCTCTACGGCTACCCCACCGACCACGACGGCGTGTGGCTGCGCGCGAACTTCATCGCCAGCCTCGACGGTGGCGCGACCTTCGGCGGCAAATCCGGCCAGCTGGGCGGGCCCGGCGACCGGGCGGTGTTCAACGTGCTGCGCGAAGTGGCCGACGTGATCCTGGTCGGCGCGGGCACGGTGCGGGCCGAGGGCTACTCCGGCGCACGACCAACCGTCGCCCAGCGTCAGCACCGGCAGGCTCGCGGGCAAAGCGAAGTCCCGCCCTTGGCGATCGTCACCAGATCCGGGCGCCTGGAACGGGATTTGCCGGTGTTCACCCGCACCGAGGTGCCACCGATGGTGTGCACCTGCACGGCGGCGACCGACCAGACCCGGCGAACGCTGGCCGGCCTGGCTGACGTGATCGACTGTTCGATCAACGACCCGGACCAGGTCGACTCCGCCGCGGTGCTCGCGGTGCTGGCCGAACGCGGCGTTCCGCGGGTGTTGACCGAGGGCGGTCCAATGCTGTTCACCTCATTCGTCGAACACGGCCTGCTGAACGAACTGTGCCTGACGATCGCGCCGACCCTGGTCGGCGGCCAGGCCGGCCGCATCGCCACCGGCCCGGAGCAGGTGCTGACCGGGATGCGGCGGGCCCACGTCCTCACCGACGACGATGGCTACCTGTACACGCGCTACGTGCGAGACGTCTGAGCGAGCAACCAATGGCTACTGTGGTCGGCATGAGCCGGCGCGCCGCATTCACCACGTCGCTGATCGTGGTGACCGCATTGCTGTCCGGCTGCGCACCTGGACTGGCCGCCAACCCGCGTTTTGCCACCAACGCCGGCGCCCGGCCGCAGGGAAAGGCAACGAAGACAACGGCGCCCAATGCCCCGCCGCCGATTGCCAAGCCGAAGAACGAGTTGCCGTGGCACGACTGCACATCGCGCGGTTTCGGCGACGCCGCGGTGCCCGCGCCGGTGGGCGTCAAGCTGGAATGCGCAAGCTACGACGCCGATCTGGACCCGGTCAACGGCGCTGCCGGGACGCTGAGCATCGGCGTGATGCGCGCCCGCTCGGCCCAGACGCCCGACGATGCCGGCCCGCTGGTCTTCACCACCGGTTCGGACCTGCCGTCGTCGCTGCAACTGCCGGTGTGGCTGGCCCGCGCCGGCGCCGACGTGCTGCAAAAACACCCCATCGTGGCCATCGACAGGCGCGGCATGGGCTCATCGAGCCCGGTCGACTGCCTCGACCAGTTCGACCGCCAGGAGATCCACGACCAGGCGCAGTTCCAGTCGGGCAACGATCCCGTCGCCAATCTCGCCAACATCGTGCAAAACGCCACCACCAGCTGCACCGACACCATCGCGCCCGGTGACTCCGCCTACGACAACACCCACGCCGCCACCGACATCGAACGTCTGCGCAGCACCTGGGATGTACCCGCGCTGGCGCTGATCGGCATCGGAAACGGCGCCCAGGTGGCGCTGTCCTACGCCAGCGCGCACCCGGACAAGGTCGCCAGGCTGGTGCTCGACTCGCCGGTGGCGCTCGGCGTGGGCGCCGAAGCCGCGGCCGAGCAGAAGGTCAAGGGTCAGGAGGCGGCGCTGGACGCGTTCGCCGCCCAATGCGCGGCGGTGAGCTGCCCGCTGGGCCCCGACCCGAAAGGCGCCGTCAGCTCGATGCTGGCCGACGCCCGCGCCGGCCACGGTCCGGCGGGTGCGTCGGTGGCCTCCATCGCCAGAGCCATCAACATCGCGCTCGGTTTCCCCACCGGTGACCGGGTCGGCACCACCAACGACCTGGCCGCCGCGCTGAACAGCGCCCGTTCCGGTGACACCAACCTGCTGACCAGCCTGATCAACCGGGCACAGGCCACCACCGGCACCGACGGACAATTCGTCAACTCCTGCAGCGACGCAGTGAACCGGCCCACGCCCGACCGCATCCGCGAGTTGGTGGTGGCGTGGGCCAAGCTCTACCCAGAGTTCGGCACCGTCGGCGCGCTCAACCTGGTCAAGTGCGTCTCGTGGCCGAGCACCCAGCCGCCCCAACCACCGAAGGTCCTCAAGGTCAACGTGCTGCTGATGGGTGTTCAGAGCGACCCGATCGTCGGGGAGGAAGGCGTCTCGGCCACCGCCGCCACCATCATCAACGCGACCGCGGCCAGCAA
>NZ_DASXHW010000068.1:0-21376 GCF_036488105.1 Mycobacterium sp. | reverse complement strand
GGTGTCGCACCGACCAGTAGATCGTCGGCCGTGGCGAATCGGCCGCGCTCGTCGTCGGCCCACACGGTTACCCGGTCCGGAGCCAGCGAGGTCACCTCGTCCAGCAGCGGCATGTATTCCCGGCTGCGGCCGGCATAGATTGCGCGCCAATTCATTCCGCGTTGCTGCGCCGCCCGCATCATCGACAGGATGGGCGTCACCCCGATTCCGCCGATGACGAAGAGCACGTCACGCTCGTCGCCGCCGAGGTAAAACGCGTTGCGCGGACCCTCGAACACGAGTGGGTCGCCGACCCGAAACGCATCGTGCATCTCGATCGAACCGCCACCACCATCGGCGATGCGGCGCACCGCAATACGGTAATCGGTTCTCCGCCCGGGCGGTCCGCACAACGAGTACTGACGACGGCGACCGGAGGGCAGCTGCACGTCGACATGGCTGCCCGGCGTCCACGACGGAAGCAGGCCGCCGTGCGGGTCGGCGAAAGTCAGCGCGACCACGTCCGGGGTGAGCATCTCGCGTTTGGTGACGACCGCGGTATGGGTGCGCCCCACCGGTAGCACCCGCGACGGCGTCCATCGGGTCGCCGACGACAACCCGCCGAGTAGCACGCCCAGGCCCCACACCGTCGTGTAGAGCCGGTCCCGCTTGCGGCGGCCGTAGATGTCGGCGGGCCTACTGGCCCAAATGCTCTGCGACACAATAGCCTTAAGGTCGGATGTCGTAGCGGGCCAACAGCCGGATCAATGAAGGGCTGATGCGGCGCATCGCGTAGCCGACTCGCGATTCGGCTGCGATCGGCAGCACCGGCGGGCCGCTCTTGACAGCCTTGACGATCGCCTTGGCGGTGGCTTCCGGTGTGTAGTTGCGACGACGGTAAGCGACGTCGGCCTTGTCTCGGGCGCTGTCCTGCTCGTCCGGCGACATGCCCGCGTAGACCGTGCTCTTGGCGATGTTGGTGTTGACGAACCCCGGGCAGACCGCGGTGACGGTGATGCCGTCGTCGGCCAGATCGGCGCGCAGGGATTCGCTGAACGCCAGCACCGCGGCCTTCGTCGTACCGTAGGCGATCATCGACTTCGACGGAAGAAACGCCGCAGCCGACGACACGTTGATGATGGTGCCGCCCTGTCCACGGTCGACCATTTGCGTTGCGAACGACCGACTTCCGTTGAGCACGCCGCGCAGGTTGACTGCCAGGATGTTGTCCCAGTGTTCGGGCGTTGTCTCCAGGAATCGGCCCGCCATCCCGATTCCGGCGTTGTTCACCAGGATGTCGACTACGCCGTGCTCGTCGTTGACTTGTGCGGCAAGCGAATCGATCGCTTTCTCGTCGCTGACATCGGCCTCGTACGCAGCCGCCCCGGCGCCGGCGTTCCGGACCGCCGCGGCGGTCTCCTCCGCCGCAGCCAGATCACGGTCGACGATTACGACTTTGTCGGCGCCTTGGCGCGCCAGTTCGAGGGCGGTGGCGCGGCCGATCCCGGCACCGGCACCGGTGACCAGGGCGAGTTTGCCTCGCACATCGCGCGGACCGGTGCGCACCGCGCTGTGTTTGTCCGCAGCGGCGCCGTCGACGACTCGGTCGATCCATTCACCGGTCAGTCGCGCTATGACGTCGGGACGCGCGGTCACCACCCAGTGGCCGCCCTCGATCGGAACCACCCTGCTGCCCAATGGGATTGAACCGGTAAACCGCTGCAGCGCGGGCGTGACAAACATGTCCATCCGGGGCACCAGCACCTGGACCGGAACGGTGGTATCGGGCAGCTTGGCACCGGGCGCCAGAAACGGCCCGGGCATGTTGGCGCGGTAGAGGTTGAGGCCGTTGACGTAGTCGCCGGTCGATCGCACCGTGTCGATAGATCGGGTAAGGGTACTGGAATTACCGATACGGCCAAACGCGTCAATAACTCGCACGCCCACCCCGGAGCGGATCATCAGCTCCGGCAGGCCGGGGGTCAGGAAGAACCAGATGTATCCCGACGCGAAGAACTGCCGGATCACGTCGAAGAGGCCGCGTGGAGTGCGGGCCGACCGTAAGAACTTGCCCGCGTAGTTGAGGTGCGGCCCGGATATCGACGTGAACGAGGCCACTTTGGTCATCACCGTCTCGTCGGTGACCGCGGCCCAGGACTGAATCGAGCCCCAGTCGTGGGCCAGTAGATGCACCCGGCCGACACCCAGGCTGTCGATCACCGCGCCGGTGTCGGAGATCAACTGGGAAAAGCGGTAATTCGACCGACCCGCCGGGCGCGCGGACTCGCCGGCGCCCCGCACGTCATAGGCGACGAGGTTATAGCGCCCGGCGAGATGCTCGGCCACCCCGTCCCAGAGGTGATGGTTGTCGGGGTAACCGTGAATGGCCAGCACGGTCGGCCGCCCCGGGTCGATCTCGGTGTAGGCGTGGACGGCCAGAGTGACGCCGTCGGACGCGGTCACGGTGGTGCGGGTCGGCACGGTTGAACTAGCCGCCGATTCGGTGGTCATCGGTTCCTCTCGCTCAGTGCGATGCGCGCGCGGCGGGTGAGATCGCCAGGTAGTCGACCGCCTTCTCCACCCCGCCCAGCTGGGACGGATGGAAGCCCGGCAGGTAGTAGGCGCCGATCACACGCACGAAGCGCAGCGGCCCTGGCATCAAACCCCGTCGCGCGGCCCGGAAGTAGTACCGCCAGCGCGGCTTGGCGCCCCGCGGCACCTGCGGGTCGACGGAGTACATGAAGCGGACTCCGCGCATCCACATCAACAGCATCATCGGCGTCACGACCAGTTGGGTGCGCACCTGCCGCAGGTAACCGGCCCGCAGGTGCTTCATCAGATCGAAGGCCACCGCTTTGTGCTCGACTTCTTCGGCACCGTGCCAGCGGAGCATGTCCAGCATCACCGGGTCGGTGCCGATCGCGTCGTGCTGCGGGGTGTCCAGAATCCATTCGCCCAGGATCGCGGTGTAGTGCTCGATCGCCGAGACAAGTGCCACCCGCTCGAGCAGCCAGCTGTGCTGGCGCCGCACACTCCACCGGGGCCGGTCGCCCAAGAGCTTGCCGAACAGCCAGGTCATCTGGTCGGTGAACGGTGTCACGTCGATGTTGTTGGCGGCGAAATACTCCTGCACACCGGTGTGCGCCTGCGAGTGCATCGCCTCCTGGCCGATGAATCCCTGCACGTCGAGGCGCAGCTGGTCGTCCTTGATCAGCGGCAGTGCCTGCTTGAACAGGTCGACGAAGAACTCTTCGCCGGCCGGCAGCAGCAGGTGCAGCACATTGAGCATGTGGGTAGTGAACGGCTCGCCGGGCACGTAGTGAAACGGCAGCTTCGCCCAGTCGAACGCGACGTCGCGCGCCTCGAGTACCAATCGCTCGTGATCGGCCAACGCCCGGGCCCCTGGCAGGTGCTGACCGACAGCCTCGTCGTTGACCGTGAACATTGGCAGGAGCATACCCGGTACCCCTGGTATCGGGAACTCGTCGCGGTCAGACGGGCGCGGCTCCCCGCAGGTGCTCGAAGATCAGCGACGTCTGGGTGCCCGCGACGTCGGCGTCGGCATTGAGGTTCTCCACCACGAACGAGCGCAGATCTTCGGTGTCGCGCGCGGCGACGTGCAGGATGAAGTCATCGGCGCCAGCGAGGAAGTAGACGTCCATCACCTGAGGCCGGTGCCGGATCTGCTGGATGAATTCGCGGATTTTGCCGCGGGCCATCGATTGCAGGCTGACCGAAATCATGGCCTGCAGCGGCAATCCCACTGCGGCGGGGTCGATATCGGCATAGAAGCCGCGGATCACACCCGAGTCCACGAGTCGCCGCACCCGGCCATGACAGGTCGACGCGGCGATGTCGAGTTCTTCAGCCAGCGCGCTGTTGGTCATGCGGGCGTCGGCATGGAGCAGGCTCACGATTTTGCGGTCGGTAGGGTCCAAATCCGCTGGCCGAAGATCCTTCGGTGACGGCCTCTCTCGATCCTGGTATTCCGTCAGTCCTTCGGCCATTTGCTTATTATAAAGGGGTGTCTTCGTTGTCTTTGCACTACTGCTGAACTTTCTTCACAATTGGATGCATGCAGGTCGGCATCCCCACCGAGACGAAAAACAACGAATTCCGGGTCGCGATCACCCCGTCCGGGGTTGCCGAACTGACCCGCCGCGGCCATGAGGTTCTGATTCAGGCGGGCGCCGGCGAGGGTTCGTCGATCCCCGACGCTGAGTTCAAGGCCGCCGGCGCGCAGCTGATCGCCACCGCAGAGGGTGTGTGGGCCGGCGCCGACCTGGTGCTCAAGGTCAAGGAGCCCACGCCAATCGAGTACTCGCGCATGCGGCGCGGCCAGACCCTGTTCACCTATCTGCATCTGGCCGCCTCGCGGTCATGCACCGAGGCCCTGCTTGCCGCGGGCACCACCTCGATCGCCTACGAGACGGTGCAGACCCTCGACGGCGCGTTGCCGCTGTTGGCCCCGATGAGTGAAATCGCCGGGCGACTGTCGGCTCAGGTCGGGGCGTATCACCTGATGCGCACTCATGGCGGCCGCGGCGTGCTGATGGGCGGGGTGCCGGGTGTCGAACCGGCGGCGGTGGTGGTCATCGGCGCGGGAACCGCCGGATACAACGCCACCCGGGTTGCCATCGGAATGGGTGCCGCGGTCACCGTGCTCGACGTCAACATCAACAAACTGCGCGAGCTCGATCACATGTTCGCCGGCCGGGTGCAGACCCGTTACTCGACCGCCCTTGAGGTGGAGGAAGCCGTCAAGCAGGCTGACCTGGTCATCGGCGCGGTGCTTCTGCCAGGCGGCAAAGCCCCCACCCTGGTATCGAATTCCCTTGTTGGGCAGATGAAACCGGGTGCAGTGTTGGTGGACATCGCCATCGACCAGGGCGGTTGCTTCCAGGATTCACACCCGACCACCCACGACGACCCGACGTTCGCGGTGCACGACACGCTGTTCTACTGCGTCGCGAACATGCCCGCAGCGGTGCCCAAGACGTCGACATATGCCTTGACCAACGCCACCATGCCGTACGCCATCGAACTCGCCGACAATGGCTGGCAAGACGCGTGCCGTTCGAATCCTGCTCTTGCCAAGGGGCTTTCGACTCATGACGGTGCGCTGTTGTGCCGACGGGTGGCCGCTGACTTGGGGTTGTCCTTCACCGACCCAACGGAACTGCTGATCTGACACGCGTTTGCGTGCTACACAAGCCGCGTGAGTTCCCTCGCCGATCAGACCCAATGGATGGATGCGGTCGACCAGGCCGCCCTGGTGCACAACGGCGAGGTGACGCCGCTCGAACTACTCGACGCGGCCATCGAGCGGATCGAACGCATCGATCCCGTGCTCAACGCGGTGGTGATTCGCTGGTTCGACCACGCGCGTGACACTGCCCGAGCTGCGCTACCCGACGGGCCATTTCGCGGCGTGCCGTTTCTCATCAAGGACCTGTTCGCCGGATACGCCGGACAGCCCATCACCAACGGCAACGTCGCGCTGAAGAACGCGTCGGTGGTGTCGGACGCCGACACTACGCTGGTGAGCCGGTTCCGCGGCGCCGGCCTGGTGACCGCCGGACGGACCAACAGCCCCGAACTCGGCAGCGTCCCGACCACCGAGCCGATCGCGTGGGGGGCGACCCACAACCCGTGGGACATCAGCCGGTCGCCCGGCGGCTCCAGCGGCGGTTCGGCAGCCGCGGTCGCCAGCGGGATGGTCCCGTTCGCGCATGCCAGCGACGGCGGCGGTTCGATCCGCATCCCCGCGTCGTGCTGTGGACTGGTCGGCCTCAAGCCCAGCCAGGGCCGGATCTCGCTCGGCCCGATCCGCGACGAAACCGCGCTGTCGGTCGAGCTGTGCGTGAGCCGCACGGTGCGTGATACCGCAACGCTTCTCGACGCGGTCCGCGGGCCCGGCATCGGTGATACCGTCATCGCGCCGCTTCCGGCCCGCCGCTACCTCCTCGAGCTCGGCGCCGACCCCGGCCGGTTGCGGATCGGCCTGCTCGACCACCACCCGCAGGGCGGCACCGTCGCGCCCGAGTGCGCGGCCGCCGCCCGTTCGGTTGGGGCGCTGCTCGAATCGCTCGGCCACCGCGTCGAACCGGCGTGGCCCGCAGCCCTGGCCGACACATCGCTGCGATTACACTTCGCCACGCTGTGGTGCACGAACATGGGCGTCGGGCTTCGGCGATTCGAAGAACAGGTCGGAAGACCGCTCACCGCAGATGAATTCGAACCGATGAACCGCGCGCAGGCCGAGATCGCCGCC
Source organism: Mycobacterium sp. (assembly GCF_036488105.1). Taxonomy (GTDB): domain Bacteria; phylum Actinomycetota; class Actinomycetes; order Mycobacteriales; family Mycobacteriaceae; genus Mycobacterium. The sequence continues at coordinate 15,123 of NZ_DASXHW010000068.1, read as the reverse complement.
CATTTCACCGCCGTCGACTATGCGCTGGCATTCTCGGCCGCCACCCATTTCCGCCGTGCGCTGCAGGCATGGTGGACCGATGGCTGGGACCTGCTGCTCACACCGACGGTCGCCGACCTTCCGCTGCCGCTGGGCGCCATCGCCAACAAGCCCGACAATCCGTTGGAGGTGGTGGAACGCGCGTTCCAGTTCATTCCCTTTACGCCGCCGTTCAACATGAGTGGTCAGCCCGCGATCAATGTGCCGGTCGAGTGGACCGACACCGGGCTACCGGTCGGCGTGCAACTGGTGGCCGCCTACGGTCGCGAGGATGTTCTGCTCCGGGTGGCCAGCCAGCTGGAAACCGCCAGGCCGTGGGCGCACCGCACTCCCGACGTCGGTCGCTGACCTATACGTGGCCGAGCTTGCCGACAATGTCCTTCGCCGACCCGGTTTGTGCCTGCCGGTATGCCGTCCCCGCCCACAGATTGGTGCCGTGCGGATCTTCCAGCTCCACCGCGGCCCTGCGGATCGGCGAAGTCATCTGATTGACCTCGGGATAGCCCAGCGGCGCTATCTGGTCGAGCATCCGGGTAAAATCGTTCGCCAGACCGCGGGCGTACCGGCCCGAAAACGCCCGGGTGACAACGGTTGTGTCGAATTGCGGATGCCCGAGCGCCGAGCGGTGCGCGGCGTTGGTGCCGGCCTCGTCGGAGAGCAGCAGCGCTGTCCCGATCTGGGCGGCCACCGCTCCCCTGCGCAACACCGCGGCGACATCCTCGGTGCTGCCGAGGCCACCGGCCGCGATCAGCGGAACGTCATGGGCCTTGCCGATGCGTTGCAGCAGTTCGGTGAGTGATTCGGTCCCGGGACTCATGTCCGGTGCGAACGTGCCACGGTGCCCACCAGCGTCGGGCCCCTGGACAACCAGACCGTCCGCGCCGGCGGCAAGCGCCACGCCCGCCTCATACGCCGACGTCACCGTGATGAAGAGCAGCATTCCCAGTGCGCCGAACCTGCGCAGCACATCCGGCGAGGGGGCGCCGAAGGTGAACGACACCAATTCGGGGCGCAGATCCGCCACGACCTCGAGCTTCAGCTGCCACCCGTCGTCGTCACCGAATTGCGGGTAGCCGACCTCGACGTCGTAATGCTCAGCCAGCTCGTCGAGAGCCTCCGCGTAATGGTCGAGCTGGTACATGTCGGCGACGCTGGGCTGCGGCACGAAAAGGTTGACACCGATCGGGCCGGTGGTCGCGGCGCGCGCCGCCGCGATGTCATTGGCCAACCGATCAGCGCTGATATAGCCACCGGCCAAAAAGCCGAGGCCGCCCGCGTTGGACACCGCCGCCGCCAGGGCAGGCGTACCGGGGCCGCCTGCCATCGGCGCACCCACGATCGGCACGTCGAGATCCCAGAAGCCCAGTACCATCGCGCTACCCCGTCATTTTCCGAAGTTGTTGCGGCAAAGACCTTTTCGATTGATGAGGCCCGAGAACGGCTGCGCCATAGGGTTTGCCGAGGAGTTGGCGCGCCACCGCGTTGACCTCGTCCAGGGTGACCTCGTCGAGCTCCTGCAGCGTCCGGTCGATACTTCGGTGTTCAGCGTAGTTGAGTTCGCCCCGGCCGATGCGGTGCATCCGGGAACTGGAGTCCTCCAGGCCGAGCACCAGTCCGCCCCGCAGTGAACCCTTGGCGATCCGGCATTCCGATTCGGTGATGCCGTCGCGCGCCACCTCCTCCAGCACGTCGGCGGCCACCCGGGTCACTTCGGCGAAACGCTCGGGCAGGCACGCGGCGTACACCGACAAGGCGCCGGCGTCGGAGAACGTGTCCAGCGACGAGTACACCGAGTAGGCCAGCCCGCGGGACTCCCGAACTTGTTGGAACAGGCGGGAACTCAAGCCGCCGCCAAGCGCGGTGTTCAGCACCGACAGCGCCCAGCGATGCTGCCAGTGCCGACCCGGCGTTCGCACCCCGAGAAAGACATGGGTCTGCTCGGCGTCCCGGTTGGCCACCGTCAACCGCGGGCGACCGGTGACCCGGCCGGCGCCTTTGCGCGGCGCTATCGCGTGGCGGCCCCGGACCAATCGTGGCCCGAAGTGCTCGCGCACCAAAGTCACCACTTCGTCATGGTTGATGTTGCCGGCCACCGCGACGACCATCCGCTCGGGCGTATAGCGCCGCTGATGAAACGAATGCAGCTGGGCGCGCGTCATTGACGACACCGACCGCACGCTGCCGATCACCGGACGACCCACCGGATGCTCGCCGAACAGCGCCGCCAGGAACTGGTCGGCCAACGCGTCCTCGGGGTCGTCATCGCGCATCGCGATCTCCTCGAGGACGACAGCGCGTTCCAGCTCGACATCGGCAGCGGCGCAGCGCCCATTGAGCACCACGTCGCTGACCAGGTCAACCGCTAGCGCAAGATCGCCGTCGAGCACGTGCGCGTAGTAGCAGGTGTGTTCCTTGGCGGTGAACGCGTTCAGCTCACCGCCGACCGCGTCCATCGCTTGCGCGATATCGACAGCAGTGCGCGTCGGCGTGGATTTGAACAGCAGATGCTCCAGGAAGTGCGCAGCACCGGCCACGGAGGCACCCTCGTCGCGCGATCCGACGCCAACCCACACCCCGACCGAGGCTGAGCGCACCCCGGGCAGGTATTCGGTGACCACCCGCAAACCGCCGGGCAGCGTGGTGCGCCGAAACGCCGCGGACGGCTCAGAACTGTGCCGGCCGCGGCGCAGCGGCTGCGTGCCTGAGCTAACTGCTGGCCGTCGCGGCATCGGCAGGCGCGGTCTCCGGGCTGGCGGCAGGTTCACCGTCGCCGGATGGTCCGGCGTCTTCGGTCACAAGCACCAGGGAGATCTTGCCCCGCTTGTCGATGTCGGCGATCTCGACGCGAAGCTTGTCGCCGACGTTCACGACGTCTTCGACCTTCGCGATCCGCTTCCCCCTACCGAGTTTGGAGATGTGCACCAGTCCGTCGCGGCCCGGAAGCAGCGATACGAACGCGCCGAAATCGGTGGTCTTGACCACGGTTCCGAGGAACCGCTCGCCCGTCTTGGGCAGCTGCGGGTTGGCAATCGCGTTGATCTTGTCGATCGCGGCCTGCGCCGCCTCGCCGTTGCTGGCACCGACGAACACCGTGCCGTCGTCCTCAATGGAGATCTGCGCGCCGGTCTCCTCGGTGATCGAGTTGATCATCTTGCCCTTGGGCCCGATGACCTCGCCGATCTTGTCGATGGGCACCTTGATCGTGGTGATCCGAGGGGCGAACGGGCTCATCTCGTCCGGCTCGTCGATAGCCTCGGCCATCACTTCGAGGATGGTGATCCGGGCATCCTTGGCTTGGGCCAACGCGCCGGCCAGCACCTGCGACGGGATGCCGTCGAGCTTGGTGTCCAGCTGAAGCGCGGTGACGAAGTCCTTGGTGCCCGCGCATTTGAAGTCCATGTCACCGAATGCGTCTTCGGCGCCGAGGATGTCGGTCAGGGTGACGAAGCGGCGCTCACTGCCGCCGCCTTCCACCTCGACGTCGTCGGACACCAGGCCCATCGCGATGCCCGCGACCGGCGCCTTGAGCGGCACCCCGGCGTTCAGCAGCGACAGAGTCGACGCACACACCGAGCCCATGGAGGTAGAACCGTTGGAGCTTAAGGCTTCCGAGACCTGCCGGATCGCGTACGGGAACTCTTCGATGCTGGGCAGCACCGGCATCAGGGCCCGCTCCGCGAGCGCGCCGTGGCCGATCTCGCGCCGCTTCGGCGAACCGACCCGGCCGGTCTCACCGGTGGAGAACGGCGGGAAGTTGTAGTGGTGCATGTAGCGCTTGGACGTTTCCGGCCCGAGCGAGTCGATCTGCTGCGCCATCTTGACCATGTCGAGGGTGGTGACGCCCATGATCTGGGTCTCGCCACGCTCGAACAGCGCACTGCCGTGGGCGCGCGGGATGACGGCGACCTCGGCCGACAGCGCACGGATGTCGGTGATGCCACGGCCGTCGATGCGGAAGTGGTCGGTCAGGATGCGCTGGCGGACCAGCTTCTTGGTCAGCGAGCGGAACGCCGCGCCGATCTCCTTCTCGCGGCCCTGGTACGTCTCGGCGAGGCGGTCGAGCACCTCGAGCTTGATCTCGTCGGTGCGACCGTCGCGCTCTTCCTTGCCCGCGATGGTGAGCGCCTTGGAGAGCTCCTCAGTGGCCACCGAGGACACGGCGTAGAAGACGTCGTCCTGGTAATCGGGGAACAGCGGGTAGTCGGCAGTCTCCTTGCCGGCGGCGTCGTACAGCTCCTGCTGGGCCTTGCACAGCTCGGCGATGAACGGCTTGGCGGCTTCCAGGCCCTCGGCCACCACGCTCTCGGTGGGCGCGCCCGCGCCGCCCGCGACGAGCTCGATGACGTTGTCGGTGGCCTCGGCCTCGACCATCATGATCGCGACGTCATCAGCCGTCTTGCGGCCCGCGACGACCATGTCGAACACGGCGTTCTCGAGCTGCTCGACGGTCGGGAACGCAACCCACTGACCGTCGATCAGCGCGACGCGCACACCGCCGACAGGGCCGTTGAATGGCAGACCCGAGATCTGGGTCGACGCTGACGCGGCGTTGATCGCCAGCACGTCGTACAGATCCTTGGGTTCCAGGCTCAAGATGGTGACGACGACCTGGATCTCGTTGCGCAGACCGGACACGAAGGTCGGGCGTAGCGGACGGTCGATCAGGCGGCAGGTCAGGATCGCGTCGGTGGAGGGACGGCCCTCGCGGCGGAAGAACGAACCGGGGATGCGTCCCGCGGCATACATGCGCTCTTCGACGTCGATTGTCAGCGGGAAGAAGTCGAAGTGGTCCTTCGGGGACTTGCTGGCGGTGGTGGCCGATAGGAGCATGGTCTCGTCGTCGAGGTAGGCCACGACGGAGCCGGCGGCCTGCTTGGCCAGCCGGCCGGTCTCGAAACGGATGGTGCGGGTGCCGAAGCTCCCGTTGTCAATGGTGGCGGTCGTCTCAAACACGCCTTCGTCAATTTCAGCTACAGACATGTGCGTCCGTGCAGCCTCTCTGGATTTGTTCAGCTATTTCGCGCAGGCACGCGCAACCCGGAGGGTTCCAGGACAACCTGACGGATGCAGAGTCTGGATGCGGCGACGGCCATCGATCGAAGCGGCCGACCTACCCCAATCTGGGGAGCTCGGCAGCCACTACCGAAGACCGCGCGATACAGACTTGTCTTCCTTCGACGTCCTGTTGTGCCTCGCTGGAACGGTGCGCGCGGTTCGCGCGTGCCGTACCTCGCTCGGGCCGATTGGGCCCAGAACGACCTTGACTCTACACGCCGACCTGGCGATTCCCAGCCACGCGGGAGGGTCAGCGGCGCAGGCCGAGGCGCTCGATCAGCGAGCGGTAGCGCTCCACGTCGACCTGGGCGACATATTTGAGCAGACGGCGCCGGCGTCCGACCAGCAGCAGCAGCCCGCGCCGCGAGTGGTGGTCGTGCTTGTGAAACTTGAGGTGTTCGGTCAGATCAGCGATCCGCTTGGTCAGCAGCGCGACCTGGGCCTCCGGGGACCCGGTGTCCGTTGGGTGCAGGCCGTAAGAGCCCAGGATTTCTGTTTTCTGCTCGGCGGTAAGCGCCACGAAATATCTCCATCAATAGGTCCGCGATCAACTTTCTAAGGTGCGGCCGCCGCGAACTGCAGCACGCGCCGTATCGCCGAGGAGTCTAGCAGCGGCCCGGCTCCGACCGGAATCCGCAGTTCAGCCAGCAGAAAGTAGCCTGCGGGCGCGTTCGGTATCGGTGCCCATCGCGTCGACGAGGTCGCCCACCGATCCGAATTTCTCCTGCCCGCGGATGCGGGCGACGAAGTCCAGCGCGACATGCTGTCCGTACAAGTCCGCGGCGGTGTCGAGTACGAACGCCTCGACCGTGCGGGTACGTCCGGAGAACGTCGGGTTGGTACCCACCGAAACCGCGGCCTGGTAACGCTCACCCGGCACGACCGTTCCGGTCACCGGTCCGTGGCCCAGCACGGTGAACCAGGCGGCATAGACGCCGTCGGCCGGGATGGCCGAATACATCGGTGGGGCCACGTTGGCTGTCGGGAAGCCCATCTCGGTCCCCCTGCCGTCGCCGCGCACCACCACGCCTTCGACCCGGTGTGGTCGGCCCAACGCTTCGGCGGCCGCCACCACGTCGCCGGCGTCCACGCAGGACCGGATGTAGGTCGAGGAGAATGTCACGGTCTCGGTGTTGTGGTGCTCGGAGACCAGCGACATCGCCTCCACCGCGAACCCGAGTCGTGCACCGGCGCTGCGCAATGTGTCGACCGTGCCGGCGGCCTTCTTGCCGAAGGTGAAGTTCTCCCCCACTACGACTTCCACCACATGCAGGTCCTCGACCAGCAACTCGTGGACGTAGCGCTCCGGGGTGAGCTTCATGAAATTCGCCGTGAACGGCATGACCAGAAAGACGTCGATGCCGAACTCCTCGGCAAGCTCGGCGCGCCGGGTCAGCGTGGTCAGCTGCGCGGGGTGGCTGCCCGGGTGGACGACTTCCATCGGGTGCGGGTCGAAGGTCATCAACACCGTCGGCACTCCCCGGGCACGGCCCGACTTGACCGCATGCGAGATCAGCTCGGCGTGCCCGCGGTGCAGACCGTCGAACACCCCGATGGTGAGTACGCATCGGCCCCAGTCCGTGGGTATCTCGTCCTGCCCCCGCCACCGTTGCACAACCCTCAGCCTACGGCGCTAGGTAGCGCACGGTCGTGCGAGAGCCGCAGATCAGATGAGGATTGCTTAAACTTCCGTTGTGCGCCCTGCCGACGAGCCCAACGAGCTCACCGCGGTTGCCCAGGATTACCTCAAGGTGATCTGGAATGCCCAGGAATGGTCGCATGCCAAAGTCAGCACCAAGATGCTGGCGGAGAAGCTCGGGGTGTCCGCCAGCACTGCCTCGGAATCCATCCGCAAACTCGCGGAGCAGGGCCTTGTCGACCACGAGAAATACGGCGCGGTCACGTTGACCGAGTCGGGCCGTCGAGCGGCGCTGGCCATGGTCCGGCGCCACCGGCTGCTGGAGGCCTTTCTGGTCAAAGAGCTCGGGTACAGCTGGGACGAGGTGCACGACGAGGCCGAGGTACTCGAGCACGCGGTGTCCGACCGGCTGGTGGCGCGCATCGACGCCAAGCTGGGCTTCCCCCAGCGCGATCCGCACGGCGACCCGATCCCGGGCTCCGACGGGCAGGTACCGACCCCACCCGCTCGCCAGCTGTGGTCATGCGCCGATGGTGAGGCCGGCGTCGTGGCCCGGATATCCGACAAAGACCCCGAGATGCTGCGCTACTTCGACAGCATCGGCATCAACCTCGATTCGCGACTGCGGGTGCTCACCCGCCGCGAATTCGCCGGCATGATCTCCGTCGCGGTGGAATCCGCCGATGGCGGGCCCACCACGGTCGAGCTGGGGAGTCCTGCAGCCCAAGCGATTTGGATGGTGGCGGGCTAGCGTCCGCGTCGACGACGCTCACTGGGCGGCCGCCCGCGTGCTGCACGGCTCAGCTCCTAGTCGTCCCTGCTCGCGGCGATCCGGGCGTTGTACGCGTCCCGGGTGGCGTGATCCATTCGCAGGAACACCCCGTCGGTCCCGGTGACTCTGCCCAGGAACCGGCGCGGGCGTTCCGGCATCAACAACGCCGTCCGCAGCACGAGTCGCAGCCGACGCGGCACAAACGACATTGCCCGGTGGGTCCGCGCAGTCGCGACCACAGCCGCAGCGATGTCTTCGGGTTCTACTGAGACGAAGTGCTCCACTCCCGGTGAGAGCTGGAGCCCCGCAGAGAGTTCGGTACGCACGACCCCCGGAAGGATTGCGCTGACGTGTATTCGGTGCGGGTGCAGTTCTTCGCGCAGTGCGTACGTCAGGCCGACCACACCGAACTTGGTGGCACAGTAGGTAGCCACGCCTGGAAAGCCGCCGACTCCCGCCATCGACGCAATGTTGATGATGCTTCCGCCGCCGCGACCGGTGAAGCGTTCCGCCGCTAATTTGCAGCCGAGAATCACGCCACGCAAGTTGATGTCGATCATCCTGTCCTCGGTGGATCGTGACTCGGCGACGAACTCGCCGTCGAACATCACACCGGCGTTGTTCACCAGCACGTCGAGCGGCCCGAGGACACGCTCCGTGTCGTCGAGGAACGCGGAAAAGGATTGCGGTGCAGTCACGTCCAGAGGCAGCGCCACAACGTCGCCGCCAACGCCCGCAGCGACTTGCTTGGCCAGGTCGGCGTCGAGGTCTCCGATCGCCACCTTGGCTCCGGCAGCCGCGAAGGCCTTTGCCGTGGCCAGTCCGATTCCGCGTGCGCCTCCGGTTATCGCGACGACCCGCCCGTCCAATGTTGTCTTCATGCCGACGACTTCCCTCGTGAACGCAGCGCGGAATTCGATGTGCTGGTTTCGTAGTCACGCAGACTAGGTGTGCCGGCAAGGCGCCGTCGATACGCCTTCGGCGTCCACGGCCAGAGTTCGGGCAGGCCGTCGGCGCCCAAATACCAACTGGTGCAGCCGGATGCCCACACCGTGCCCGGCATGGCGCTGCGCATGCTCGCGTTGAACTCGTCTGTGGCCCGCTTGGTAGGCGCGACGTCGTCGAATTTGTTGACGCACCAACGCTGGATCCAGCCGAGGATGTGCGCCGCCTGTGCTTCGGCGATGGCGGTCAGCGAGTAGTTGCCGACCGGACTGTGCGGCCCCATCAGCATGAAGAAGTTCGGGAATCCGGGCAACGCCACACCCAGATATGCCTTGGGTCCGTCGTCCCACAATTGCTGGACGGTCAGGCCGTTACGACCCACCAACGACATCGGTCGCATGAAAGCGTGCGCATCAAAGCCGGTGGCCAGCACGATCGCGTCCAGCTCATGTAATCTGCCGTCGGCGCTGACGATGCCGCGCTGTTCCACGTGGTCGATGCCCGAGTCGACGAGTTGCACGTTGTGGCGCTGCATGGCCGGATAGAAGCCCGCCGACATCACCAGCCGACGGCACATCGGCTGGTAGTCGGGCGTGAGTCGGCGGCGCAGATCGGGGTCACGAACGGTACGCAGATTGGCGCGGCACGCGCTGCTCATCAGTCGGCGCCGCCATCCCGGTTTCACCAGCGCGCGAGCCAACCACTCGAACGCGAGGTGGTAGACGTAGTAGGCGATCGAACTCAGCACCGGCGCCCTGCGATGCATGGGGGCCGTCCAGCGACGGTAGCGGGGATTGGGCAGCGGCAGAATCCATTGCGCGCTGCGCTGAAACAGGTCGAGGCGCTCGACGGAATCGGCCAGACCACAGACGATCTGCACACCGGTGGACCCGGTTCCGATGACGGCGACGCGCTTGCCGGCAAGATCGACCGCGTGGTTCCATCGCGCGGAATGCATGACAGGACCGTGGAAATCGGACAGGCCATCGATGTCAGGTGTGCGTGGCACGCGCAGGACACCGGTTGCCGCGATAAGGAAGTCGTGCGAAATCTCCTCCCCTGCAGCAGTAGTGAGTAGCCAACGGCTCTCAGCGAATCGGGCGTCGACGATGTCGACACCGAAGCGGATGACATCGGTCAACTGGTATTTGTCCGTCAGCCAGCGGAAGTACCCGAAGATCTCGGGCCCGGGTGAGAAGAACTTCGTCCAGTCCGGATTCATCGCAAACGTGAACTGATAGAACCGCGACGGCACATCACACGACAAGCCCGGATAGGCGTTGTCGCGCCACGTTCCGCCGACATCATCGGCCTTTTCGTAGATGGTCACATCGGTGATGCCGGCGTGCCGTAACACGATGGCCTGGCACAGTCCGGACATGCCGGCCCCGATGATCCCCACCGACGGCTGTCGTTGCGGCATCAGCTCACCTCCGTATCGTTGCCCGCGCGAATCACCCGGCGAACGCTTGGCAGCACCGCCAGCAACCGGTCCGCGAGGAACAGCAGCGGCCGCAGGTCGAGCATCGGCCCGACCCACCACGGTGCGAAGACCCGTCGCGCGCGCCGCGCGATGCCGGAGGTGATGGCCGCCGCCGCCACCTCGACCGGCGCAAGCTTGCCCAGCGGCCCCGGCAGCACAACCCCGAGCCCTGACCGGGTCAGCATTTGGTCGGCGAGCCCGGTGTCGATCAACCCGAAATACGCGATACCGACCTCGACTCCGTCGCCGGCGACTTCGATACGCACCGCACGCACCAAAGACTCCACGCCGGCCTTCGACGCCACGTACGCGCTGACCAGTGGCCCCGGTATCACCGCGGCTATGGAGGCCACCACCATGGCGTATCCGGCGCGGGCCTTGAGGTGCGGCAGCGCAGCCCGGATCGTGTGGAAGACACCCACCAGGTTCACATCGATGACCTGCCGCCACTCGGCAGGATCGACGGCGGCAACGGTCGACCCCGGCCCGGCAATACCGGCGTTGGCGACCACGACATCCACCACTCCGAAATGTCGCGCGGCGGCGCCACACGCCGCCGTCACCGATTCGGCCGAGGTGACGTCGGTTTCGAATGCCGCGGTGGCGGAGCCGAGCTCGGCCACCAACCGTTGCGCCGATTCCAGATCTCGGTCCAGCACCGCGACGCTTGCGCCCGCATCGACGAGGTTGCGGGCCAACCGTGCCCCGATGCCGCGAGCCCCACCGGTGATCACCACCACTTTTCCATTGAGATTGTGGCTCACGATGACGACGCTATGACCGTTGCGCAAGCGCAGGTAATGAGAAAACCCCACACATCGATTTGACATCTTCAGACACGGGCCGTCATCCTCCTTCACCTACTTGCCGGTAAGCTGCCTTCGCAGGACTTTGCCGGTTTCATTGCGCGGCAACTGGTTTACGAAGACCACCTCGCGCGGGACCTTGTGCCGGGCCAGGTGGGCGCGCACGTGCGACTTGACGCCGTCGGCGTCCAGGCCGGAATCGGGCCGGCTGACCACAAAAGCGGCCAGCCGTTTGCCGAATTCGGCGTCGTCGACACCGACTACGGCAGCCTCGACGATCTCGGCATGGTCGACAAGAAGATTCTCGACTTCGAGCGGGAAGACATTCTCGCCACCCGAGACGATCATGTCGTCGTCGCGGCCATCGATGAAATGCAGGCCGCTTTCGTCGAAGTGCCCGGTGTCGCCGGTCGCCAGCAGACCGTCAACGATCTCTTTGTTTGCGCCGTCGGTGTAACCGGCGAAGCTCAGGCCACTGGAGACGAAAAGGGTTCCGACGCGACCGGGTTCGGTGACCTTGCGGCGATTCTCGTCGTAGATCGCCACCGTGCAACCGACGGGTGGGCGGCCGACGGTGCCGGGCGCACGACGCAGTTCGTCTGGGGTCGCGACAGCCGCGACCGCAACCTCGGTGGACCCGTACAAGTTGTACAACACGGCACCGAACGCATCGTGGGTGCGGCGACAAAGGTCCGGCGACAGCGAAGACCCCGCGGCGAAAAGCACTGTCAGCGACGAGGTGTCGTATTTCGCCAGCACGTCAGGGCCCAGATCGAGGATGCGTTGCAGCATCGTCGGTACCAGCACGACGGCACCCACTCGATACTCAGCGACCGCCTCCAACGTCGCCTCAGCGTCGAAACGACGTGCCATCACGACACGGTTGCCCAGGGCCAGACCCATAGCGCAGGTCGCCAGACCCGTCGCGTGGAACAGCGGCGCGGCAATGTAGTAGGCGCCGTCGCTCGGCCAGGGAATCCTGTCGAGTAGCTGTGCGGATTGCGACGGGTCAATCCGGTTGCGCGGCACACCTTTCGGAGTGCCGGTGGTTCCGCTGGTGAGCAGCGCCATACCGCCCGGCTGCCGCGGGGCGGGCAGCGATGAGGTCGACTGATTGTCAATCAGCTCGCCCTGTCGGCTGCCGGTAAACCGCAAAGTTTCCGGGGGCAGCGCGGTCAGAACGTCCTCGAACTCATCGTCGACCAGAATGGCGCTGACGTGTTCTCGCGCGGACACATCGGCCAGCTGTGGGCCGGCGAAGCCGGTGTTCATCAACACAGTCCGAACGCCGATCTTGTTCGCCGCGCTCACAGTCACCATGACGTCGCGGCTGTTGCGATGCAGTGTTGCAATCACTGCGCCGGCCCCAATTCCTTTGGCCGCCAGACCACGTGCCAACGCGTTGGACGTTTCGTCAAGTTCACGAAAGCTGATGGTGCCGCGTTCGTCGGTGATGGCCGGCGCGTCTCCATAACGGGCTGCGGTGTTTGCCACCAGCCCGCCGAACGCTCCATAGCGGCGGATGGCCATGAACGCCCGCACCGCCTCGTCGGGTCGGCGTAAGTCGACCATGCCGCGACGCGCCAGCACTCGTACCGCGGCCAGTCGGTCGCGTGCCTGGGCGAAGTCGGGGAGTTTCACGATGCGGTGTTGGCTTCGGCGACTGCCGTGCGCAAGAAGTGCCCGGCGAGCTGCAAGCTGGTCAGACCTCCGTCGCGCGGCCAGAGCCAATAGCCGTGCATCAGGCCAGGCCACATGTGCTCATCGCAGCGGCCACCGGCTTCGAGCACCAGCGCCGCGAACGCCTCTGCGTCAGCGCGCATCACTTCCCTTGAGCCGTAATGAATTTGGATCGGCGGTAAGTCCGAAAGCTCGGCATTCAGCAGGCACAGCCGGGGGTCTGCGGGATCATGGTCGCCGACGTACAGTGCGACGGCCCGCGCTGCCGCGCGGGGATCCAGCGGCTGACGCCGGGTACGGGCATCGGCAATGCACAACCGGTACGACGGATCGATCAGCGGGCCGAACAGGGCCAGCGCCGCCGGAGCGGGCAACCCCTCGGTGCGCAGGCGCAAAGCAAGCCCGACCGCCAGGTGCCCACCGGCCGAATCGCCGGCAACGACGATCTTCGCCGGATCGTGCCCTTGCGACAGCAGCCAGCGGTACGCGGCCAGCGCATCGTCCTCTGCCGCCGGGAACGGATGCTCCGGCGCGAGCCGGTAGTCAATGGCGAAGGTCGGCATCCCGGAGTACGCGGACAGATGCGACGCGAAGCCGCGATGGGTGCGCGCCGAGCAGATCAGGTAGCCGCTGCCATGCAGCACCAACACCACGCCCGCAGCGTCGTCGGCCTCGCGCGCCCAGACCCATTCCCCTGACACCGGCGCGGCAACCCGCTTGACCCGGATACCGGGAACCACTGGGGCGGTGCGGGAAATCAGGTAATCAGCCGCCGGGCGCAGCGCCGCGAGCAGCCACTGTTGTGACACCAGCACATTGAGCATCACGTTGAAGCCCAGCCGCGAGATCGGAATACAGCTGAGCCGGTCGACCGCGGCCATCGAGCTGCGCCGCAGGCCTTTTGCCGTCCGGGTGTTCATCCGGCGAGTAAGCCCTTGGCGATGTGAGTCACCTGGACCTCATTGCTGCCGGCGTAGATCATCAACGACTTGGCGTCGCGGGCCAACTGCTCTACCCGGTACTCGGCCATGTAGCCGTTGCCGCCGAACAGCTGCACCGCGTCCATTGCGACGTCGGTGGCGGCCTCCGACGAGTACAACTTGATCGCTGACGCCTCGGCCAGCGACGGCATCTTGCCGGCCTGCGCCTTCTCCAGTGTCTGAAACACCATGTTCTGCACGTTAATCCTGGCCACTTCCATCTTGGCCAACTTCAGCTGAATCAGCTGGAACTGACCGATGTTCTTGCCCCACAGCGTGCGGGTTTTGGCGTAATCGACACAGAGCCGGTGGCATTCGTTGATGATGCCCAGCGACATCAGCGCGACGCCGATGCGTTCGGCGGAGAAGTTGGCCCGTGCACTCTCCCGGCCGTCGCCGTCGCCGTGCTGTTCGGTCTCGCCGAGCAGACGGTCGGGTGAGAGCCGGACGTTGTCGAAGAACAACTCGCCGGTCGGCGAGGACATCATGCCCATCTTCTTGAACGGCTTCCCCTGGGCCAGCCCCGGCATCCCGGCGTCGAGCACGAAGGTCAGCACGGGCCGGTTTCGCCGATCGGCGGAGCCGTCGTCGAGCTTGGCGTAGACGACCATGACATCGGCGTACGGCCCGTTGGTGATGAACGTCTTCTGCCCGTTCAGGATGTAGTCGTCGCCGTCGCGCTTGACGGTCGTCTTCATGCCGCCGAACGCATCCGAGCCGGAGTCGGGCTCGGTGATCGCCCATGCCGCGATCTTCTCCAGCGTCATGAGTTCCGGTAACCAGCGCTCTTTCTGGGTGAGCGTGCCGCGGCTCATGATTGTCCCCGCGCCCAGACCAAGGCTGACGCCGACCGCACTGAGCAAGCCGAGGCTCACCCCGGCGAGCTCGGACACCAGCACGGCTGCCATCGATGCCTGTGCCCCCAGGCCGCCGAACCCACCCGATGAGCGCTTCTCGGTGTGTGTTTCCTGCTTCTCCTGCTTGGCCCGCTCCTTGTCCAGCATCGTCTTGACCGCTTCGGCCGCAAGAACATCGAGGCCGAACTCGCTGAACAGCTTGCGCGCGATCGGATACGGCGAAATCTCACCGGTTTCCAGCGCGTCGAGATTCGGCCGGATCTCTTTGTCGATGAAGCCGCGGATGGTGTCCCGCATGATCAGGTCGGTGTCGGACCATTCGAACATGTTGTGCTCCTTGGTTACTGCGGCAGCCTGGCGGCGATGTCGTCGATCAGCCACAGACCGTCAGTCTCGATGGTGTCGACGTCATGCCAGCCGGACAGGGACGAAATCGCCCCGCCCTGAACCGCATACACCTTGCCGGTGATCGGGCACTTCTCGGTGGCCAGGTAGGCGACCAGTGGCGAGATGTTGGCCGGGCTGAACAGATCGAGCTCGCCCTCGTCCGGTTCGGACATCAGCGAACCCATGCCGGGGGTGGCCAGGGTGAGACGGGTACGCGCGATCGGCGCGATCGCGTTCACCCGCACGCCGTAACGCTCCAACTCCTCGGCCGCGATCAGCGTCAGCGCCGCGATGCCCGCCTTCGCCGAACCGTAGTTGGCCTGGCCCGCGTTCGGCAGTGTCACACCGGAACCCGAGGCCGTGTTGATCACCGCGGCGTTGGGCTGATCACCGGCTTTCGATTGCGCCTTCCAGTACGCCGCCGCGTGATGCAGCATCGCGAAGTGACCCTTCAAGTGGACCGCGATCACCGCGTCCCAC
>NZ_DASXHW010000460.1:0-14337 GCF_036488105.1 Mycobacterium sp. | reverse complement strand
TTTCGCGGTCGTTCGGGTCGTTCGGGCCCGGTGATACGGGGCATGGGTACGTTGAGCCGCGCCTTCGGCGTGGCCTGGCGCCGCTCGTTGCAACTTCGGGTGCTCGCGCTGACGCTCGGCATGTCCCTGGCGGTGATCTTGGCGCTCGGCTTCACGCTGACCAGCCAGGTCACTAACCGCGTGCTCGACGTCAAAGTCCGCGCCGCCACCGAGCAGATCGAGCGCGCGCGCACCACCGTCAGCGGGATCGTCAATGGTGAGGAGACACGGTCGCTGGACAGCAGCCTGCAGCTGGCCCGCAACACGTTGACATCGAAGACCGATTCGACCTCCGGAGCCGGCCTGGCCGGCGCGTTCGATGCCGTTCTGGTGGTACCGGGCGACGGCCCCCGGCCCGCCGCCTCCGCCGGGCCGGTCGACCAGTTGCCCGACACGCTGCGCGAATTCGTAAAGGCCGGGCAAGTGGCCTACCAGTACGCGACGGTGCACACCGAGGGCTTCTCCGGGCCGGCGTTGGTGATCGGCACTCCGACGATGTCGCGGGTGAACAATCTCGAGCTGTACCTGGTCTTCCCGCTGGGCAATGAGCAGAGCACGATCGCACTGGTCCGCGGCACGATGGCCACCGGCGGCCTGGTGTTGATGGTGCTGCTGGCCGGTATCGCCTGGATGGTCACCCGGCAGGTGGTGGTACCGGTGCGGGCGGCGGCGCGGACCGCCGAGCGGTTCGCCGACGGGCATCTGTCCGAGCGGATGCCGATCAACGGCGAAGACGACATGGCCCGGCTGGCGGTGTCGTTCAACGACATGGCCGAAAGCCTGTCCCGACAGATCGCCCAACTCGAGGAATTCGGCAACCTGCAGCGCCGGTTCACCTCCGACGTCAGCCACGAGCTGCGCACCCCGCTGACCACCGTGCGGATGGCCGCCGACCTGATCTACGACCACAGCGAAGACCTCGACCCGGCGCTGCGACGGTCCACCGAGCTGATGGTCAACGAGCTCGACCGGTTCGAGTCGCTGCTCAGCGATCTGCTGGAAATCTCCCGCCACGACGCCGGCGTGGCCGAATTGTCGGTCGAGGCAGTCGATCTGCGGACCACCGTCAACAGCGCGCTGAGCAACGTCGGTCACCTGGCTGAGGACGCGGGGGTCCAGATGATCGTCGACATGCCGGAGGAAGACGTGATCGCCGAGGTCGATCCGCGCCGGGTCGAGCGGATTTTGCGCAATCTGATCGCCAACGCGATCGACCACGCCGAGCACAAGCCGGTGCGGATCCGGATGGGCTACGACGAGGACACCGTCGCGGTCACCGTCCGCGACTACGGCGTCGGGCTGCGGCCGGGTGAGGAAAAGCTGGTGTTCAGCCGGTTCTGGCGGTCGGACCCGTCACGGGTGCGGCGCTCCGGTGGAACCGGGCTCGGGCTGGCGATCAGCGTTGAGGACGCGCGACTGCACCAGGGCCGGCTGGAAGCATGGGGCGAGCCCGGTAACGGCGCCTGCTTCCGGCTCACCCTGCCGCTGGTCCGGGGACACAAGGTCACGACCAGCCCGCTGCCGATGAAACCTATTGCGCCGGAACGCAAAGAGGGCAAGGTCCGGCAGCGCGAACCCGCGGAGCGCGGCGCGTGATGCGGCAGCTAACCGGGCTGCTGACCGCGCTGGTGGTCGTGCTGGCGGGCTGCGCCGGTGTGCCGAGCGCATCGGCGCCACAGGCCATCGGCACCGTCGAGCGTCCGGCGCCGGCGAACCTGCCCAAGCCGACGCCCGGAATGGATCCCGATGTGCTGCTGCGCGAATTCCTCAAAGCCACCGCTGATCCGGCCAACCGGCACCTGGCGGCGCGACAGTTCTTGACCCGGTCGGCGTCCGATGCGTGGGACGACGCCGGTAGCGCGCTGTTGATCGACCATGTGGTGTTCGTCGAAACCCATAGCACCGAACGGGTTTCGGTCGCGATGCGCGCCGACAAGCTCGGTTCGCTGTCCGACATGGGCGTGTTCGAGACCGCCGAAGGACAGCTGCCCGATCCCGGTCCGATCGAGCTGGTCAAGACGCCGGGCGGCTGGCGCATCGACAAGCTGCCCAACGGGGTCTTCCTGGACTGGCAGCAGTTCAACGCCACCTATAAGCGCAACACCCTGTATTTCTCCGACCCGACCGGCAAGACGGTGGTGCCGGATCCACGCTATGTCGCGGTGTCCGACCGCGATCAGCTGGCCACCGAGCTGGTGTCCAAGCTGATTGCGGGCCCGCGCCCGGAGATGGCTAAGAGCGTGCACAACATGCTGACGCCGCCGGTGCGGCTGCGCGGACCGGTGACGCGCGCCGACGGCGGCAAGAGCGGCGTCGGCCGGGGCTACGGCGGAGCCCGCATCGACCTGGAGTTGCTGACGGTTGCCGATCCACGCAGCAGGCAATTGGTTGCCGCACAGATCATCTGGACGCTGGCCCGCGCAGACATCAAGGGCCCCTACGTGATCAAAGCCGACGGCGCCTCGCTCGACGAACGCTTCGCCGACGGGTGGAACACCACGGACGTCGCGGCTACCGACCCGGGTGTTGCCGAAGGCGCCGCCGCCGGCGTGCACGCGCTGATCGGTGGCCGAGTGGTGGCGCTGGACGGCCAGCGCTCCGACCCGGTGCCGGGCGCCTTCGGGCGGACCACGGATCAGACCTCGGCAACGCTGTCCCGCAACGGGCATCAGGTGGCCTCGGTGGTGACGCTTCGGCCCGGCGCCCCGGACATGGCGTCGTCGCTGTGGATCGGCGACCTCGGTGGCGAGGCGGCCGAAGCGGCTGACGGACATACGCTTTCGCGACCTACCTGGTCGCTGGACGACGCGGTATGGGTGGTGGCCGACGGCAACACCGTGCTGCGCGCCATCCAGGAGACCGCCTCGGGGCAGCCGGCGCGGCTGCCGGTCGACTCGGCCGCGGTCTCCAGCCGTTTCCCCGGAGTGATCGCCGAGTTGCAATTGTCCCGCGATGGCACCCGCGCCGCGATGGTGATCAATGGCCAGGTGATCTGCGCCAGCGTCGAGCAGACGCAGGCCGGTCAGTTCGCACTGGCCTATCCCCGGCGGCTCGGGTTCGGGCTGGGCTCCTCGGTGGTGTCGTTGGCGTGGCGCACTGACGAAGACATCGCGGTCAGCCGCAACGACGCCGAGCACCCGGTGTCGTACGTCAACATCGACGGGGTGAATTCCGACGCACCGAGCGCCAATCTGCAGCAGCCGGTCGGGGTGATCGCAGCCAACCCGTCGACGGTGTACGTCGCCGACCCACGCGGCGTGATGCAGCTGTCGATCTCGGGCGCCGAAGGCGTGCAGGGCTGGCTCGATGTCCCGCCGTTCATGGTGGGTGGGGCGATGCCGGTGATGCCCGGCTGAGGCGCGCGTGATGTCGGTGTCGCTCGGCACACTGGCGCTGTGCTGGATCTGGTTCTCCCGCTGGAGTGCGGTGGTTGCGGGGCCCCGTCGACGCGCTGGTGTGCTGCCTGCGCCGACGAACTCGCGATCGGTCTCGATGCGCCGCGCGTTGTCACGCCGCGCATCGACCCGCAGGTACCCGTGTTCGCGCTCGGCCGGTACGCGGGTGCGCGGCGGCGGGCGATCGTCGCGATGAAAGACCGCGGCCGGGCCGATCTGAGGGCGCCGCTGGCCCGGTCGCTGGCTCTCGGTGTGCACCGCTTACTGCGGTGGGGTCTGCTCGACGTTCCGCTGACCATCGTGCCGGCGCCGACCCGCGGCTGGTCGGCCCGTCACCGCGGCGGCGACCCGGTGACGCGTGTCGCCGCGCTGGCGACGGCGGGCCACGCGGACATCACCGTCGTGCAGGCGCTGCGGATGACGGCGTTGGCCCGCGACTCGGCGGGGTTGAACAGCGCCGCACGTGAACGCAACATCGCCGGACGGGTGCTGCTGACCCGCCGGCGGCTGCCGGCCGGCAGCGAGCTGCTGGTGGTTGACGACATCGTCACCACCGGCGCCACCGCCCGCGAGTCGGTGCGTGTGCTGCACCGGGCCGGGGCACGAGTGTCGGCAGTGCTGGCGCTAGCGGCGGCATGAGTGTTTGTGAAGAACTCGCAACAGGTCGGGCGAAATGCTGGCAATGCCGCCAGTGGACGGTCTACCGTCGGAATCAAGCACCGACAACGCCTCAAGGCAGCGCATCTGAACCGCGGATTGAGGCGCCACCGTCAACGGTAGGGGGTGAGTGTTCGACACCTAGCATCGGCGGGCGGCCACTGAGTTCTGACAACCCCGTCGGCGCGTGTACCTATAGCCGGGCGCGCTTAGCTGCGCGCAATGCGAGAGAAACGAGTTGTCAAGTATGTCAAGACAAACCGTTGATGCCGGGCAGCTTCTGGCTGAACCTCCGGTCGACGCCGATGAACACGAACCAATGGCACGCGCCGAGGTCGTCGTCAAAGGCCGCAACGTCGAAATCCCTGACCACTTCCGCGTCTACGTCTCGCAAAAACTCGCCCGCTTGGAGCGACTCGACCGAACCGTCTATCTGTTCGACGTCGAACTCGACCACGAACGCAACCGGCGCCAGCGCAAGTCGTGTCAGCACGTCGAGATCACCGCTCGCGGTCGCGGGCCGGTCGTCCGTGGCGAGGCATGCGCGGACAGTTTCTATGCCGCGCTGGAGTCCGCGGTAGCAAAGCTGGAAGGCCGGCTGCGTCGCGTGAAAGATCGCCGCAAAGTCCACTACGGCGACAAGACCCCGGTCTCGCTGGCCGCGGCGACCGCCGTCGTACCGCATCCCGAACCGGACCTCGACGACATCGACGCCCCACACTTCGGCGACCCGGGAGCCAACGGGCATCACCAGCCCGGGCGGGTGGTGCGGACCAAGGAGCACGAGGCCAAGCCGATGTCAGTCGATGACGCCCTCTACGAGATGGAGTTGGTCGGCCACGACTTCTTCTTGTTCTACGACAAGCAGACCGAACGGCCTTCGGTGGTCTACCGGCGGCACGCCTACGACTACGGTCTGATTCGGCTGTCCTGAGCCGTTCCAACCTGGGCCGCGGCGAGCATCGACTGGTCGTGGCCGGGATACCACCTGAGCCGTCACCTAGGATGGATGACGTCGAAGACGTCGGATCTACAGAGGACCTAGGGGACTAAGCCGTGCTGGATAAGTTGTTGCGACTTGGCGAAGGTCGCATGGTCAAGCGCCTCAAGCGGGTGGCCGATTATGTCAACAGCTTGTCCGAGGACATCGAAAAGCTGACCGACGCCGAATTGCAGGCCAGGACCGCGGAATTCAAGAAGCGGCACGCCGACGGGGAGGCCCTCGACGACCTGCTGCCCGAGGCGTTCGCGGTGGCCCGCGAGGCGGCTTGGCGGGTGCTCGACCAGCGGCACTTCGACGTGCAGGTGATGGGTGGTGCGGCGCTGCACTTCGGCAACGTCGCGGAGATGAAGACCGGTGAGGGCAAGACCCTGACTTCAGTGTTGCCGGCCTACCTCAACGGCATCGGCGGCGACGGCGTGCACATCGTCACCGTCAACGACTACCTGGCCAAACGTGACAGCGAGTGGATGGGCCGGGTGCACCGCTTCCTGGGCCTGGACGTCGGCGTGATTTTGGCGCAGATGACTCCAGACGAGCGTCGCGTCGCCTACGCGGCCGACATCACCTACGGCACCAACAACGAATTCGGCTTCGACTACCTGCGCGACAACATGGCCCATTCGCTGGAAGACTGCGTCCAGCGCGGCCACAACTTCGCCATCGTCGACGAGGTCGACTCGATTCTGATCGACGAAGCCCGCACCCCACTGATCATCTCCGGGCCCGCCGACGGAGCCTCGAATTGGTATCCCGAATTCGCCCGGCTGGCGCCGTTGATGGAAAAAGACACCCACTACGAGGTGGATCTGCGTAAGCGGACCGTCGGTGTGCACGAGATCGGCGTGGAGTTCGTCGAAGACCAGCTCGGCATCGACAACCTCTACGAGGCGGCCAATTCGCCGCTGGTCAACTACCTCAATAACGCGCTGAAAGCCAAGGAGCTGTTCAATCGCGACAAGGACTACATCGTGCGCGACGGTGAGGTGATCATCGTCGACGAGTTCACCGGCCGCACGCTGGTCGGCCGGCGCTACAACGAGGGCATGCATCAGGCCATCGAGGCCAAGGAGCGCGTTGAGATCAAGGCCGAGAACCAGACGCTGGCCACCATCACGCTGCAGAACTATTTCCGGCTTTACGACAAGCTCTCCGGCATGACCGGTACGGCGCAGACCGAGGCCGCCGAACTGCACGAGATCTACAAGCTCGGTGTGGTGCCGATCCCGACGAACCGGGAGATGATCCGCACCGACCAGTCCGACCTGATTTACAAGACCGAGGAAGCCAAGTACATCGCGGTCGTCGACGACGTCGGCGAGCGCTATGAGAAGGGCCAGCCGGTGCTGATCGGTACGACGAGCGTGGAGCGCTCGGAGTATCTATCGCGGCAGTTCCAGAAGCGGCAGATTCCGCACAACGTGCTCAACGCGAAGTTCCACGAGCAGGAAGCCGGCATCGTCGCCGAGGCCGGCCGCCGCGGTGCCATCACGGTCGCCACCAACATGGCTGGACGCGGTACCGACATCGTGCTGGGCGGCAACGTCGACTTTCTCACCGACGTGAGGTTGCGTGCCCGCGGCCTGGATCCGGTCGAGACTCCCGACGAGTACGAGACGGCCTGGCACGAGGAGCTACCGATCGTCAAAGACGAGGCGGCGGCCGAAGCCAAAGAGGTCATCGAGGCCGGCGGGCTCTACGTGCTGGGCACCGAGCGGCATGAGTCACGCCGTATCGACAACCAGCTGCGTGGCCGCTCCGGCCGTCAGGGTGACCCCGGTGAGTCGCGGTTCTACCTGTCGCTGGGCGACGAGTTGATGCGTCGTTTCAACGGCGCCGCGCTCGAGACGCTGCTGACCCGGTTGAACCTGCCCGACGACGTGCCGATCGAAGCGGGAATGGTGACGCGCGCGATCAAGAGCGCGCAGACCCAGGTCGAGCAGCAGAACTTCGAGGTCAGAAAGAACGTCCTCAAGTACGACGAGGTGATGAACCAGCAGCGCAAGGTCATTTACGCCGAGCGCCGCCGGATCCTGGAAGGCGAGAATCTCCAACAGCAGGCGCACGACATGCTCGTCGACGTGATCACCGCCTACGTCAATGGCGCCACCGCCGAGGGCTACGCCGAGGACTGGGATCTGGAGAAGCTGTGGGAGGCGCTGAAAACGCTGTACCCGGTCGGCCTCGACCACAGCACTCTGATCGACTCCGAGGCGGTCGGGGAGCCCGGCGAGCTGACCCGCGAGGAGTTGCTCGACGCGTTGATCGCGGATGCCGATCGCGCCTACGCCGCGCGCGAAGCCGAGCTCGAAGAGCTGGCCGGTGAGGGCGCGATGCGTCAGCTGGAACGCAACGTCCTGCTCAACGTCATCGACCGCAAATGGCGTGAGCACCTCTACGAGATGGACTACCTCAAAGAGGGCATCGGCCTGCGCGCGATGGCGCAGCGCGACCCGCTGGTCGAATACCAGCGTGAGGGCTTCGACATGTTCACCGGGATGCTGGACGGCCTCAAAGAAGAGTCGGTCGGCTTCCTGTTCAACGTCGCGGTCGAGGCGGTACCGGCCCAGCAGGTCGGACCGGTCGCCGAGCCCGAGGGCCTGGCGGAGTTCGCCGCCGCCGCCGCGGCCAGTGCGCAGAGGCAGGCCGGCGGCGTTCAAGCCCCCGCCGCAGCCCGTGAACCCGCACCTGCGTTGCGCGCCAAAGGAATTGACAACGACGCACCCGCGCTGACCTACAGTGGGCCCGCCGAGGACGGCTCGGCGCAGGTGCAGGGCAACGGCGGCGGCTCCGGGGCCGGCGGATCCGGGGGCAGCCGTCGTGAACGCCGCGAGGCCGCCCGTCGGCAGGGCCGGCACGCCAAGGCCAAGCGGCGCTAGCGCCAGCCCGGTGCTCGCCCGGTTCAGCGGCACCCCGCAGCCCGCACTTGCCGCCCGGGGAGCCGCCTAACCGATGTGCAGCGCAACCACCTGCCAGCGGCCGGAGCCGACCGACTCGATGCGGCAGGCGACGGCGTGCATGCGGGGCCCACGGCTGTAGCTGCCGAACACCTCGGCCGCCGCGAACCCGTCCGGGCTGCCCACCGCCTGCAGTCGCACCCGGCGCAACACCGCCACCCCGCCATCGGCACCGGCCAGTCGATTGGCCGACAGCACCGAGTCGACGAGTCCGGCGGCGAGCAGGCCGTTCAGCTGGGAGATCGGGCGGCGGCGGTCGATCACTTCCAGCACTCGGCGCAGCGCGGCATCGGCGAAACGTGCCGCCCGATGCATCGGGGCTGACATCGCGGGCGCGGGCGGCGCCTGATGGTGACTCGAATGCCGTTGCGGCACATGTGCATTGCGCCGCCGCAGCGCTGCCGGTGAGGGCGGTCGGCACTGCCGGACGTCACGTGCCGGAGGCTCACAGTCGACCACCTGGGTGACCGCAAACGCCGTCTGGTCCGATGGGCTTGAACTGGTCAGCATTGCACTCTCCCGGGAATTCCGAAGGGCCTCAAAAGGCTGGCCTGCTGGAGAGTGGCAGACGAGTGTGACGATCATCGCACAATCACCGCATCCGCGTACCCGCGCTGCATCGGGCCCCGGCGGACGGTTACGGTGTGCGGCATATTGGTCGGTGGACCAAGTCGCAAAAGATGTAAAGGGGAGAGGCGTCGTGACCCGGTTGTCCGCTTCGGACGCCTCCTTCTACCAGCTGGAGAATTCGGCGACGCCACTCTATGTGGGCTCGCTGTCGATTCTGCGTCAGCCGCGGGCCGGGTTGAGCTACGAGACGTTGCTGGCCACCGTCGAGCGGCAGCTGCCCAAGGTGCCGCGGTACCGGCAGAAGGTCCGCGAAGTGACAATGCGGCTGGCCCGACCGGTTTGGATCGACGATCGCGATTTCGATATCACCTACCACGTCCGGCGCTCCGCGCTCCCATCGCCGGGCAGCGACGAGCAGCTCCACGAGCTGATCGGCCGGCTGGCCGCCCGCCCGCTGGACAAGTCGCGGCCGCTTTGGGAGATGTACCTGGTGGAGGGCTTGGCCAACAACCGCCTGGCCCTCTACACCAAGTCGCATCAGGCATTGATCAACGGCATGGGCGCGGTCGAGGTCAGCCATGTCATCGCCGATCGGAACCGGCGCCCGCCGCCGTTCGCCGAAGACATCTGGGTGCCGGCCCGCGAGCCGGGCACCGTGGAGCTGGTGCTGCGCGCGCTCGGTGACTGGGCCACCCGCCCGCAGGCGCAGTTGAACGCCGTCCGTAGCGGGGTCACCGATCTGTTGACCAACTCCGGACAGCTGGTGGAGACCGGCCGGAGGATGTTCGACGTCGCCCGGACGTTGGCGCGCGGCAACGCCCCCAGCAGCCCGCTCAACACCACGGTGTCGCGCAGCCGACGGCTGACGGTCGCGCGCGGCCAACTTGACGACTACCGGGCCATTCGGTCGCGTTACAACTGCGATGTCAACGATGTGGTGCTGGCGGTGATCACCGGTGCGCTGCGCAACTGGCTGCTGTCCCGCGGCGAGTCGCCCGCGCCGGCTGCGACAGTGCGGGCGATGGCGCCGTTGCCGGTCTACGTCGACGAAACATTCGACTCGTCGAGCCGGGGGCAGGCGATCAGCCAGGTGGCGCCGTTTCTGGTCGACCTGCCGGTCGGGGAGGGCAACCCGGTGGTGCGATTGTCGCAGATCGCGCATGCCACCGAAACCAATCCGACCGCGGCGAGTCTGGTCGACGCCCGCACCATCGCGACCCTGTCGGGTTTTGCGCCGCCGACCTTGCACGCCATGGGAATTCGAGTCGCCACGGGCTTGTCGCCGCGCTTGTTCAATCTGTTGATCACCAATGCGCCAGGCGCGCAGTCGCAAATGTATGTCGCCGGTGCGAAGTTGTTGGAGACCTACGCCGTACCGCCGCTGTTGAACAATCAGGTGCTGGCCATCGGCGTGACGTCGTACAACGGCAAGTTGTATTTCGGCATCAACGCCGATCGGGACGCGATGAGCGATGTCGACGTACTACCGGTGTTATTGGCCGAATCACTCGATGAACTGCTGGAAGCCGCACAGTAGCCCTACCATTCGAGGGTGAGCAAGGCGCAGAAGAAGAAGCCCGAAATCCCCAACAAGGTCTACGAGGCCGAATTATTCCGGCTGCAAACGGAATTGGTGAAACTCCAGGAATGGGTGAGAGCTTCTGGCGCCCGCGTCGTGGTGATCTTCGAGGGTCGTGACGGCGCGGGCAAGGGCGGCACCATCAAAAGGATCACCGAATATCTCAATCCACGCGTGGCCCGAATCGAGGCGCTGCCCGCGCCGACCGATCGGGAACGCGGGCAGTGGTATTACCAGCGCTACGTCGCGCAGCTGCCGACCAAAGGCGAGATCGTGCTGTTCGACCGGTCCTGGTACAACCGGGCCGGCGTCGAGAAAGTCATGGGATTCTGCACGCCGCAAGAGCACGCGCTGTTCTTGCAGCAGACCCCGATCTTCGAGCAGATGCTGATCGACGACGGGATTCTGTTGCGGAAGTATTGGTTTTCGGTCTCCGAAGAAGAGCAATTGCGGCGATTCAAAGCGCGGCGCAACGACCCGGTGCGGCAATGGAAATTGAGCCCGATGGATCTGGAGTCGTTGTACAAGTGGGAGGACTATTCGCGGGCCCGCGACGAGATGATGGCCCGCACCGATATGCCTTACAGCCCTTGGTATCTGGTGGAATCGGATATCAAGAAGCACGCGCGTCTCAATATGATCGCGCACCTGTTGTCCACGATCGAGTATCGCGATGTCAAAAGACCCAAAGTCAAACTGCCCGCTCATCCGATCAAGAGCGGCAACTACCAGCGGCCACCACGGGAGTTGTCCACCTACGTCGACGACCACGTGGCGACGTTGATTGGTTCGGTTGAATGACAAGGGTGGGCGCTTACTGATGCGCATTTACATCCCGGTGACACTGTCGATGCTCCGACAGCTTGTCGCCGACGGCTCGCTACGGCCGGTCAGCGGCACCGCCTTCGCGGTAACCCCCAAGCTGCGGGAGGCCTACGCCGAGGGCGACGAGGACGAGCTGGGCGAAGTGGCGCTGCGGGAGGCGGCGCTGGCCTCGCTGCGGCTGCTAGCCGGCGCCGCGGAGGATTCCGGGCAATCGGGGAACGAGATGCCGCCGCGACGCGCAGTGCTGGTCGCCGACGTCGGCGATGTCACACTGCGCCCCGATCTCGACGACGCCGTGGTGCGGATCGGTGCGCCGGTCACCACTGACGATGTCGTCGCCGCGTTCGTCGACAACGCCGCCGCGGAACCGCAGGTCAAAGCCGCGATCGCGGTGATCGATGAGGCCGACCTCGGCGACGAGGACGCCGAGCTGACCGTTGGTGATGCACAGGATCACGACCTGGCCTGGTACGCGGCCCAAGAGCTGCCGTTCCTGCTCGAGCTGC
The DNA here is from genome assembly GCF_036488105.1 of Mycobacterium sp. Classification (GTDB taxonomy): domain Bacteria; phylum Actinomycetota; class Actinomycetes; order Mycobacteriales; family Mycobacteriaceae; genus Mycobacterium. Next base: position 2,809 of record NZ_DASXHW010000460.1, on the reverse strand, counting down.
TCTAGCGCTAGCTACGCTACCGTAAGTTACGGTAGCGTAGGTTCTGTCCCGAGCGAGAGCGAGGATTCTTCTCATGGACAGGACCGCCTCAATGGACAGAAAAATATCGCGACCCGCCGCCGACGTCATCGAAACCAGGCCCATTACGCTGGCCGGAGTGGAAACCCATCCCGGCTGGCACGCGTTGCGCACCCTGGCCCGACGCATCACCACGCCGCTGTTGCCCGATGACTATCTGCACCTTGCCAATCCGCTGTGGTCGGCGCGGGAATTGCGGGGCCGCGTTCTCGAGGTGAGGCGCGAGACGCACGACTCCGCGACGCTGGTCATCAAGCCGGGCTGGGGTTTCAGCCTCGATTACCAGCCGGGCCAGTACATCGGGATCGGGCTGCTGATCGACGGCCGTTGGCGGTGGCGCTCGTACTCGCTGACATCGAGTCCGCACCGGAGCGTGCGCACGGTGGCCATCACCGTCAAGGCGATGCCCGAAGGCTTCCTGTCCGCTCACCTGGTGGACGGGGTGAAGCCAGGCACGATCGTGCGACTGGCTCTGCCGCAGGGCAATTTCGTACTGCCGGATCCGGCGCCGCCCGCCGTGTTGTTCGTCACCGCCGGCTCGGGCGTCACGCCGGTGATGTCGATGCTGCGCACGTTGGTGCGTCGCGATCAGATCACCGACGTGGTCCATCTGCATTCAGCGCCGACCGCCGCCGACGTGATGTTCGGCACGGAGCTCGAGCAGCTGGCCCGCGACCATCCGGGATACCGGCTGCAATTGCGCGCGACGCGCGATCAGGGGCGGCTGGATCTGTCCCGGCTCGACACCGAGGTACCGGATTGGCGCGACCGGCAGACCTGGGCGTGTGGGCCCGAAGCCATGCTGGACGCGGCCGAGCAAGCTTGGTCGGCGGCTCATGTCGCGGACCACTTGCACCTCGAGCGCTTCGCGGTATCGCGCGCGGCGCCGGCCGGAGCGGGTGGGACCGTCACCTTCGCCAAGAGCGGAAAAAGCACCGCGGCCGACGCGGCGACGTCACTGATGGATGCCGGTGAGCGAATGGGCGTGCAGATGCCGTTCGGCTGCCGGATGGGTATCTGCCAGTCGTGCGTGGTCAGTTTGGTGGAAGGTCACGTACGCGACCTCCGAAACGGCGCGGAGCGTGAGCCGGGAACCCGCGTGCAAACCTGCATTTCCGCTGCGTCAGGCGATTGCACACTCGACATTTAAGAGTTACCCGCTGGTAACCTACGGTTTCGTAGGTTACGATAGCGTAGGTCACGAACTGTAATCTGCTGGAAGGCAATAGCGCGATGGCGATCACCGACCTCGATGTCTTCGCACATCTGACGGACGCCGACATCGAAAACTTGGGCACCGAATTGGATGCAATCCGCCGGGACATCGAAAACTCCCGCGGCGAGCGCGACGCCCGCTACATTCGCCGCACCATCGCTGCGCAGCGCGCACTGGAGGTCGCCGGCCGACTGTTGCTGGCTTTCAGCTCGCGCCGGTCAGCCTGGTGGGCGGGGACCGTGACCCTCGGCGTGGCCAAGATCGTCGAGAACATGGAGATCGGCCACAACGTCATGCACGGCCAGTGGGACTGGATGAACGACCCCGAGATCCACTCCTCGTCGTGGGAGTGGGACATGAGCGGGTCGTCCAAGCACTGGCGCTACACCCACAACTTCGTGCACCACAAATACACCAACATTCTCGGCATGGACGACGACGTCGGCTACGGCCTGCTGCGCGTGACCCGCGACCATCGCTGGCAGCGCTTCAACCTGTTCAACTTGGTGTTCAACGCGCTGCTGGCGCTGGGCTTCGAGTGGGGCGTTGGTCTCCAGCATGTGGAGATCGGCAAGATCGTCAAGAAGCGGATGAGCAATGACGACGCCCGGCAGCGGACCGAGGAGTTCTTCGCCAAGGCCGGTCGCCAGGTGGTCAAGGACTACGTCGCGTTCCCGGCGCTGACGTCGCTGTCACCCGGCGCGAGCTACAAGTCGACGTTGAAGGCCAATGCGGTCGCCAACGTGATCCGCAACGTGTGGGCCAACGCGGTGATCTTCTGCGGCCATTTCCCCGACGGCGCTGAGAAATTCACCAAGACCGACATGGTCGGCGAGTCGAAGGGGCAGTGGTATCTGCGACAGATGCTGGGTAGTGCCAACTTCGACGCCGGCCCAGCGATGCGGTTCATGAGCGGCAACCTGTGCCACCAGATCGAACACCACCTGTTCCCGGATCTGCCGAGCAACCGGTATGCCGAGATCTCCGTTCGGGTGCGCGAACTCTGCGACAAGTACGACTTGCCTTATACCACAGGGCCTTTCCTGGTGCAGTACGCCAAGACCTGGCGGACCATCGCCAAGCTGTCGCTGCCGGACAAGTACCTGCGCGCCACCGCCGACAATGCGCCGGAAACGCGCAGCGAGTCGATGTTCGCCGCGCTCGAGCCGGGTTTCGCCGGTGCCGATCCGGCGACCGGACGTCGCCGCGGTCTGAAGACCGCGATCGCTACCGTCCGGGCGTGGCGCCGCGACAAGCGGGCCAAGCGCAACGGCGGGAACGAGCGATCGGCCGGACGGGACGACCTGGCCGCCTAAGCTTGGCGCGGTGGAGGTCGTCACCGCGCATCCGATCGTCGATGCCGTGCTGGATCGGCATCGCGATGCGTTAGGCGATGACCTGTCCGCTTACCGCAACCACGTATACCGCTGCATCACCTATCACCAGCTGCTGCTTGGGTTTTCGATCCCAGATGTCGCGGCACTGGCCTGGGCGACGCACGATCTGGGCATCTGG
>NZ_DASXHW010000058.1:0-19068 GCF_036488105.1 Mycobacterium sp. | reverse complement strand
TTGTTCATGGGCTGCTATCTGCGGTTCCTGCGACCCGGGCGGGTAGCGGAAGTGTCCGTGATCGGTTTCGTGCTGTTGATGCTCGCCGTGGCGTCCGGCGATGTCGTCGCCGAATCAGCCTGGGGCGCATCGTGGTTCAATCTGTCTCCGGTGACCGTGTCGTGGCTGATTGTCGGCTACGGATTCGTAGCGTCGGTGCTGCCGGTGTGGTTGCTGCTGGCGCCGCGCGATTACCTGTCGACGTTCATGAAAGTCGGAGCCATTGCCCTGCTGGCGATCGGCATCATCGTTGCGCACCCGGTGCTTAACGCACCGGCGGTATCGCACTTCGCCGCTCACGGTGATGGTCCGGTGTTCGCTGGGTCGCTGTTTCCGTTCCTGTTCATCACCATCGCGTGCGGCGCATTGTCGGGATTTCACGCGCTGATCTCGTCGGGCACCACACCGAAACTGCTGGAGAAGGAAAGCCAGATGCGACTGATCGGCTACGGCGGCATGCTCACCGAGTCGTTCGTCGCGGTGATGGCATTGATCAGCGCCGCGATCCTCGACCAACATCTGTACTTCGCCCTAAACGCACCGGCGGCGCGCACCGGCGGCGCCGCGGCGACCGCCGCGGACTACGTCAATCACCTTGGCCTGTCGGGACCACCGGTAACCGCAGCCGAGCTCAATGAAGCCGCCGCCAGCGTGGACGAAAAGTCGATTGTGTCGCGCACCGGCGGCGCACCGACGCTTGCGGTCGGCATGTCCGAAGTGCTGCAACGGGTTTTGGGCGGCTCGGGCCTGAAGGCGTTCTGGTATCACTTCGCGATCATGTTCGAGGCGCTGTTCATCCTGACTGCGGTCGACGCGGGAACCAGGGTCGCGCGCTTCATGCTTTCCGACGCGCTCGGTAACCTCGGCGGCCCGCTGACCAAGTTGCGAAATCCGAGCTGGCGCCCGGGTGTGTGGATGTGCAGCCTGGCGGTGGCGGCCGCGTGGGGCAGCATCCTGTTGATGGGCGTGACCGACCCGCTGGGCGGCATCAACACGCTGTTCCCGCTGTTCGGCATCGCCAATCAATTGCTGGCCGCGATCGCACTGACCGTCGTCACGGTGGTGGTCGTCAAGAAGGGCTACCTGAAGTGGGTGTGGATTCCGGGGATTCCATTGCTCTGGGATCTGACAGTCACGCTGACCGCGTCGTGGCAGAAGATCTTCTCTGCCGATCCCAACGTCGGCTATTGGACGCAGCATTTTCAGTACGCCGCCGCCCAAGCATCGGGTAAGTCGGCTTTCGGGTCGGCGAAGACGAGGGATCAACTGGCCGACGTCATCAGGAATACGTTCATCCAGGGCACGCTGTCGGTCATCTTCGCCGCCGTCGTGGTGATAGTCGTGCTGGCCGCAATTGTGGTGATATTCAAGGCAATTCGTGGCGGAGGCATACCGCTGACCGAAGACGATCCGGTGCCGTCGAAAATTTTCGCACCATCCGGCATGGTCTCCACCGCGGAAGAGCGCAAGGTGCTACGACAATGGGGCGTGCTGGCTCTGATGCACCTGGACGGGTGAATCGACGAGGCAGCGAATTCACAGCTGCCACATAGACACACGCATTACCTCGCTAAGGATGCGTTAAAGCCCTTCGCTGACAGCGCGTTTGGCTGATTAATTAGTCTGAATGCAAATCGCCGCGAGAATGAACAGATGGAAAACGGTCGGCAAAGGATAAGGTTGGACTGGTGGCAGTAACAACCGATCGCCGGGTCCGACTGTTCAAGCGGGCTCCACAGACCGAACCTGCTGGGCGTCCCAGCCCCAGCCGGCGGTCCACTGTGCCTTCGCAGCCACCCCCTTTCGCCGACAAGCCTGATCCGGCCGGCCGCGAAGTGTGGCTCACTTGGGCACGGCGCGTCGCCATCAGCACGTGGGCTCTGGTGGTCACCTACCGAACTGTGACGGACGGGGTCGCGTTCAACCGCGAACTGCTGCTGCTGTACATCGGTACCGGGCTGATCGCCGCGAGCATTGGCCGCGGGCACAAGGTGATCACCGTCGTGCGTGATTGGCTGCCCTTCGCACTCGTGTTGGTGCTCTACGACCTCAGTCGTGGTGCGGCTGACATGCTCGGCGCGCCCACGCTCTGGCGATTCCAGCCCGATGCCGATCGCTGGTTGTTTTTCGGCACCGTCCCGACCGTATGGTTGCAAGAGCGCATCAAGATGCCGCAGCCCCCGTGGTGGGAAGTGATCATCAGCGGCATTTACATGTCTTTTTTCATCCTGCCGTACGTGGTCGCGGGCGTGCTGTGGCTATACAACCGGACCGACTGGGCGGCATTCGTCCGTCGGTTCGTCGCGCTGTCGTTCGCGGCGGTCGCCGTGTACGTGGTCCTGCCGGCGGCCCCGCCGTGGGCGGCCGCACGCTGCACAGCCGCCGACATCGCCAGCGGGCCGTCAAACCCGCTGTGCATGTACCGAAGCGCCGCAGGCGTTCCCGACGGCGGACTGCTCGGCGCGATGCATATGAGCCAACCGGGTGCCGACCAATTCGTGGAGCGGATTTCCACGCGAGGTTGGGGAACGCTCCATCTGCAGTCGGCCAGCGCACTGGTCAACTCGGGACAGGCCAGCGTGAATCTGGTCGCGGCGATTCCCTCGCTGCACGCCGCGTTGACCGCGATGATTTCGATCTTCCTGTGGCGGCGGGTCAAGCGCAGCTGGCGTCCGCTACTGGTGGCGTACCCGTTGGCGATGGCCTTCGTGCTGGTGTATGCGGCCGAGCATTTCGTCATCGACATCTTGCTGGGCTGGGCGCTTGCCGCAGCGGTGTCAGCACTCCTCGCCCTCCTCGACTCGTGGTGGTCGCGGCGCCGTGCGTCGAAGTCAGCTGCTGCTGCTCTGGCTCAGCCAACGAGCGATGTTGGTCGCAGACTCGCCGTAGAAGACCCGATAGACCTGCTCGGCGACGTAGCCGATGTGCGGCGTGGCGACCACGTTGTGCAGCAGTCGCAGCGGGTGCCCGGCAGGCAACGGCTCGACGTCGAAGACGTCGAGGCCTGCTCCGCCAATTCGCTGCGCCCGTAAAGCATCGACGAGAGCCGACTCGTCGACAATCGGGCCTCGAGATGTGTTGACTAGCAACGCCGTCGGCTTCATCATTGCCAACTCGGCGTTGCCGACCAAGCCACGGGTACGGTCGCTGAGCACCAGATGGATGGTCAAGACGTCGGCGCGGCTGAACAACTCGTCTTTCGACACGTAGGTGGCCCCGGCTTGTTCGGCGGCTTCGGGCGTCAGGTTGGCGCTCCAGGCGATGATGTTCATGCCGAACGCCTTGCCGACTTGGGCCACCCGGCTGCCGATTCGTCCCAACCCCAGCACGCCGAGCACGCTGCCGCCCAGTTGCGGGCCGACGGTGGTTTGCCAGCCGCCGGTGCGCACCGACACCGACTCGTCGACGATCCGGCGGGCCGCCGCAAGGATCAACGCCCAGGTGAGCTCGACCGTCGACTCCACGTAGCCCCCGGTGGTGCTGACGTAGATGCCGCGTTCCTTGGCAGCCGCGACGTCCACCGCGGCATTGAACGGCCCGGTCGAGGCGATCATCTTCAGCCGGGGCAGGCGCTCGATGACATTACGTGGCAACGGTGTGCGCTCCCGCATGACGCACACCACGTCGAACGGCAAGAGCCGCTCCACGACGGCGTCTGAGTCGGCGAGGTGATCGTTGAAGACGGTGATCTCGGCCCTGTCGGCCACCTCCGACCAGTCAGCCATGCGCAACGCGACGTTCTGGTAATCGTCGAGGATCCCAACCCGCATCGTGCCAATCTCGCATATCTGGTTTGGCCGATGCGCTGGCCGGGTATCTATCCCGACGCAAAGCAGCAGTGTCCACAACACAGGGAGCTGAAGCTCATGGGAGCCCACGACAAGGTGAGCAACAAGATCGACGACGTTGCCGGCAAGGCCAAAGAAGGTCTCGGCAAAGCCACCGGCGACGACGACACCCGCGCCGAAGGCAAGCTTGACCAGGCGAAATCCAGTCTCAAGGACGCGGCCGAGCACGTGAAGGACGCCTTTAAGAAGTAACTACAACGAGCCAGCGCACAGGACGGCCACCGGTGGACCCGACCCCGGTGGCCTTCCGCTTGTCTAAGGCACCTTGCAACGGCGATTTGCGTGGGATCGGCGGAAACGGGTAACCGAGGACCTACTGCGAAGGAGCGGAAATGATCGGAACGGTTGTCGGAGCAATCTTCGTCGGGCTGATCATTGGAGCGCTTGCGCGCCTCATTCTGCCGGGCAAGCAAAACATCGGCGTCATCGTGACGATTCTGCTTGGCGCCATCGGGTCGTTTGCCGGATCGTGGGTCACCTACAAGCTGGTCTACCCTTCGGAGGGTGGCGGATTCGCGCTTACCGCCTTTCTCGTCGGAATCATCATCGCCGTCATTCTGATCGCGATTTACGTCGGCGTCACCGGGAAACGGGGCAGCAACACCGCTCGATGATTGGTGTCGGTCAGGGCGCGGTCCAATGGTCGCCCGATGCGGCGCCCGCCGCGGGTTCGTTGACGCCGAAGACAAACGGTGCGAACACCACCTCGCGACCGTCCGGATCGCGATAGGTGACTGATCCGGTTGCCGCCCAATACGGATGCGATTCAACAGGTTTAACCCCTGCCGCCACGAGCCGCGCAGTCGCTCGCTGCTGACCCGCGCTATCGGGGAAGTACAGGCACAGCTGCTCATGACTGTCCACCGCAACCGGTTCGATCGCCTCCACGATCTCGAAGGTAAGACTCGATCCAGGTAGACCGAATATCACTCCGTTGCTGCCATAGCTCTCGCCGAATGTGGCGCACAGCGGGAGGCCGATCAGGTCGCGGTAGAAACTGATGGTTTCGTCGTAATATGCTGAGCGCCGGGCGAATCGGAGCGCACCGATCGTGCTCAATTCCTCGGGCCAGCGCTTGCCCGACGGGATGATGGTTTGTGACATAGCGATGACGGTAAGACTTCAACCATACTTTAGGTCAAGAGTTACGTCTTTGTCCTCTGCGCTAGCGTCGGGCCATGCCCGAAATAGATCTGGAAACCCTGTCGACTCCCGAGCATGGCTACACCGTCGACGACAGTGATGATGACGACCCCGTCCTGCTTGATCGAAACGGCGAACACATCGATACGTGGCGCGAGCGATATCCCTACGACCACCGCATGCCGCACGATGAGTACGAGCACCTGAAACGACGCCTGCAAATCGAACTGCTCAAGCTACAACAACACGGCAGACGCACCGGCGCCCGTCACGTAATCGTGTTCGAGGGCAGGGACGCGGCCGGCAAGGGTGGCACCATCAAGCGATTCATGGAGCACCTCAATCCGCGCAGCGCGAGGGTTGAGGCGTTGGAGAAACCGTCCGAACGCGAACAGACGCAGTGGTATTTCCAACGCTACATCGGCCACCTTCCAGCGGGCGGCGAGATGGTTCTCTTCGACCGGTCCTGGTACAACCGCGCCGGTGTCGAAAAGGTAATGGGCTTCTGCACGCCCGAGCAACACGCTGAATTCCTGCGGCAGGCACCACTTTTGGAAGAGATGCTGGTCAACGACGGCATCAGCTTGACCAAGTTCTGGTTCTCGGTTTCACCGGCCGAACAACGCACTCGGTTCGCCATCCGACTCGTAGACCCGGTACGGCAGTGGAAGTTTTCGCCGACGGATATGGAATCGCTGGATCGATGGGACGACTACACCGCAGCGAAGGAGGAGATGTTTTCCGCGACTGATACCGATGCCGCGCCCTGGATCGTGGTCAAGAGCAACGACAAGAAGCGGGCCCGCATCAACGCGATGCGTTATGTACTGGCCCAATTCGACTACGACGACAAGGACAGCGACGTCGTGGGCGAGCCGGATCCGTTGATCGTGGGACGGGCGTTGGCAGACTGAGCCATTTTCCGGCCGCCGGCCCTTGCGATACTGCCGCGGGCAGGCATGCTTACCGCTATGCATCAGATCAACGGAGTCCGCGACCCCGCGACAAGTTTCCCGCTCGACATCGCTACCGACGACGCGGGCGAACGCCGGCAAGCGAACCGCGCTGTCGCCATCAGCGCCGTGGGACTGGCCGTAACCGGGCTCGTCGAATTGACGATCGCACTGGTGTCGGGTTCGGTCGCGCTGCTGGGCGACGCATTGCACAATCTGTCGGACGTGTCGACCAGCGCCCTGGTGTTCGTCGGATTCCGCCGGGCATCGCGCCGACTTCCTACCGAGCGCTATTCCTACGGTTACGAGCGCGCCGAGGACCTCGCCGGAATCGGTGTGGCACTGGCGATTTGGGGTAGTGCCCTGGTCGCCGGGTTCGAAAGTGTCGACAAGCTGTTGCGTCACGGCAGCACGGGTCACGTGGGCTGGGGCATCGCCGCCGCCGCGGTGGGAATCGCGGGCAACCAGCTCGTGGCGAGATACAAACTGGCGGTCGGCCGGCGGATTCGTTCGGCCACTATGGTGGCCGACGCCAAGCACTCATGGCTGGATGCGTTGTCATCGGCGGGCGCGATGCTCGGCCTGGTCGGGGTTGCCCTCGGCTGGGCGTGGGCTGACGCGGTCGCAGGAATCGTCGTCACCGGATTCATCTGCCATGTCGGTTGGGAAGTGACGGCGGACATTGCCCATCGCCTTCTCGACGGGGTCGATCCGGAGATCATCACGACCGCCGAGACCGCCGCCATCGAAGTGCCGGGCGTTCAGCACGCGCACGCTCGCGCCCGCTGGACGGGACGGACGTTGCGCGTCGAGGTGGAAGGGTTCTTGGATTCCGAGACTTCGCCGGCTAGCGCAGATCAGATCGGCCGCAGCGTGGCGTCGCTACTGACGTCTCGCATCCCCGACATGCACAGCTTCACCTGGTCGGCGCGAGCTTCCTGACAACCGACGATGACTCATCAGATCCGCGTTGAGGTCTCGGCCGACCACGTCGCCACGGTCGAGTTCGAGCGGGGCGCACGTAACCATTTCGACGCTGCCCTCATCGCCGGGTTGGCCGATACCTTCGAGCGTCTTGATGACGATGTGGACGTGCGGGCGATCGTGCTGTGTTCGTCGGGCCGGCACTTCTGCGCGGGTGCGGATCTGCCGGGCGCCCTGAGCGGCGACGAGCCGTCGGTGGCGGGCTCCACGGGCTCGCTCTACGCGGAGGCTGCGCGGCTGTTCGCGGCCCGCACGCCGATCGTTGCGGCCGTGCAGGGTGCAGCGGTCGGAGGCGGTCTCGGGTTGGCACTGGTGGCCGATTTCCGCGTCGCCGGGCCGTCCACCCGATTCATCGCCAACTTCAGCCGACTCGGCCTGCACCAGGGATTCGGAATCACCGCCACGCTGCCGGCGGTGGTCGGGACGCAGCGCGCTCAGGAGATGCTGTACACCGGCCGTGCGGTGGCCGGCCAGGAAGCGGCGCGTATCGGCTTGTCCGACCGGCTGGCAACCGATGACGCGGTGCGGTCGACCGCACACGCCTTCGCGGCCGAGATCGCTGCCAGTGCCCCGCTCGCGGTGGTGTCGATCCGTCAGACGTTGCGCGGCGATCTGGTGGATCGCGTGCGCGCTGCCACCGCATTGGAACAAACCGAGCAGATCAAGCTCGCGGCGACCGCGGACTTCGTAGAGGGAGTGTCCGCCACCGCTGAGCGGCGGGAGCCGCGCTTCATCGGCTCGTGATCGCCTAGCCGGCGCCTTTGCCGTTGTCGACCCGATACACGGCGCCGTGAATAGCGGCTGCGTCGTCGCTGGCCAGGAACGCGATCACGTTCGCCACGTCGAGAGGCTGCATCATGCCGCGCGGTGAGGCCGTGCGCATGATGAGGTCGTAGTTCGGCTTCTCGGGCGCGGTGAACTGTTCGATCTGCGGTGTCAGCATGCCGCCGGGGCAAACCGCATTGACGCGCAAGCGATCTGCGGTGTACTCCACCGCCAACGCCCGGGTGAGCCCGATCAAGCCGTGCTTGGCAGCGCAGTAGCCGGCCGAATAGGCCTGGCCTTCGACGCCGGCAATCGAGCTGACGTTGACGATATTGCCGCCTCGCTCCAGCAGATAGGGCAATGCGGCCCTGCACAAGTGGAACGGCCCGTCGAGGTTGACCGCTAGATCTTGTGTCCACTCGTCGTCGGTCATCGACTCCGTACGTCGCATTTGGTGTCGCCCCGCGATGTTGATCAAGACGTCCAGACCGCCCAATTCGCGGACGCACTGCTCGATCGCGTCTCTACAGGCTTGCGCCGATGCGATGTTTACTGATGCATGTGTGCCGTGTTCGACGTCGGCGAAAACCGCGGCCAACCGCGCAGTGTCTCGGCCTATGCCGAAAACTGTTGCGCCGCAGCGCGATAACAACCGAGCGGTCTCAGCGCCGAGACCCGACGATGCGCCGGTCACGAACGCGATCTTGCCCTCAAGCGTTGCCATACCGTTGCCTCACCAGCCAGGCGCACCCCGGTAGGAACGCATCCGCGTCACGCTACCCCGCAGCAGGTCAAGTGGCGCAAGGATTCTCATCCCGAATAGCTCGACCATGGGCTCGGGTCGCAATCGCTGACGAATACGACGGGCCGCGACCAGCACGAGCAGATTGGCCGCGCGCCTCCCCAGCGCGATCCGACTGGTTCGCTTCTTCCAGGTCGACGGCGTCGACCCGGTACGCCGACCGAAGTAATAGCCGACGCACGTCGCCATTGTCAGAGCGGCGAACGCCGCGAACACCGTCATGATGAAGAGCGTTCTTCCTCATCATCGCGGTGAGGTCACGCCTGAGATACACCTCGGCCAATAAAGGAGGCCGGCGTTAGCCGATCTCGATGTTGACGGCGACATAACCGATCGGAATGCCGGTCCACAGTGCGATGCATTCCCGTGCCGCCAGTTCCACTGCAGCACGGCGACTGGCGCGGGTGACCCTGCCGATCTCTGGGATCCGGATCATCCACCCGTCGGCGTCGCGAGTGACTTCGATGTCGAAGCACTGGCCGACCGTTGGGCAATTGACGCGGGAAGCGAATCGCTGGGCGCTACGCACCTGTCGCGGGCGCACCAGCGCGGACTGAATGGGCATGGCCGCTTTCCTGGGTTGAGGACAAACCGCGGGCTAGCGTATTGCGAATCGGAGCGAAAACCTAATCGCCGCTTCGAACCCCCGCTTTGATCGAGAAATACACCGCTTCAGCTGCCGTTTCGTTGCGTGTCGTTACCCTTTTGGTCCCCCTCGTCACCTGCAGTTTCCTTTCCGGCCGACGCGGGAGGAATGAAGACTGCCATCCAGGGTGTTGCAACGTGCTGAGTTTGACCACCGCTAGTTCGAGATATCAAAATGACCGACGGCATCGGCGCCGGAGGCCGCACTGCGCGGGAGTCTTCCTCCGCATACGCTTCAAAAAGCATCCTCGCTCGACGAAAGGCAACAGCGTGCACGACACAACCCGCTATGGCATATCGACGCTGTCATGGCGTGCACGGCCGATGGCGAGGGCCCTGCAATTCGCAGCTGTCCTGGCGATGTTGTTTGCAGCGGCGGTGACGACCCCGGCCATCAGCAAGGCGGCCGCCGATGGGCAGTGCGCAGACGTTGAGGTCATCTTCGCCCGCGGCACCATGGAGCCACCCGGTCCTGGCACCGTCGGACAGCAATTCTCCGACGCCCTCACATCCCGCCTGGGTGGCAATTCGGTCGACGTGTATCCGGTCAATTACCCTGCGTCGCTCAACTTCTCGCAGGCCGCCGACGGCGTTTCCGACGCAGCCACCAGGGTTCTCGACATCGTCAACACTTGCCCCGCCACCAAGATTGTTCTCGGCGGCTACTCGCAGGGCGCGGCCATCGCTGCCTACATCACCTCCGACAGCGTCCCACCGGGCTACGCGCTCCCCGCTGGCATTACCGGCCCGTTGCCGCCCAACGTGGCTCCGCACATTGCCGCCGTCACCCTGTTCGGCAAGCCCTCCAACGGGTTTCTCAACCTGGTCGACCGCGACGCCCCGCCGATCAACATCGGGCCGCTCTACGCGCACAAGACGCTTGACCTGTGCACACCCCAAGACCCGGTCTGCTCTTCGGGCCAGGGATTCAGCCGGGCCGCCCACAGTGCCTACAAGACGAACGGCATGACCGATCAAGCTGCGGATTTCGCCGCTAGCGCGATCCACGGGCGCTAAGCGCGACGCACGCGTTTCTCATATCGCGCAGAGGCCGGCGATCAGCACGTAGAAGCCATCGGAACGCTGAATGACTCTTCCCGCGCCGCCGGGCAGATCCCCCGTCCACCGCGAATGATCAAGTCGCAGCTCATGACACCCTGATCCGTCCTGGAGACCCCACGTCGGTGTGGCGGCGGACTTCAACCGCGCTGAGCGGATTGTCCATCTGATTAGAAAATGCCGATCCGCATGGCTGGAAATAACTTGATATGTCATGTAGTTGAATGTTACGGTTCGATTCGCACAGCTTGCGGATCCCGTCGGCGCGCGATAACTGACGTCGACGCCGGAAATCGCCCAGGAAGGCGCCGACGATGGACACGCGGACGGGCGATCGCTATCGGTTGGCAGGCAAAACGGTGTGGCGCGTCGGCTACGGGGCGATGCAACTGGCTGGCGACGGCGTCTACGGTCCGCCCCGGGATCGTGACGAGGCGCTCGCGGTCTTGCGCGCAGCCCTCGACGCCGGTGTCGATCACATCGACACCGCCCAGTATTACGGGCCGGGCGTAGTCAACTCGTTGATCCGTGAGGCGCTCTTCCCCTATCCGGACGGGTTGGCCCTGGTGAGCAAAGTTGCTGCACGACAGGATGATTCCGGCGCAGTGTTGCCGTACGACGACCCCGATCAACTCCGCGCCGGCATCGAAGAAAACCTTGCAACGCTCGGTGTCGAGCAGGTCGCCGCGGTCAACCTGCGCGTGTTGGACAATGCGGTGCCCGATCAACGGTTCGTGGATCAGCTGGGCGCCTTGGTAGCGGCCAGGGATGAAGGCCTGATCGCGGGCGTCGGGGTCAGCAATGTCACTCACCGGCAGTTGCTGATGGCGCTCGAGGTCACCGACATCGTCTGCGTACAGAACGTCTACAACCTTGCGAATCGGACTTCGGCGCCAGTGCTCGAGGAGTGCACCGCCCGGGGTATCCCGTTCGTTCCGTTCTGTCCGCTGGGTTGGCCGAAGGCACAACACGACGCCATTCGAAACGATCCAGTTGTCAACCGGATTGCCGCCGGCCACGGCGCGACATCGGCCCAGGTCGCTCTCGCGTGGCTGCTGGCGATCGCTGACAACGTGTTGCTGATCCCGGGGACCAGCAGCCGAGGCCATCTTGCCGAAAACCTTGCTGCCGGTTCGTTGTCGTTGCACGACAACGACATCGTCAGTCTCAACCAAGCACGTAGCACTATCCCTTAGGAGGACACCATGAATCTAGCGCTGTGGATCGTCGCGAGCGTTTTGGCGGCAAGCTTTGCCGGAAGTGGGCTGATGAAACTTCTTGTTCCCAAGGACAAGCTCGTCAGCTCCGGCCAAGGTTGGGCACAGGACGTCACTCCGACGAACATTCGATTGATCGGCGTGGTTGAAGTTCTCGGCGCGGCTGGGTTGATCTTGCCCGCCGTCACACATATCGCCCCTGTCCTTGTCCCGTTGGCTGCGATCGGCTTGGTCCTCGTGATGGTCGGCGCTGCAGTCGTTCACGCTCGCCGCAACGAGGCCATGAACGTCGGGGTCAATGCCGTGCTGTTGGCGCTGGCCGTTTTCGTTGCTTGGGGCAGGTTCGGGCCGTACCCGTTGGCCTGACGTTGTCGCGGGATCCCACCCGAGGCCGAATCATGAAAGCACTCATCGCACCGAACCGGTAAGTCGTACAGCCAAATTCGCAGAGGAAGACACATGAACGACACACGCCTTACCGCCGGCGACTTGGTTCGGACACTGATCCGCGCCGTCGACGCTTCAGATCAGAACGCCATCGCCGCACTCACGGCGACGGACGTCCACTTCCGTTTCGGAAACGCCGACCCGACCGACACCCAATCGGAACTTCTTGCCGCAGCCCAGTCGTTTCGCGATGCGATCGCCGATTTGCACCACACCATCCTCGACCTCTGGGAGGTCGGTGACGGCAGGGTCGTCGCACTGATGGATGTCCACTACCGGCGCCTCGACGGCCGCGAGTTGAATTTGCCCTGCTGCAACGTTTTTGGAGTACGCGACGGAGTCGTCGACGACTACCGCATCTACATGGACGTCAACCCCGTACTGGCGCCCTAGCAACCCACCGACCTACAGGGGCACCGGCGGCAGCGACGCATTGAGATTCAGGCTCGCCTGAATGTGTTCCAGCGCCGCGGTGAAAGGTGCGACAAGTTCGTCGGGCAGCGGCTCGAAGAACAATTTCTTCACTAGCATTGCGTGACCGGGCGCGGCGTCGACCATGGCATCCATGCCTTTCGTGGTCAACACCGCGTCGGTCGCCCTGCCGTCTTCGGTGGACTGCAGGCGCTTGGTGAGGCCGCGCTCGCTCAACCGCCGCAGGTGGTGAGAGAGCCGGCTGCGTTCCCAGCCGATCAAGGCAGCAAGATCGGTGACCTGCATCTTGTGTTCCGGCGCACTGCTCAACGCGTTGAGTACGTGATAGTCGGGCAACGAAAGATCGCTATCACGCTGCAACTGGCTGTTGATCTCGTAGTTCATCCGCAACTGGACCCGCATGAAGGCAACCCACGCTCGGAGCTGCGCCGGGGACAGCCACGGACTGTCACTAGCCGGTGAGCGGCGAGGACGCGGCATTTCACGATCTTTCTGCTGGACTGTTCATGCTTATTATCCGCGATTGTGCCCGGCCAAACCAGATAGCTGCCTACAGGCCGCTCAGCGCCGTACCGCTCGGAGGTACCAGAACGCCATTTCGACTTGGGCGCCGTCCAGTTCGCCGGGAAGGGTTGCAGGTTCCAGCGACGTGATGTCCCAGCCAGCGCCGCCGAGAACCTCGCGCAGGGTGTCTTCAGACACCGCCGGCCGCCAATCCTCACCCGCCGGATTGGCGTCGGAGAAGCAGCTGAGCAATAGGGTCGCGCCCGGCCGGGTGGCCCGGTGCACCGCGGCGGCGTAACTACGCCGGCCATCGTCATCGAGGGAGTGGAACAGGCCGCTGTCGATCACGGTGTCGAACGCGTCAGTGTAGCCGTCGAGTTTGGTGGAGTCGGCCACCGCGAAGCTCACCTCGACCCCGGCATCTCTGGCCCGCTGCTGCGCCGTAGTCAGCGCAGTGGGTGAGATGTCCAGCGCGGTCACCGGGTAACCCTTCTTGGCCAAGTAGATGGCATTGTCGCCGAGCCCGCAGCCGATGTCGAGCACGTCGCCGTGGACCCAGCCGCGGGTTTGCCACGCGATGACGCTCTCGCTGGGCGCCTTGTTATCCCACGGCGGTGTCGTCATCGCCGCGAACCCTTCGGCCGGGCTTTCGCCACGGTAAAGCGCATCGAAATCGAAATGCTGCGATCCAGAGGACCCTTGCGAGGAAGTCGAACCTGTCTTAGTCATACAACCACAGTAATGAATTTACATGATAGATCAAGTAATATGACATACCGAACAAATCGTGGTATCGGGAATAATGGCGGAAGCCCGCCTCCACCGCCCCGCTGCAATCAACAGGTTTTCGCTCGAGACTCGACTTTGAAGGTGCCGGTGCCACGTTAGGCTTCCCGCTGACACGGCTGATCGCCATCAGCGAAATCTGATTGATATATCATGTAATTCTGCTACCGTGGCGCTCATGCCTAGAGCAGTGCAATTCGATTCGTACGGCGGCGTCGATGTCCTCGAGGTCCG
Organism: Mycobacterium sp.; assembly: GCF_036488105.1. GTDB lineage: Bacteria > Actinomycetota > Actinomycetes > Mycobacteriales > Mycobacteriaceae > Mycobacterium. Next base: position 5,210 of record NZ_DASXHW010000058.1, on the reverse strand, counting down.
CGACGTGCCCCGGCCTGTTCCGGAAGCCGGTGAGGTTCTTGTCGAGGTTAGAGCGGCCGGCATCAACCCCAGTGAGGCGGTGATCCGAAGCGGTGCTCTGGCCGACCAGTTCCCCGCCACGTTTCCCTCGGGTCAAGGCAGCGACCTGGCGGGGGTCGTGGCCGAACTGGGCTCCGGCGTCAACGATTTCGCCGTGGGCGATGAGGTGATCGGCTTTTCCATGCGCCGGTCCAGTCACGCCGAATATGTGACCGTTCCGGCGATCCAGTTGACCGCCAAGCTATCTGGCGTTTCTTGGGAGGTGGCCGGTTCGCTGTTTGTCGCAGGCGCGACTGCCTATGCTGCGGTGCGCGCGGTGCGCCTCGAAGCGGGCGAAACGGTCGCGATCGCGGGTGCCGCAGGTGGCGTCGGTTCGATCGCGGTTCAACTCGCGCGACGCGCCGGAGCCACCGTCCTGGGCATCGCTGGACCGTCCAACGATGCGTGGCTCGCCGACCGCGGCGTGGTCCCGGTCAACTACGGTGACGACCTGTCCGCCCGGCTGCGTGCCGCGGCCCCGTCGGGACACATCGACGCCATGCTGGATTTCTTCGGCGGTGGATATGTCGCCATGGCGGTCGACGACCTCAAGGTGGCACGCGAGAAGGTCGACACCATTGCCGATTTCGCTGCTGTCGAGCGATTTGGGGTCTTGTCTGCAGGTGGCGCGGACGCGGCGACAGCAGCAGTGCTCGCAGAGTTGGCCGACCTTGTGGCGCGAGGTGAGTTGCAAGTGCCGATCGCGGGAGTGTTTCCGCTCGACGATGTGCGGGACGCTTTCCGGCACGTCGAACAGCGGCATACCCGCGGCAAGATCGTGCTGAGAATCGGAAACGGACAATAGGTCCCGTTACGAGATACCAGTCAATGTGAGGAGAAGCAGATGAGCGATGGCAATGATTTCAACGCGCGCAATATCGCTGAATTCCGTGCCAACCACGGTCGTGTCGGTGGCCCGTTCGAGGGTGCGCCGATGGTCATCTTGCACACCGTCGGCGCAAAGAGCGGTCAGCCGAGGACCAACATCATGATGTATCTGGCCGACGGTGAACGGTTCCTTGTGTTCGCCTCGAACAATGGTCGCGACGATAACCCCTCCTGGTACTGGAACCTGAAGGCCAACCCCGACACCCGCATCGAGGTCGGCGACGACATCATCGAGGTACATGCGACCGAGCTGCAGGGCCCCGAGCGCGACGACAAGTACGCGGTGCAGGCCGAGCGGTATCCGGGATTCGCGGACTACGCACGCCAAACGTCACGGACCATCCCGGTTGTCGCGCTCAGGCCTACGGGTGGGGCGAAGAAGCGCGACTGACGCCGGCGCCTCACAAGGCCAGACTCACTGCAGCAAACAGGATCATCGCCGCGCCCGCGACCCTTCCACTCACGTCGCCGAAGGGGATCGTCTTCTCCAGCAACACGAAAATCGCGATCGCCGCGACCCACAACAGGTTCATCACACCGCCGACGAACAGCAAGGCCATCAGGATCCAGCAGCAGCCTACGCAGTAGGCGCCGAGCCTCAGTCCCATACGGAAGGCACCGAGGTTACCGGGGTGCCAGTAGCGGGAGATGAAATGCGCTGGGGCCCGGCAGTTTTTCAGGCAGGCGTTCTTGAGCGGGGTGAGCTGGTAGAGGCCGGCCGCGATCAGGATCGTGGCGCCGAGGCGGGCGCTGGCGGACACCATCATCGGGGAGAGCAGTGCGGCCTGATCAAGAGCGTGCTGGGCGACGATGGCCACGAGGCTAAAGATCGCCCACATCGTGATGTAGCCGGCGACGAAGACGAACGTCGGGGCCAGCGGGTTGTGCTGTGCGGCGGCCTTGCGCGCGACCGCGGCGTACGTCAGAGTCATGGGCGCCGCAGTGGGAACCATCATGGCGACCATCATCAGGGCCCACATTGTGAAGGTCAGAACGAATTCGGTTACTGTCCAAGGCATTACACCAGTCATGGCGTCCGCCATCGAGTGATTGTTCAGGCCGCCCGACGCGGTCACCATGCGGTGCGCGGTCACCACGACGTACGCCCAGGCTGCGACGGTGATGCCGCCCAGACCGACCAAGACGGCCAGACGGTCTCGGTAGCGCCAGACCCAAGATGTGGTCAGCGGATCAGTCCGTCCTGGTTCAGGTGCATGACGTTGAACTGGCAGTAACTGTCCGTGAAGTCGAGATCGATTCCCGCTCGCGCCGTGGTGTTGCCGTTGCCCATTTCGGCATAGAGATAGCGTGGTCCCTCCGGCGTGCTGAGCTGTATCCTCGTCGGCAATCCTGGGTTCCCCGGATGGGCGAGCGGCTCCCCGCGTGATTCGACTAGCCCGTCAATCGTCATGCTGGCCGTTCGCTGATCGACATCGATCGACAGTTCGACGGGTGCGTACAACGTCTCGAGCACAGTCGACATCGTGCTGTTGTACACAAAGAAAACTGTCGCTCCGGGGGTGGTCGACTCACCGTGAAGGATCTTGCGGAGTGCTTCTCGCTGAATCGGATCCGCGCGTTCGTCGATGATGGCCTGCTGTGTGCCGTCGCCCTCGGGGACCGGGCCCGGCCAGGAGAGGAGCATCGCCCAGTCCAGCCCATCGAGATTCGTGTCGTTGAAGTTGCCCTTCTCGATATGGCCGCCCATTACCGCCTGGCAGCGCCCGTACGTTGGTTGCGCACCGAACTGGCAGGGGCAGCCCCAGGCGCACGGGCAATTCTCGAACTCCACACCGTGAAGCGTCCATTGGTCAGCCACCGGATCCTCCAATGATTGATGTGTCACGTAAATCTACCGCCGCCCAATTCGTCAAAGCAATGCCAAGACGCCTGGCGCCGTAATCGGGAAGAACCGCTACCGGCTGTACACCGCGGCGTCGTCGATGTCGACCCGGGAACGGTCCGGCAGGGCAAGAACGCAGGCGACCGTGACGACTGCGGCGAAGACGATGTACGCCGAGATCGCGTATGGGGTTCCGGTTTTGTGCAGCAACCACGTCGCGATCAGCGGCGCGGGACCACCGGCGAAAACCGAGGCCAGCTGATAGCCGAGCCCGGCGCCGCCGTAGCGCAGATGTGTTGGGAAGTTCTCGCCGATCAGTGCGGCCTGCGGGCCGTACTGCACCGCGTGGAGGAACAACGAGACGACGACCGCGATGAAGATCAGCCCTTTCCCGCCGTGGGTCAGCACCGCGAAATACGGGTAGGCGATCAGGCCGGTCAGAACCGCTCCGGTGAGATAGATCCGCTTGCGACCGAAGCGGTCCGACAGGTGCGAAAACAGCGGGATCGCGACGAGCTCGCACACGGCGCCTGCCAGCACGGCGGTGAGCACGAACGTCTTAGCGAACCCGTGCCGCGAAACAACATAGATCAGGACGAAGGTCGTGAACAGGTAGAACGGCATCTGTTCGCTGAACCGCACCCCCGCCGACAGCAGAATCTCTCGCCAGTGATGCCGGATCGCGTCGAGGACAGGAGTGCGGGCAGTTTTTCGCTCCTCGGCCACCTTTGCGAACATCGGCGTCTCCAGGATGGACAGCCGAATCACCAGGCCCACGGCCACCAGCACCAGGCTGAACAGGAACGGGACCCGCCAGCCCCACGAGTTGAACGCCTCGGCCGAAAGCGTTGCCGACAGCAAAGTCATGCCGCCGGTGCCCAGGACCAACCCCATCGGCACACCGAGCTGAGCGAAACTGCCAAGCAGCCCCCGCTTGCGTTGGTCGCCCCACTCCATCGCGATCAACACCGACCCGCTCCACTCTCCGCCGATCGCGAGGCCTTGCACCAGTCGCAGCAACACGAGCAGTAGCGGCGCGGCCACCCCGATCGCGGCGGTTCCGGGCAGGATGCCGACGATCGCCGACGAGATACCCATCACCAGCAGCGTCACGATCAGTGTGGCTTTGCGACCGATCCGGTCGCCCCAGTGCCCGAAGATCGCGGCACCGAGCGGGCGGGCGACGAACCCGACCGCGTAGGTCGCGAACGAGGCCATCGCGCCCGCGTAGGGGCTGGATGCGGGAAAGAATAGGTGCGGGAAAACCAATGCTGCGGCGGTGTTGTAGAGGAAGAAGTCGTACCACTCGATTGTGGTACCAATCGAGCTGGCCAACGCCGCTCGTCGCACCTGCGCCCGCTGCCCCGCCGGGTCGATCTCCAAGCTGAGGGCGACCTCGTTGTCTCCGACAACCACTATGACCTCCGCAGGCGTGGGCGAATTTATCCACAGTGTGAAGGGCAAAGCGCGTCGGAACTGGAAGATGGATGTTGCACAGATGGCGACGGGGTGAACTCGAGGGGATCCCTGGATTGTCGGCGCGATCAACGGACGACGACGGTACGCCCAATCCGATGTCGGTGGTATTGATGTCTACGACTCACTTCCAATCAGCCTCGAACCGACCAGGCAACGGTAGGAGGGATTTCTTCGTGACTCGGTATCGCGTGGTGCAGTGGGCGACGGGCAACATTGGCCAGCGCGCGCTTCGGGCCGTGCTCGACCGCGAAACATTCGAACTGGTTGGGGTACATGCATTTTCGCCGGACAAGGTCGGCCGCGACGCAGGCGAACTGGCCGGGGTTGCGCCGGTAGGAGTCCTGGCCACCGACGACGTCGATGCCCTGATCGGCACAGCACCCGATTGCGTGATCTATACCCCGCACTTCATCGACTACGCATTGGTGGACCGGCTACTGCGCGCCGGCATCAATGTCGTGACGACGGGCGACTTCCTTACCGGCACCCACCATCCAAAAGAGCGGGCAGAGCTCGATGCCGCCGCCGTAGCGGGCGGTGCCACGTTCCTGGGCACTGGTTTCGAACCGGGGTTCATCAACGTCGCGGCGGGCTTTCTGACCGGTGCATGCCGGCGCGTGCACAGCGTCAAACTGATCGAGACGCTCGATTGCACCGAATACCCCGTGCGGGAGGCCTGGTCGGTGCTCGGGTTCGCCAAGCCGACCAAAGCTCGGCTCACCGAGGTCGACCCCGCCACCGCCCGATACGGCCTCGGATATTTCGAGACGCTGGACCTGATCGCCGACATGCTCGGCATCGAGTTGGAATCGAAGCGCGGCCTGGTCGAACACGCCCTGGCCACCCGGGACCTGGACCTGGGGTGGATCACCTTCGCCAAGGGCACGGTGGCCGGGCAACGCCGCAGTTACCGTGGCTACCG
>NZ_DASXHW010000386.1:0-3432 GCF_036488105.1 Mycobacterium sp. | reverse complement strand
CGATACCCCCAGGATTCCGGGTAGGTGAGCCGTGACGTGGCGAGGCGTTCCGGGGTAATGCGTTGCAGCAGGAGGTATATCGTGCGCGTCGGTGAGATGACGCGCCATACCGGCCCGGCCAGCAGCGAAATCGCCACCAGCCCCACCCACAGCAGCACGTAGACGGCGCCGAGGAGCGCGTTGCTCTGCGTTTGCGGTCCGCACAACCCGGCCAGCAGCACCCATCCGGTGAACGCCAACGCCGCGACCGCCGCCGCACCGCGGGCGACCCGCGAGTCCACGACATTGGTCACCGCCGCCGGCAGCGGGCGGGTGGGATTGGCCGGATCAAACCGTGGCCGCTTCCACGCGAGGGCGACCAGCGCGAACGTGAACGTCAACGCCCAAGCCGCACCGATCACCGAAAACGCGTACGGCACAGGAAGATCGCTCGACCCACCAAGGCCGTGCGCGACGATGACCGGATCGGTCACGGATGCACGTGGATGGTGGCGACGGTGCGGTCGAGATGGTGTAGCTCGACGTCGACGCTGCCCGGAACCTCAACGCTGAATTGGAATGTCTGATTGGCCGTGGCAGCCACCTCGAATTTGTGATCCGGCACCGAATGCACGTGCAACTCGTCGGTGGCGTCGCTGGTGACGTGCAGCGTAATCGGTTGGCGGACCGTTGCCTGCAGGGTCGCGTTGGCGGGCGTGACCTGCCCGTGCGCGATCGTGATGTCGATCGTCAGCCCGGCGCTGCCGGCCGGTTTCGATGCACCACCGCACCCGGCAAGTGCTATCGCTATCACCCCCACCAATGCCGCGAGGAGTACGCGCGTTGACGCGACCGCTGCCCTCATGCCGCCTGCGGGGGGACGCGATCCAATGCCGGTTCCTCCGGTTGCGTTGGAGCAGCGTCGTCCTCGTTGATCCGGCCGGCACCCCACGTCAGAGCGGAGACCACGCACAGGGTAAAGAACAGCACAACTACGCCGCCGGCGGTGAACAGCCATAAGGGGACGCCCGGATCACGCTCACGCTGCAGGATCGACACCTCCAATGTGAGGGGCCGGGTGCTGCTGAGCTGCACCGGGATTTCCTTGACCGGGATTGCCTCGTCTGCGGGTGCCCAGATCGGCACCGCAGCCAGCGTTCGGCCGTCCTGGATGCGTACCAATGTCTTCCAGGAGCCCCACACTGGCAGTGGACGATTCGAGACGTAGTGCCCTGGACCAACCTTGGTGAGCCGGTCGATCACCAGACCACGATCGTTGTCCATCTTGCCCTGCCAGGCCAGCACCGTGAGCCAATCCGGCTGGTCGCTAATGGCATTGGGCGGGTTGATCTGCACGTCGGCTGACACCATCCGCTGTCCCGGTGCACTCGGTAGGTCGGTCAGCTTGACGGTGGCGGTGTCCTGGGTGGGCACGTGAATGTGCAAACCGTTCGCCACGGTGCCGCCGATGACGAGCACCGTGAGCGCCACCGCGGTGATACCGATACCCCTGCCCGGCAGGCGCTGACTGGTGAGGACCATCCCGAGCATCGCCGCGCAGATGCCGACCAATATTGCCACCGGGACGGCCGTCGGCAGCGCTTCGCGCCACAGCGACGTCGGCCACGGGTAGTGGTAGACCGCTCCAATCCATAGCGACTCGAGCCACAGGCCGACGGTGCCGATGCCCAGACCGGCGACGGCGCCGAACAGGATCGGCCGGCGCAACAGCGGGGTGAAGGCCAGCACCTCGACCACCAGCGCCGGACCGAGATACAGCGGGAACCAGTTGATCGCGGCGCCCAACACGGGTCCCACTATCAGGGCGACCCCGCCACGCAGCGCGATTGCGAACAGCGCCGCGATGATCGCCGCCCCGCGGCCCAGCGTGATGCGAGCGACTATCGTTCCCATGGCGGCCGCCGCCGCGATCAGCATCGGCTGGAACACCAACCGGAACTGCGGCACGCCGAAGTCGAATTCGATTTGATAGACCGACATCCCGATCAACAACCCGCCGCAGGACAGATAACGCACGAATCGGACGAAGGGGCGGTCTTTTCGCTCCAGTACACCATCGGCGGGCGCGTTCGCCTGCAGGTATCGCTCGCCCTCGTACTCCAACATGAGCGCCGCGAACAGGGAGAAGTTGGCGCCGCCGATCATCATCAAATGGGTGGGGCCCCACAGCGTCACGTCTTGGCCGAAGATGCGATGCCAGATGTCGTCGAGCGGGAAGCCGATCATCGCGTAGAGGCCGCACCCGGCCATCAACACGCCGCCCACCGGGGCGTGCCAGTTACGGGTGATGCGCAGCGATGCGGGCCCCGGTTTGTCGAACGGCAACACCACGGCCAACATGCCGGCCACGAAGATGCCGAACAGGCCGATGATGATGAAGTAGTGCGCCGGGTTGGCCAGCGGACCCGGGTCGCGGCCATTTCCGATGTGCCAGCTGACATCCCAGATGAAGCCGAACAGCGCGCAGATGATCGACGTGGTGAACACCAAGACGGGCAGCGCGACCCACGACGGCCGGTCGAACTTCCCTCCCAGCCACTCCGCAACGCTGGTCAACCACGTGATCCGGCGCGTGCGATGCGCCCAACCGACGTACAGCATCACCGCGCCGATCACCATCGCAGCGATCGTCAAACCGATCACCTGGTTGAGTCCGGCGCCGCGCGCTGGCGGCTCCGCTGCAAGAAGGGTCAGAACCACCGTGTTACCTCCCACCGCGCTGTGGCCCGCCCGAAATCGTTCGGGCGCTGAACTTACTTCACAGTAGGTAGCCTGCGGGCGCTGCGTTCAAACTTCGGCTGATTTGCTGCCAGCGCGTCTCAGTCACGCCGTTCGTCGGACGTGTCGCGGTTGGTCACCTGCTGATCCTCGTCTGGTGTGCGCCGATCTTTGATCGCGACGTACAGCACGACAGCGACGACGATCACGGCCGGCAAGAACGCCGGTCCGGCCAATAGGAGCCAATGGTGAGCGACGTATTCGACGTGTGCACTACTCAATTGCGTTCACCCCCCGGGGCTCTGTGACCTACCCCTATCGGGTACCCCGTTGCCGCGGCGCCGACCACATGACGTTTGTGCAGGTGCACACCGCTAGCCTAGCCTGGGCACCGGTCAACGCTGGTTGCGAGAAGCCCGGGTCCACGGCGTCCCGAATGCGTGGACAGGACAACTGACAAAGACTTTAAGGAGTAGCTGGTGACTCAGGCGGCGACTCGGCCAACATCCGACACCGACCGCACCGACATCTTGGCGATGGCCCGTGACCAGGTGCTCGAGGGTGGCGAGGGGCTGAGCCAGCAGCAGGTGCTCGAAGTTCTGCAGCTGCCCGACGAACGGCTCGAAGAGCTGCTGGCACTGGCGCACGAGGTGCGGATGGCCTGGTGCGGTCCCGAGGTCGAGGTCGAGGGCATCATCAGCCTGAAAACTGGTG
>NZ_DASXHW010000354.1:0-3667 GCF_036488105.1 Mycobacterium sp. | reverse complement strand
GCCGACCACCTCTGGCACCTGGTCGCGAACGGCGACGGCTGGTACCGGATCCGCAATGCCAACTCGGGCAAGGTGCTCGGGGTGGACCGAATGTCCACTTCGGACAGCGCGCAGGTGGTCCAGTTCGCCGACACCGGTACGGCCGACCATCTGTGGCAGCTGATCGACAACGGCGACGGCTGGTGGCGGCTGAAGAACCGCAACTCCGGCAAGGTGCTGGGCGTAGACCAGATGTCCACGGCGGACAGTGCGCAGGTGGTGCAGTTCGCGGACAACGGGACCGCCGACCATCTCTGGCAGCTGGTGGCGAACGGCCAGGTGCGGATCGAGAACCGGAACTCGGCGAAGGTACTGGGCGTCGACCAGATGTCGACGGCCGACAGCGCCCGCGTCGTCCAATTCGCGGACAGCGGCACGGCCGATCACCTGTGGACGTTCGAGTCCACGGCGGACGGCTGGCTGCTGATCCGCAACGTCAACTCGGGCAAGGTGCTGGGGGTGGACCGGATGTCCACGGCGGACAGTGCGCAGGTCGTCCAGTTCTCGGACAACGGCACGACCGATCACCAGTGGCGCCTGCTCGACGACGGCAGTGGCTGGTTCCGGATCATGAACCGGAACTCGGGCAAGGTGCTCGGCGTGGATCAGATGTCCAAAGCGGACAGTGCGCAGGTGGTCCAGTTCGCGGACAGCGGCACCGCGGACCACCTGTGGCGGCTGCGCTAGGAAAGGCTCGTGAGTGTTTATGCCGGTTAGAACCGTCATTGCCACTCACGAGTCTTTACCGAGCCCGAACACAACCCTGACCGGGCTCTGTGGTGGCACCGTTAGCTTGACCGCATGTCCTCTCGCGTCCGTCTCCTCCTGACCGCGGTGCTGGCGGTGGCAGTGGCTTCGACCGCCGCTTGCTCGACCGGCGGTTCGGCCACTGCCCAGTCCACCGTCGCCGGAACCGCGGGCAGCAAGCCGAACCTCGTCCTCGTGCTCACCGACGACCTGTCGATGAACCTGTTGCCGTACCTGCCGCACGTGCAGGAGATGGCCAAGACCGGCACGTCGTTCAGCAATTACACGGTCACCGACTCGCTGTGCTGCCCGTCGCGGTCGTCGCTGTTCACCGGGATGCTGCCGCACGACACCGGGGTCTTCACCAATAGCGGCGCCGACGGCGGCTACGGCGCCTTCCACGGCAAAGGCGACGACAAGTCGACCTACGCGACCTCGTTGCAGCAGGCCGGGTACCGCACGGCGATGATGGGCAAGTACCTGAACGGCTACAACCCGAAGAGCGACGGCGTGCCGCCGGGCTGGAACGAGTGGGACGTCGCCGGCAACGGGTACCCCGAGTTCAACTACGACCTCAACGAAAACGGCACGGTCAAGCACTACGGCAAGACCCCGAGCGACTACCTGGTCGACGTGATGGCCGGCAAGGCCGCGCAGTTCGTCACCAGCTCGGCGAGCGCACACACGCCGTTCGCGATCGAACTCGCCACCTTCGCCCCGCACGCCCCGTACACCCCGGCGCCGCGCGACGCCGGCGCGTTCCCCGGCCTCACCGCGCCGCGCGGGCCCGCGTTCGACACCCTGCCGTCCTCGCCGCCGCCGTGGCTCGCGTCGCGGACTCCGTTGACGGACAAGGAAAAGGCGGGCATCAACAAGGCGTTCCGCAAGCGGGCGCAGGCTGTGCAGTCGGTGGACAAGATGATCGGCACGGTGGAGTCCGCGCTGGACCAGGCCGGCGTGCGCGGGGCCACCGACATCGTGTTCACCTCGGACAACGGCTATCACATGGGCGAGTACCGGCTCACCCCCGGCAAGCAGACCGCGTACGACACCGACGTGCACGTGCCGCTGGTGGTCACCGGGCCCGGCGTCAAGGCCGGGGCGACGGTGGCCAGCCCGGTGGAGAACATCGATCTGCGACCGACCTTCGAGGCGCTGGCCGGCGCCGCGACGCCCGCGGCGGTGGACGGCGAAAGCTTGGTGCCGCTGCTGAACGGGACCACCCCGCCGGCGTGGCGCACGGTCGGGCTGGTCGAGCACCACGGCCCGGACTTCGACCCGACCGACCCGGACAAACCGGGGAAGAACAGCGGCAACCCGACCACGTACGAGGCGATCCGCAGCACCACGTACACCTACGTCGAGTACGCCGACGGCACCAAGGAGTACTACGACCGCAGCACGGACCCGCAAGAGCTGCACAACACCGTGGCCCAGCTGCCGCCGGACACTGCGAAACAGCTGCACGAAACGTTGCAGGCCATGACTTCCTGCCACGGGGCGGCGGCCTGCCGGCACTGAAGGCCCGCAGGTAATCGCTCGTGAGTGTTTATGCCGGTTCTAACCGGCTGTCATGTTTCAGGACTTCGTGAACAGATGTGTTTCAGGACTTCGTGGACGGTTTGTGGCTGGTCAGTGGTTGGTAGCGTACTGATCGGTCGAGGGTGAGGTGGCGGGCGACGGTGTTGTTGATCATGACGGTGACGCGGTCGCCTTGCCAGTAAACGGTCGCGGTGTGGCCGGCCCAGGCGCGGCCCAGGACGATGGAGCAGCCGGAGAAGGCGATCACGCCGGTGGTGGAGACGGGGCGGGTGGTAACGCCGCTGGGCCGGTGGGCGGCGGTGCTGGGGGCGGTTTTGGGGGTGGCGTCGTAGCGTTGCTGCGGGGTTTCGCCGTCCAGGCTTTGGTGGCGGCGGTGGTTGTAGATCGTCCGGTACTCGTCGAGAAGTTGTTGCATCTCGGGCACCGTGGTGGGCGTGGGCCGGGCGCGGAGCCATTTTTGCAGGGTTTGGTGGGAGCGTTCGTTTTTCCCGCAGGTCTGCGGGTGATAGACCGAGGAGGCGATGGCGGCCACGCCTCGTTCGGCGAGGTGGCGTTCCAGCTCGGCCGTCCTCCCGCGGTGTTTGCCGGAGAAGGCCAGTCCGTTGTCGGACAGCACTTTCACGGGCAGGCCGTAGCCGGCGAAGGCGTGTTGCAGCGCGGTCCAGGTGTCGGCGCCGTTCTCGCTGGCCGCGGCGTAGGAGCCGACGTCGAGGCGGGAGTGGTCGTCGAGGATCTGGATGATGCAGACCTTGGTGCCATCGGCGAGGTAGTGCTCCATGCCGTCGATCTGCCAGCAGCCGTTGGGGTCGGCGTATTCGAACCGGCGCCGGGTCCGGGGCTTCTTGCGGGGTTCCGGGACGATCTGGCCGTGCTCGCACAGGATTCGGTAGACCGCGGACTGCGACGGCAGCGGGGTGACCCCGGTGTCCTCGAGCCGCCAGCGGATGGAGATCGGCCCGTTGTCCAGGCCCTCACCGGCTAGTTCTTTGCGCGCTCGCAGCACCGCCTCGGCCACCCCGGCGCCCAGAGCCCTCGGATGGTGGTGCGGGGCGGTGCTGCGGCGGGTGAACCCGTCCGCGCCCTCGGCCCGGAACCGGGCCAGGTACTTGTGGAACACACTCCGGGACACGCCGTGCTCGCGGCAGAACCGCGCAATGTTGACCTTCTCGCCCGCCGCGACCTGCGCGACCGCGGCAACGAACTCAGGATCCATCGAAAACCCTGCTCTGCCCATCGCCGCATGATCACCACACACGCCCTGGTCACCACGCCGACAGGCCGGTCAGTGTCCACGATGTCCTGAAACATCAACTGTCCACGAAGTCCTGAACTGCAACAG
>NZ_DASXHW010000352.1:0-6852 GCF_036488105.1 Mycobacterium sp. | reverse complement strand
CCGCCAGGCGTCGGTGACCTTGCCGATGATCCCGCTTTCACGTGTGCCGCCTGCCATTGAGCCGATGGCAACGCGTTCGTTGTTCAGCGTGGTGGTCGCGACCTTCCAGCCGCCGCCCTCCGAGCCGAGGCGGTTGGCGTCCGGCACCCGGACATCGGTGAGAAAGACCTCGTTGAACTCGGCTTCGCCGGTGATCTGCCGTAGCGGCCGGACGTCGACCCCGGGATCGGTCATGTCGCAAACGAAGTAGGTCAGGCCTTGATGCTTGGGAACCGTAGGATCGGTCCGTGCGACCAGGATCGCCCGCTGGGCCTTCTGCGCGCTCGACGTCCACACCTTCTGCCCGTTGACGATCCAGTGGGGGCCTTCTGAATCAACACCGCGCACTGCGCGGGTGGAGACCCCGGCCAGGTCAGATCCAGCACCCGGCTCGCTGAATAACTGACAGTAGAAGTGTTCTCCGGTGAACAACGGCCGCAGGAACTTTCGCCGCTGCTCCGCGGTGCCGAAGGCGGCAATAGTCGGCGCCGCCATGCCCATCCCGATGCCGTTGTGTGGTCCGCCTCCCACCGGCGCGCCCGCCGCGGCCAGCTCGTCTTCGACCAACGACTGAAAGCCACGTGGCAGATCGAGCCCACCTGAACCGCTTGGGAAGTGCACCCACGCCAATCCCGCATCGAAACGGGCTCCAAGGAATTCTGTTGCATCACCCGCCGGATCGTGCTCCTCCAGTAGCGTCCGCACCCGCGCGTGCAGATCCTGCGCCACCGCCTGCTCGTCGACGCTCATCGGAATTCCGCCGCGTTGCCGAGCACCTGACCGCCGTCGATCACCAAGGTGTCGCCGGTGATCCAGCTCGCGTCGTCTGACACCAGGAAGGCGACCGCAGCTGCCACGTCGGGGGTCTCACCGATGCGTCCCAACGCCGTCCGCTGCGCGACTAACTGTTCGTTGTCCTTCCACAGCGCCTCGGCAAGCTTGGTCCGAACCACACCCGGACAGATGGCATTCACCCGCACTCGCGGTGAAAGTTCCACTGCCAGTTGCTTGGTGACATGGATCAGCGCTGCCTTCGTGGCGTTGTACATGCCCATGTTGGGCGACTGGTGCATGCCGCCGATCGATGCGGTGTGAACGATCGCGCCACCGTGCTCGACCATCCACGCCTTGGCCGCCAGTGAGGTCCACAGCAGAGGCGCCCAGAGATTGACGTCAAAAGTCTTCGCGAAGCGGGCGTGATCCTGGTCGATCAGCGGACCGTACGCCGGATTGGTGCCCGCATTGTTGACCAGAATGTCGATGCTGCCGAACCGGTCGAGTGTCAGATCGACGCACTGCCGTGCGGCCTCCTCGTCCACCGCGTGGGCGGCCACTCCGATGGCGTTGCCGCCGACCTGCTCGGCCGCCTCGTCCGCGCTCTCCTGCTTGCGGGAGGTGAGCACGATGTTCGCCCCGTCGAGCGCCAGCCGTTGTGCGATGGCCAACCCGATGCCCCGGGAACCTCCGGTGATGATCGCGGTGCGTCCGTTCAGGTTTCGAGTGGTCACAGTGCCTCCATCAGGCTGTGCTGGTAGCGGCGCATGCCCCGCAGCCAACGTTCGTAGTCGGTGCCTTTGTGCCGATACATCTCGAGAACCGCCGGATGCGGGAGGATCAGGAAGCGCTCCTCCTCGATGGCCGCCAGCACCACGTCTGCCACGTCAGCCGGCTCGATCACGTCGCCCGCGCTGGTGACCGCACGGGTCGCCAGGCGGGCCAAGGGATCCTCGGACTCCCCCGGCGAATACAACAGGTTGGTGTTGACTCCCATCGGGCACAGACAGCTGACCCGCACGCCCTGGTCGCCGAAGGTGATGTTCAGCCATTCCGCGAATCCGACTGCGGCGTGCTTGGTCACCGAGTAGGTCGCCGACCCGAGTTGAGTGAGCAGCCCGGCCGCCGACGCGGTGCTGACGAAGTAGCCTTCGCCCCGTTCAACCCATCCGGGCACCAGCAGTTGCGCCGCCCGGATGTGAGCCCGCAGGTTGATGTCGATGGATTGATCCCATTCATCCTCGGTCACGTCCAAGCCGGCCACGCCGGTGATGCCCGCATTCGCGAAATACAGGTCGACGGGCCCGAACTCGTTTTCTGCCAACGCGATCAGCTGCTTGATGTGCTCGGTGTCGGAGACATCGCCGGCGGAAGCGACGGCCGCGCCGGGCCGGTCGGCGTTGATTCCGCTTGCCACGGCTTCGGCAGCCTGCGAATTGATATCGGCGACAACGACTCTGGCATCCTGCTGCGCCAGCTTGGCGGCCAGCGCCGCGCCGATACCGTTACCGCCGCCGGTGACGATGGCGACTTTGTCGGCAACTTTCATAGGCACATCCTCTTTGTGGCGGTCGAGATCACGGATTGGCGATCCGCAGCCGGATTGGGCTCCACTTACCGTAGTTGAATCCTCAGATTCAACTCGAGGGATCACAAATCAGTGTCAACACGTCCGAACCGGTTTCGAGCTCTGGCGCTGACCGCGCGCGACGGTGTCGATCGCTAAACGAGCGGTACCTGAACCCGACGTCAGCTGCCAAGATCGGCCAGTTAGCAGCCGACCGGGTGTAACGTCCGCCGATATGACGACGTCCGACTCCGTCGCATCTCTAGCCGAGGGGTTTTCCGGCCAGATCTTGACCCCAGCGGACCGGGGCTACGACGCCGCGCGCAAGATCCACAACGGCCTGATCGACAAGCGGCCCGCACTGATCGCGCGGTGCTTGAACACCGCCGACGTAATTGACGCCGTCACTACGGCCAGGGACATCGGGCTCGAGGTATCGGTCCGCGGCGGCGGTCACAATGTCGCCGGCAAGGCGGTCACCGAGGGCGGGCTGATGATTGACCTTTCGCTGATGAAGGCGATCCATGTCGATTCGGCCCGACGCACCGTCCGCGCCCAGGGCGGCGTCACGATCCGGGAGCTGGACCGCACGACCGGTGTGTTCGGCCTCGCGACCGCGAGTGGTGTGGTGTCGAGCACCGGAATCGCCGGGCTCATACTCGGAGGCGGCCTGGGCTGGCTGATGGGACGCTACGGCATGGCGATCGACAACCTCCTTGCTACGGAGGTTGTGCTCGCGTCCGGGGAGGTCGTGACGGCCAGCGACCACGACAACCCAGATCTGTTCTGGGCGATCCGTGGAGGCGGCGGCAACTTCGGCGTGGTCACCTCGTTCGAGCTGCAGGCGCACCCGGTAGAGAGCGTTCTCAGCGGGCCAGTGTTGTATGTCCTCGACGCGGCGCCCTCGCTGCTTTCGTTTTATCGCGACTTCTGCGCCGACTTGCCTGACGAGCTCGGGACCCAGGCCGCTTTCCTGCACGCGCCCGACGGCTCTGGCACGAAGCTCTGCGGGGTCGCGATCTGCCACTGCGGAACGGACCCCGATCAGGCTGATGCCGACGTCGGCGCGCTTCGCGGGTTTGGATCCCCCGCCGCAGACATGATTCAGCGGGTGCCTTACCCGGTCGCGAACACCCGCGTTGACTGGCTATTCAACCCAGGAACGCTCAACTACTGGAAGTCGGCGTTCTTGACCGAGCTCACAGACGCGGCTATTACAGCTCTCGTCCAGGCGTTCGAACGGGCGCCGACTGAGTTGTGCGCCTTGATCATCGAGAATTTCCACGGCGCAGCGACCAGGATCGATCCGAGCAGCACCGCCTACCCGCACCGCGAGCCTGGGCACAACCTGCTGCTCATCTCCCAATGGAGCGACCCAGCGGACACTGACGCGGGCATCGCGTGGGCACGGGCAACCTTCGAGGCGCTCGCGCCGCACATGGCGGACCGCTCTTACAGCAACTACCTGTCCGCCGACGACCACGGCTGTGTCCGGCAAGCGTACGGCGTCAACTATGAGCGGCTCGTCGAACTCAAGCGACGCTACGACCCGGGCAATTTTTTTCGCCTCAACCAGAACATCGACCCCTCCTAAGCCCGGGAGACAGCCACATCCGTCGCGCGTCGCGCGATCACCGTGCGTAAGGTGCGCGCGACTACCGGGACAGCCGGGTGATCCAGGCCCGGGACTCGGCCGGGTCGATCACGTCGTCGAGTTCGAAGGTGGTGGCCGAGGTGAGTGCCTTGCCGTGCTGATAAGCGGCCTCGACCAGTTTGTCGAACAGATTCTGCCGCTCGACCGGGTCGGCGACGGCGGCCAGTTCCTTGCTGAACCCCAGCCGAACGGCGCCCTCGAGACCCATCCCGCCGATCTCCCCGGTCGGCCAGGCAACAGTGAACTCCGGGGCGTGAAAAGAGCCCCCGGCCATCGCCATCGCGCCCAACCCGTAGCCCTTGCGCAGAATGACCATCCCGAACGGCACCGTCAGCCGTGCCCCGACGATGAACAGCCGACTGAACCGCCGGACGGCGGCGTCGACTTCGGCATCCGGGCCGACCATGAAACCCGGCGTATCGCACAGCGAAATAATCGGCAGCCCAGCCGATTCGCAGAGCGTCAAAAAGTCGGCCATCTTGTCCGCGGCCTCGGCGTCGATGGCCCCGCCGAGATGATGACTGCTGTTGGCGACCAACCCGAACGCCACACCTTCGACTCGGACCAGCGCGGTGACCACGCCGACTCCGTAGTCGGCCCGCAGCTCCAAAACGGATCCGACGTCGGCGACCGAGTCGATCGCGTGGCGCACGTCGTAGGCCCGTAACCGGTTCTCCGGCACGACATGTCGTGTCCGTCTCGGATCGGGGGCCTCCCAGTCGGCCAGCCTGCCGGTGAAATAGGACAGGTACTGCTTGGCCAGCGACACCGCATGCGCCTCGTCGCGGGCGGCCAATCCGACGACTCCGTTGCGCCGCTGCACGTCGATGGGCCCGATATCCTCCGGCCGGTATTGGCCGAGGCCGCCGCCTTCGATCATCGCCGGACCACCCATGCCGATGTTGGCGTCGGGAGTCGCGATGATGACGTCACAGGTGCCGGCCAACGCCGCGTTGCCGGCAAAGCAACGCCCGGACACGATCGACACCAGCGGCACCTGCCCGCGCAGCGCCCCCAGCGTGCGGAAGGTTGGCACGTCAAGGCCGGCCACGCTGGCGACATCGGTGTCGCCCGGCCGGCCACCGCCGCCTTCGGCGAACAACACCACCGGCAGCTTTCTGCGGGCGGCCAGCTCGAAGACCCGATCGGTTTTGGCGTGGTTGCGCATGCCCTGCGTGCCCGCGAGCACGGTGTAGTCATAAGAAAGCACAACGGTCTCGACGCCACCGATTTTCGCCACTCCCGCGACCAACCCATCGGCCGGCGTGTTGGCGATCAGATCGTCCTCCGAGCGCCGGCTGCGCTGCGCGGCCACCGCCAGCGCGCCGTACTCCACGAGGCTCCCCGCATCAACGAGGTCGGCGATATTCTCGCGAGCGGTGCGACGATTCTGGTTGTGCCGCTTCGTGATCGCCGTAGGACGGCCCTCGTCGAGGGTAAGCAGATGGCGGCGACGGACTTCCTCGAGGTCGGCACGTCGCCGCTCCAGGTCGAGTGCGGCGACGTCTTCGGCACCGGCGCTGTCGCCCGTGCGGGTGAACACCACCACGGGGTCTCCGGTTCCGATCACCTGCCCGGCCGTCACCAAAGCCCGGACCGTGCGCACCGCGTCCGGCGCGGTCAGCACATGTTGCATTTTCATGGCTTCGAGCACCGCCAGTGGGGCGCCAGCCGGGCACTCGGTTCCTTCGGCCGCAACCTCGATCACGGTGCCGGCCAGCTGCGCACGCAGCACTTCCTCGCCCGGGTACAGTTCCAGCGGCGCGAGTCGGGGCTCATGACGGCGAGACTGCGCGGCGACCACGAAGGCGGAAAGGTTGTCGTCGATGAAATCGGTAGTGACCAGGCCGGTGTGAACGTCGCTGTGCGACAGCACTTCCCGCAGGAATCCGGCATTGGTGCGGATTCCTTCGATACCGAATTCGTCCAATGCCGTATGCGCCTTGCGCACCGCGGCGGAAAACGACGATCCGCGTACCCGGGTGATCACTTTGGCCAGCAACGAGTCATAGCGTGGGCTCGGTGTCAGTCCCGGACGCCCGAAGGTGTCGACCCGCACGCCGGGTCCGCTCGGCGGCGAAAACACCGTGAGGGTGCCTGTGCTGGGTAGGACTGACCCGTCGGCCCCCATGGTCTCCATGTTGACCCGCGTCTGGATCGCGATCCCGCGAACCGCTGCGAGCGCACCGACGACTTCGTCGCCGTCGGCGACGATCCCGGCCGGCAACCTCAGCTGGTGAAACGATCCGCCCTGGGCGATTCTCAACTGGACGGCCACCAGGTCGACGCCGGTGACTTCCTCGGTTACCGTGTGCTCCACCTGGATCCGCGGGTTGACCTCGAGGAAGACGAACTGCTCACCGGCCACCAGGAACTCGACCGTAGCGATGCCACGGTAGTCCGCCTGCGCACACAGCCGAGCCGCTGCCCGGTGCAGCTCACGACGCAGTGCTGGCGAAATACCTTGTGCTGGTGCGATTTCGACCAACTTCTGGTGGCGGCGCTGAATGCTGCAGTCCCGGTCGCCCAGCGCGAGCGCGCGCGACGGCGTTGCGACGATCTGCACCTCGATATGCCGTGCATTGGCCAGCCGCGCTTCGGCAAAGAGCGCCGGATCGCCGAAGCCGAGTTGCGCCTCCGCGGCGCACTGCCGGTAGGCGTCGTCAATCTGATCGGCGCTGTGGACTATTCGCATGCCGCGACCGCCGCCGCCGGCAAGCGCTTTGATCACGATCGCGCCATCGTGGGCGGCGGCGAAGGCGCGGATGTCGTCGACGCTGCTGGGTCCGTCGGTGGCCGGCAGCACCGGCACGCCGGC
>NZ_DASXHW010000346.1:0-1949 GCF_036488105.1 Mycobacterium sp. | reverse complement strand
ACTGCACTTCGCGTGCTGCCCGAATCACGGTATGGCGAGCCGCGGTGAACTGCGGACCCAGGTGATGAAAAACGGGCGGTTGGGCTGGACCGACGGCACCGGGCCACCCGAAATCAACCACGCCCACCACCCCGACGAACTTCTTCGCGGAAACTCGGACCCGCCCAATCAGTAGCAATACCTTTTGATCGTCAGCCGGTCAGAGTTCGGCTGGCACCATGGAGATATGTGCGGACGATTCGCGGTGACCACCGACCCGGCGGCGCTGGCCGAAAAGATCGAGGCGATCAACGAGGCGCGCGCCGCCGAGTCGACGGGCCCGAACTACAACGTCGCGCCAACCACGACCATCACCACGGTGGTCCGCCGCCACGACGAACCCGACGACGAGCCCACCAGGCGCGTCCGGTCCATGCGCTGGGGGTTGATCCCGCCGTGGGCCAAGGCAGGGTCCGACGGTGCACCGGAGTCCAAGGGTCCGCTGCTGATCAACGCCAGGGCGGAGAAGGTCACCACCTCGCCGGCGTTTCGCGCGAGCGCCAAATCCAAACGCTGCCTGATCCCGATGGACGGCTACTACGAATGGCGCGCCAACGGCGATACCGACTCCGGTAAGAAAGCCCGCAAGACGCCGTTCTTTCTGCATCGCGCGGACGGCGAGATGCTGTTCATGGCCGGGCTGTGGTCGGTGTGGAAGCCCGCGAAGGACGCCACGCCGCTGCTGAGTTGCACCATCATCACCACCGATGCCGTCGGCGGGCTCGCCGAGATCCACGACCGGATGCCGCTGATCGTGCCCGCGCCTGACTGGGATCGCTGGTTGGACCCCGACGCTCCGCCCGACCTGGACTTCCTGGCCGCCCCGCCGAGCGTCGACGGCATCGAAATGCGGGAGATCTCAACGCTGGTCAACAACATCCGCAACAACGGCCCAGAACTGCTGGAGCCCGCCGAGCCGCAGCCCGAACAAGCCACGCTGCTCTAGTTGTCGGCCGCGAACAACGGTCCGCACAACTTTGTCCGTCGGCGACGATTCCGGGCGCGCGACTCCGGACTTAGCATGCGTGTGTGAGTGCCTCGTATACATACACGTTCGATGACATCCGGAACCGTCCGGTCGCGGTGATCGGCGCGGGGACGCTGGGACGGCGGATCGCGCTGATGTTCGCCAGCCGTGGCGGAACCGTGCGAATCTACGCCCGCCGCGACGAGCAGCTTGGAGCCGCGAAACAGTATGTGGCCGAAGCCCTTCCGAGAGTCATCGAGAATCGCGGCTTCGGTGAACAAGGCGTCGCGACCACCACGACATCTCTCGCCGAGGCGCTGGACGGCGCGTGGCTGGCTGTGGAGTCGGCCCCCGAAAAACTCGAGATCAAGATTCCGCTGTGGGGCGACATCGACAAGTCAGCCCCGCCCGACACCATTTTCGCGACCAACTCGTCGTCCTACCCCTCGCGTCTGATCGCTGAGAAGGTGCGCGACAAGACGCGCTTGTGCAACACGCACTTCTACATGCCGCCGGAAGTGAATGGCCTCGACCTGATGTCGGACGGTGAGACCGACCGCGGCCTGCTCGACACTCTGCTGGCCGTGCTTCCCGAGTTCGGCGTCTACCCGTTCGAGGCGCGCAAGGAATGCACCGGCTTCATCTTCAATCGGGTGTGGGCGGCGATCAAGCGTGAGTCGCTGGCAGTGGTCGCCGAGGGGGTGGCCCGCCCGGAAGATGTCGACGGGATGTACAAGCTCAACCTGGGCGCGCCGGCCGGGCCTTTTCAATTGATGGATCTGGTCGGCCTCGACGTCGCTCTGGACATCGAAAACCATTACGTCGCCGAGTTCCCGCAGCTACCCAAGGGTCCGCGGGACTTATTGCAGTCCTACGTTGATGCCGGCAAGCTCGGCATCAAGACCGGTGAGGGCTTCTACGCGTATCCGCGGAACTCGGGCTA
>NZ_DASXHW010000345.1:0-2741 GCF_036488105.1 Mycobacterium sp. | reverse complement strand
TAGACCAGTTCGACAAGATCGAAAAGTGCCATAAGCCCGAGTTTTCTTTCCCGGTTGACTCGCCGTGTCACTGCATGCTGTACACGATCAAACCCCAGGTGACACCCTGGGCAATATGCTCTAAGTCGATCAAGGTCCCGTACTGTCGGGTCGTGGTCGATGTGCGCGGCCGACAAGAATACGGGGCTTTGCCACCTTTGGCCCCGCCACCGTGGCTGACCGTGCCGATTTCGGCAGCGCCCGTCGACTGCCTCTAGGTGCTCGTCGGGGCGTTCGCACTCGCCGTGGCATTGGCAGCGATGCCCGGCGCGTTCCCGCACAACCCACGATATTTGGGCCCAGTCGTCGGGGTAGGCGTTCCACTGCTCACTGGAAAGTGGCACAGCTTTTCCCTCTCGGTCGGCGTTCCGAGTTTCGTACCCACCGATCGTGACACACACCACCGACTATCGACGACTCGCCGATCATGGTCGCATTGGTGAGACAATGGGGTTATGCCCCAAAGCCGCTGTTCTCCGTCCCGCGCGATGCACGGAACGTGCACCTGTCGACGGCATATTGCGGCAGCCCGTACCCGGGTAGCCATCCTTGAAGCGGCGATCGAAACCGCCCCCAGCGAGGCTGAGGCCCGTTCGCTGGCCGACGAACTGCACGAGCTGATGGACGCCCTAGGGGACGTCTAGCGTCCGGTTTGACCGGACGGGCAGCTTCTCCCGTATCCCCGTCATGGTGCGCTCGAAGTAGCCGCACAGTGTACGGCTTTCGCCGCCGAACAGTTCGGGCCGTTGGACGGCGATGGCGAGCAGGCAGTTCAGCATTTCCCGCTCATCGCGGGTGAGTTCGATCGTGCAGCTGGTTTCGTGCGGGTGCGTTCGGGCTCGTGCGGACATGGTGCCTCCCGACAAGGCATGTGATTTTGGGGTGGTGCCCCCGAACGTAGTGGGCTGTCCGCCCGCGAGAACAGGTTCCGCTACCCCACACGGACTAGTCGGATCTGTGAACGGCGAACACATTCACGGTTGTGAACCGGGGGACGGTCATGTCTGAGCACGAGTGCGAACACCACAAGCATCACCACCGGCACCGCGCCGCTATCGCCTCACTCGCGTTGGCCGTGCTAATCCTCCTGGCTTTGGTGTGCTGCCAGCCCCCCGCACCGTGCACCGTGGCCCTCCCGCTGCCGGTGCCCGTCGAGCACCACCACCCGAAGCCGCCCCCGTTTGTTGCCCCACCGCCCGTGGTGCCGCCCGTAGTGACCCCGCCGCGTGTTGTTGTCGCCCCGCCGGTTGTTCACCGCCGCGTCGTGCATCGCGTAGTACGGCGAGTCGTGCGACATGTGCGACACCACCACCGACACCACTGCTGAGGGAGCGCCCGTGCGCAAGGTTCTAGCGTTCGTCGCTGCCGTCACGGCGGCTTTCCTGCTCGCCGCATGCGGACCCACCACCCCGTCCGGGACGCAGATGGCCCCGGCCTCACACTCCCCATGTGTTGACGCCGACGGAGCGTCGGGCGACCCGGACGGCGACTGCCACTAGCACTGGAGACACCGTGAACGCGTGGTCGATTTGGTGGTTGGCCTGGTTCTTGGGCTCCGTGACTGCATTTGCGATCCCTGAGTCGTATGCACTGATCACGCGCAACGGACAAAGTCTTAGCCAGAAGGTCTGGGATCTTGAAGACCTCAGTCAGGGCCAGTCGTTCTTCGCTTGGGATTTTGCTCATTACGCGGTCGGAAGTGGTTTGGCGATCTTGCTGACGTGGCTGCTGGGGCACCTACTTTTTGGGCTCTGGCGATGAGCTGGTCGCACCTGTACTGGCTGAGCTGGCTGACAGTCGGGTTCGCGGTCCCCGAGATGGTTGCCGTCTTCACCGGGCACCCAGAGCGAAAGCTCAGCGCCGCGGTCTGGGCACTCGAGGATGCCGTTCCGTACCCGCTCGCATGGCGAACCGTAGCCGTGATCACCCTTGCGGTCGTCTGCTGGCACCTGTTCTTTGGCCCCCGTCACTAGCTCTGACCTGCAAAGGAGCGTCGTGTCCGGCCCAACCGCTGATCCGAACTTCTCTTGGCCTGTCGGGCGTGCCGAGTTCGAGGCCGCCATCAATTCCCTCTGGACCTACGTACGGGCCCAGAAGGTAGCGATCACCAAAATTAGGAGTCAGATCTTGAGCACCCAGGCCGATGTTGACGCCCTGACCGCCGCCCTGACCGCCGAAGACGCCGAGCTCGGCACCGCTGTGAGTGGCCTCCAGGCCAGCGTTACCGCGATTGCCGCGGAGATCGCCGCACTTCAGGTTGCACAGCCCGCGCTGGACCTGTCCGGGCTGGCTGCCGAGGTGGCGAACGGCCAGGCGCAGGCTGACGCTGTGGCCGCCGCTGTGGCTTCTGCCGCCGCGCTCGTCCCGGCCCCGGTCGACGCCCCGCCCGCCGTCTGATCTAAGCACCAACGCAGAGCCCCGACCGTCCTACTCCGGCGGTCGGGGCTCTGTTACGTCGTCTCCCCACTGCGGAGGAACCTCATGGCCAGCCCGATGCCCGCCCACCAGGCCGTCCCAGGTTCCAACCGCGTTGCACCCTTCGGAACGTTTCGTCTCCGTGACGCTGAGCCCACGGCCTCCGTTGAGGCGACGCTTGTGCTGCGTCGCGCGGGTCTCGGCATCACCATGCGGGGCGAGTTGGCGATCCCGGCCGACCCGGATGACATTGCCGCCATCGAAACTTTCGCCTCTGCGCACGGTCT
>NZ_DASXHW010000041.1:0-2395 GCF_036488105.1 Mycobacterium sp. | reverse complement strand
GATGACCGACGCAAACCGACCCCCCGTTCACCGGCCGTCTGGTTGCGGCTAGACGCGCGGCCAAAAGGGCAACGCCTCGGCGACCTCAGGGGGTTCCCCTACGTTCTCTACCAGGCGCGATAGCCGACGGCGGCCGCTGATGCGCAGCGCCGGCCGGGCTCCGCGGGTGCCGATCAGGGTCGGCGCTATGCCAACTCGCATCAGCGCGGACGCCAGCGGCGAGTGGGTATCCGGCGCGTGCGGATCCAGACCCAGGAGATAACGGTCGGCTTCCGGGACGCCGGCGGCCAATATCCAGGCCCGCAGCTCTCGCGGGCCGGGCAGCCACAGCGGCGGCACGGTCTTCACCGCGCCGCGGGTCCATTCGGCGGCGATCGGGCGTAAGCCGGCGTCCACGGCGGTCCGTACCAATGGCGTGTTCTCATCGGTGACCGTGATTTCGGCCGTCAGACCGGCCTCGTCGATCATCTGGCCCAACGCCTGCGCCCGCCAGACCTGGTCGACGACCACCGACAGCCGGGCCCCACCGCCGACCGTCACGATCTGGCCAGCGGCCGCCAGCACCCCGGTGAGGTCGCTGACCGCAGGGGGCACCGACTCAGCCGAGAAGAAGGAAAGCTGGCTCACGTCAACGACAGTAAGCGCCGCGACGCCGATGCACGCGATCGCGCGCGGAGCGGCGGGAAAGCAGGATGGGCAAGCAGCGAAAACCCCCCGAACGAACCCGGTGAATCCGGACCGTGCGGGGGGTTGTCGTTACAGCTGCTCAGACGGCGCGGACGCCGGTGGCCTGGGGACCCTTGGGGCTCTGCCCGACCTCGAACTCGACGCGCTGGTTCTCTTCAAGGGTGCGGAAGCCGCTTCCCTGGATTTCCGTGTAGTGGACGAACACGTCGGCCGAACCGTCTTCGGGGGCAATGAAGCCGAATCCCTTTTCCGCGTTGAACCACTTCACAGTTCCCTGTGGCATTTCTCGATATTTCCTTTACTACTCGGGTGCGGAGCATCACCTCGATGCCCCGGGCCCGTTCCGACCGCTAGACCTTGCTGAGTCGCCGGAACTTCACCCGACCTACAACCTCGCAGGAACCGCGGCCGCAACGTCGATCCTGCGAAAGTTTGACACGAACACAGAAGCTGCGACCGCGAACAGTCAATCACGTTCATCGCCCGAGCGACAGCCTCAGGTGATCAATTGAGCTACCACGAGGTAAACAATTCAGGTGCGACACGAAATCGCGTGGCCGCAACCGGGCTATCGGCGACGTTTTCAGGTGGTCGGTTCGGATCAGGAGGCGCAAAAGCCATGGTGACATTCGGCAGCGAGCTGCTCGCCGCCGCGGTCGCCGGCACCGACGCGGGCGAACACCCGCTGCGTCATGTCGCCGAACTGCCGGCGCGACATGGCCGCCAACGGCCTTGGCCGACATGGGTCGAGCCTGACGTGCTTCGCGCATTCACCGACCGCGGCATCAGTTCGCCATGGGCACACCAGGTTCAGGCGGCCGACCTGGCTCACGCCGGCCGCCACGTTGTGATCAGCACCGGCACGGCATCCGGCAAATCGCTTGCCTACCAACTGCCTATCCTCAATACACTGGCGACCGACCCGCGCGCCCGCGCGCTGTACATCTCGCCGACGAAAGCCCTTGGCCACGACCAACTGCGGGCGGCGCACACGCTGACCGCGGCGGTCCCACGGCTGGGGGACGTCGCGCCGACGGCCTACGACGGCGACAGTCCGGCCGAGGTGCGTCGCCTGGCACGGGAACGTTCCCGTTGGGTGTTCTCCAACCCCGATATGGTCCACCTGGCGCTGCTGCGAAACCACGCCCGCTGGGCGGTATTCCTGCGCAACCTGCGATTCATCGTCGTCGACGAATGCCATTACTACCGCGGAGTTTTCGGCTCGAATGTCGCGATGGTGCTGCGTCGGCTGCTGCGATTATGCGCGCGCTATTCCGCCAATCCGGCGATCACACCGACGGTGATCTTCGCCAGCGCTACGACCGCGGCACCTGGTGCGACGGCAACCGAACTCATCGGCCAGCCAGTCGAGGAGATCGCCGAAGACGCGTCGCCGCAAGGCGCCCGGACGGTGGCGCTGTGGGAGCCGGCCTTGCGCGCCGACCTGACGGGCGAAAACGGCGCTCCGGTGCGGCGGTCCGCCGGTAGTGAGGCGGCCCGAGTGATGGCTGATTTGATCGCCGAGGGGGCGCGCACCCTGACCTTCGTCCGATCACGACGCGGCGCCGAACTGACCGCGCTGGCAACCCGTGCGCGGCTGGAGGACATCGCTCCCGAGTTGATGGAGACGGTGGCGTCGTATCGAGCGGGCTATCTGCCCGAGGATCGCAATGCCCTCGAGCAGGCGCTGCTCGACGGTCGGCTGCGG
>NZ_DASXHW010000315.1:0-16112 GCF_036488105.1 Mycobacterium sp. | reverse complement strand
GCGTTTGTAGCCGGCCTCGAGCGCATCGAGAACCTCGACGACCTCTTCCCGACTACTAGAACGCATGTTCGAATCTTAGCCAACCAGACGGACACAAGCACACCCCGAGACCCTCGCCTGTGGATAAAGGTCCAACTGTGGATCCATAGGATGCTGGGATGCCGACCCGGATGGCGGCGGTCGACGCGCAGTTCTACTGGATGTCGGCCAAGGTCCCCAGCGACGAGTTCATGCTCTACGCATTCGACGGTGAGCCAACGGATTTCGAGGGCGCCGTCGACGAGGTACGCAACAGGGCGCAAAACTGTCGCGCATTGACGCTCCGCGTCGAGGACGGATCGCCGTTGACCTACCCGCGCTGGGTGTCGACGGTCATCGAGCAGGACCAGGTGCTGCTCCACCACCTGGATGACGCCAGCTGGGGTCGCTGCCTGGACGCGGCGGCCAGGCTGGCCGACGACCAGTTAGACATCCGCCGGGCTTCGTGGCGCATGCATATCTTCGCGCAGGTGCACGGCATTCCGGGCAGCAGCGGCCCGGCCACGGTCGCGGTCATGCAGTTCGCGCACGCGCTGTCCGACGGTCCTCGCGCCTTGGCGATGGCCGCCTGGCTGTTCGGAGGAGCGACTCCGGTACCTGACGTCCCACGGTCGTCGGGGTTCTTACCGTGGCGCGGCCTGGTTGCGGCGCGAGCCCATCGCAAGCAGGTGCGGGATACCCACGCAGGACTGCTGCCGCCGGCGATCGGGGCGCAGCCGGCGCTGTCCACCAATGACCGCCCGACGGGCGAACGTTCCGTGCGCACGCTGCAGCGGCATCGCTCGCAGCTGAAAGGCCCCACCGCCACCGTGGCTGCGCTGTCCGCGGTGTCCGGTGCGCTCTCGGGTTACCTGCGCGACGCGGCCCCGACGTTGGTGGCCGAGGTGACGATGGCCAAACCTGGTGTCCCTCATGCTCATAATCACTTTGCCAACGTCACGGTCGGGTTGTACCCAGAGCTGAGTCAGCAAGCTCGGCTGCAAAGGATCGCCGCAGATTTGGTCAATGCCCGCCGTCGTTCAGAGCACCCGGCGGTGCTGGCCGCGGACCGGGCGTTCGCGGCTGTTCCCGCTCCGTTGCTGCGCTGGGGTGTCAGCCTCTTCGATCCCGAAGTGCGGCCATCGCAGGTGTCCGGCAACACCGTGGTGTCAAGCATTTACCGCGTACCCACCGATCTGCGCCTCGGCGACGCACCGGTGCTGCTGACGGCCGTCTATCCGGGGCTCTCACCGGCGATGGGTCTCACCCATGGCGTATGGGGCGCCGGCGACATGGTTACGGTCAGCGTGCACGCCGCCGAGTCGGCCATCGGCGACATCGACGACTACGTCGCCCGACTCGACGCCGAGCTGTAGCGAAAACGCTTAAGCATCATCGGTTTCGCGGGTCCGGCCGGCGGCCAGGATCAGCTCCTCATGCAGCTCGAACCACACGGTGTGGTACGAGTCAATCAGTGGCCGAGCCAGCCACATCGTCTCGCCGGCGTGGATATTGTCCAGTGCGGTCTGCAATTTCACCGAGTAGTGGTTCAGTCTCGGTAGCTGCGTGGCCGCGGCGGCGATGATCGGCGTGACCCGCCGATGCACATCGTCGAGACGGGCCAGTACCGCCGCGTCGTAGCTGGTGTCGTCGTGTGTGTTGGGCTGGCCGTCCTTGAGCTGCCAATCGGTGACAAGTGCCTTGAATTCGCCGTTGACGGAACGAAACTCGCTGTACGCCGCCAACAGTGCCGCCGCGTCGACATGCGACCGTTCATCGGCGAGCAATCCCTCAAGGCGCCCCCGACCTTCGGGGCTGATCCGCAGCGTCGGACCGTCGAGCAGCAGACCCGAGCCGACGAGCCGGTCGACGACATCAACGAAATCTCCCCCCAGCGTCGCGGCCAGATCGTCACGGCTGACCCGGCCCTTCAGCCGAACCGCCTGCAACACGGTCAACTCGCTCACGACACTCCGCTGAGCCGTATCGCGGCCAGCATGGCCAGCAGCGGGCTGGCGGACACCACATCGCTGTGCCCGCTGGCCATGGCGCCGCGCACCCCGGCCTCGGTAGGGCGATCCAGTCGTGGATAGTCGCCGCGGACATGCGCTCGCAACGGGCTGACTCGCCTTGCGATACCGGCTAATTCGCGTAGCTCAGGCGTGTCGTCCTCCGACCACGCGGACAGCTGCAGGCTACCTTCGCGCACTTCGCCCTGATTGCCGTCAACAGTGACCACCTTGCCGGCCAGTGACTCGGCAACGCCACTGCCACAGCCGACCACGGCCGCCCGGCCCAGTTCGCGGCTGACCACGGCAGCGTGGCTGGTGGCACCGCCGGTTTCGGTGACGATGCCACGGGCGACCAGCATGCCGTGGATGTCGTCAGGGCTGGTGTGGTTGCGCACCAGGATCACGTCCTCGCCGCGATCGGCGGCCTCGATGGCCGCGTCCACCTCGGTGTAGGCCCGCCCTGACGCGATGCCCGGACCGGCCGGCAGCCCGGTGGCCAAAAGCTCTGCAGCCATGCGAGTTTCCGGCTGCAGTGACGGCCGCAGTAGTGCTTCCACATGCGCCGGCGTCACCCGCCGCAGCGTCTCGTCCTCGTCGATAAGGCCGTCGCCCAGCAACTGCAGCGCCAGGCGCACGGCCGCCTGCGCCGACCGCTTGGCCGCTCGCGTCTGCAGCAGCCACAGCGTCCCGTCCTGAATGGTGAACTCAACCTCTTGCACGTCGGCCGACAGTCGCTCCAACGATCTTGCGGCGCTGATCAATTGGTCGTAGACACCCGGCTGCTGGCTGCGCAGTGCGGCGATCGATTCGACGTCGACGGTGCCCGACACCACGTCGTCGCCCTGACCACCCGGCAGCCACTCGCCGAACTCTTCGTTGGCGCCGGTCATCGGATTACGGGAGAACACCACGCCCGCACCGGAATTGGCGTTGATGTTGCCAAAGACCATGGCCTGCACCACTACCGCGGTTCCGCCGTCGTCGTCGAGCCCGTGGTGGGCGCGGTAAGCGACGGCGCGCGGCGAATCCCACGAGGCGAACACCGACTCGATCGCGGCGCGCAACTGCTGGTAAGGATCGTCGGGAACCAGTCCGGTGACGATGCGCTGGTACGACTCGGTGAACCGGCGCCGCGAGTCGCGGGCGAACTCGGCCGACCCCTCAGCGGCTAAGGCCTTTTCGACGTCGTCGCTGAAGCCGAGGTCCAGCAGGGTGTCCATCATGCCGGGCATCGATACCGCAGCGCCCGAGCGCACGCTGAGAAGGAGCGGATGCGGCCCTCGTCCGAAGGTGCGCGAGGTTGCGGCTTCCAATGTGCGCAATCCGGCCAGCACGTCTTCCCAGATGGCGTTGATCGTCGCCTCCGGTTCGGCGCGGCGGCGCGCGCCGACCTCGGCAGTGATGCAGAACGCGGGCGGCACGGGCAGGCCATTGCGCCGCATCATGTCGATGCCATGCCCCTTGTGGCCCAACACCTCCGGCGGAGACGACGCGTCGCCATCCAGCAGTATCACGGGTCGTGTGGACATCCGGATGTTCAGGCTCGACCGCGCAGGAGGCCGAATCCGAAGTCGGTACCGAAACCGCGACGCAGCGCCAAGTGAATCCACAGCAGCGCATAGGGTTCCAAGAGCCGGGCCAGGGTCAGATCTCCGGCGTCGACTGCTTCGAAGCCCAGCTCACTCACCAGCCCGGCGGTCACCGACTTGGCCGCGTCGTCGTCGCCGCAGACGAACATCACTGGGGTACCGGCCAGTTGCGGACCGTCCATCATCGGAGCGCCGATCTGGTTCATCGCTTTGCAGACCCGCGCGGCGGTCGCCCAGTCGGCGACCTGTTCGGCGCCGGATGTGGTGAGCCCGACCTCGAGCGTGCTGAAATCGGGGGATAGCGGGTTGGTCGCGTCGATCAAAATCTTCCCGCGCAGATCCCCGCAGCCTTGTAGGGCCTCCTGCGTGCCCTGCCACGGCGTGCACAGCACCACGACCTCGGCGTCGAACACGGCGGCTTCGTTGGGCCGGACCGCTCCCAGCGATGCGTACTTCGGGTCGTCGGGATTGCGGACGCCGAACGTGACATCGTGGCCGCGGTTCTGCCACGCGGTGCCCACAGAGCGCCCGACGTTGCCCGCGCCAATGATCGCGATCTTGATGGTCGCTCCTTTGCGGTATGTGCGGCTGGCAGGATACCTCTATCTATCCCGTGCCTACCTGATGATCTAGGTTGACGTCTATGAATGATGCCTATGACGTCGGGTTGCTGATCCTGCGGCTAGTGCTGGGTTTGACGCTGGCCGCGCACGGCTTCAACAAATTCTTCGGGGGCGGCCGGATACCGGGCACCGCGGGCTGGTTCGAAAGCATCGGCATGAAGTACGGCACGTTTCAGGCCGTCGTTGCCGCGACGACGGAGATCAGCGCGGGACTGGGCTTGGCGGCCGGCCTGCTGACTCCCATCCCCGCCGCCGGTTTCGTCGCGCTGATGCTGGTCGCGGCCTGGACCGTGCACCGCCACAACGGCTTCTTCATCGTCAAGGAGGGCTGGGAGTACAACCTGATTCTGGCGACTACGGCGGTGGTCATCGCGACCCTGGGCCCGGGGCGGTACAGCCTGGATTATCAGATCTTTGGCGCTTACCTCTTCCACCCCGGCTGGCACGGCCTGTTCGGTTCGCTGCTACTGGGCATCGGAGGGGCGCTCGGCCAGCTGGCGCTCTTCTACCGGCCGCCGGTCAAGCAAGCTCAGTAGCCGCTGCCGATTCGCATGCCAGCACTTCTTCGGCAGCACGCTCCCCTGAGCGGATGGCGCCGTCGACCCATCCGCACATGACGGCCGAGCTCTCCGTCCCGGCCCAGTGGATGCGGCCGCACGGTGGGCGCAGTGCATGTCCGAACTCGGTGAGCACGCCCGGTGGCGCGTGGCTGATCATCCCGCCACCGGAATAGCGCTCTTTAGTCCAATCTTGCTCATGGAACTCGACGGGCGAGCCGGCCTTGCTGCCGAACCGGTCGACCAGTTCACGCACGACGGTCGCTTTGCGCTCGGCCTCATCAAGGCGTCCCAGGTCGCGCGCGGCGCGTCCCTCGGTGATCACACACATGATCCCCGGCTTGCCGGTGTCCGTGCACGCGTCGATGGTTAGCGTGGCCGGGCTTCCGGGCCGGACCGACTGGCCGCACAGCCCGTCGGCGCGCCAGAACGGCTCGTCGTAGAAGACGGCGATCTTGGTGATCGCGCCGCCCGGCATCCGTTGATGCAGCATCGAACGGTCCACCGGCAGCATCGGCTCGTAGCTGATCGTGTTTGCGATCGCCAGTGGAATTGTCACGATCGCACGCCGCGCCCGTACCGTCAGGCCATCGGCGCCGACCGTCACACCGTCATCGTCCTGAGCGATGGTCCGCACTGGCCGCGACAGGGCCACCGCGTCGCCCAGTTCGGCGACGATGGGTCGGTAAATGGCACCCATCCCGCCGACCGGGCGGGCGTCCTGGGACCCGCCCTTGCCGGAAATGACAAAGGTGGCACCGCCGATGGTGTCACTACCGGCCGACCCCTGTTGCAGCAGCATCCACAACAAAGACGTCTCGGACGCGGCCGTGGTGTAGGCGCCGGCCAGGGCCGTGTCGAGCATTTCCTTGGCCTGCTTGGACTTCAGGTTCTTCTCGAGCCACTCGGCGATGCTGATGCGGTCCCACTCGACGGCCTTTTTGGCCTCCCACGGGGCTTCGCGGGGAAGCGTCTTGCACATTTGCTCCACCTGCAGCAGGCCAATGCCGAGGTTGGCTACGGCCCACGGGCTCATGGTCCACGGGATCGTCCCGCCGTAGCGGTGCTTCTTGCCGTCGACGATCATCATGGCGTCGCCGTCGTTGTACTGCTTGTATTCCGGTACGCCGAACTCCTTCATCAGCGCATAGATCCGGTCCTGGCCCGGCCCGACCCACGCGCCTCCACGATCAACCCACACCCCGTCGTCGCGAGTCACGGTGAACGTGCGACCACCGACTCGGTCACGAGCCTCCAACAAGACCACCGAGCGACCGGCCTGCTTGAGGCGCAGGGCAGCCGTCAAACCGGCGAATCCCGCACCGACAACGCAATACTCGACATCTGTCATGGCTTATCTGAGCAGCAAGCTACACCGATCGTGCTGCGGAAATCCGAAATCCGGCAACTCTTAGGTGAATTCGCGGGGATGCTCCCGGCTAAGCAGGCTCAATAGCCGGCGAGTAGGGCAGGCCGCTGCCGGTGTTCTCGTCGACCGCCACGCGTCCGCCGAGGTAGGGAAACGCCCGCTGCGCGCAGGCCGAGCGATTGCAGATCTTGCAGCCCGCGCCGATCGGGACGGCGGTACTCGGATCGTCGAGCGCGATCCCAGTCGAGTAGACCAGTTTCTCGGCGTGCACCAGGTCGCAGCCCAAGCCGATGGCGAAGCTCTTGTGCTGACCGAGATAGCCCTGACCTTCGGGCGAAGTGGTCTTGGCCAGCCAGAAATACGAACGGCCGTCCGGCATCTGGGCGACCTGCGTGACGATCCGCCCCGGCTGGGCGAAGGCGTCGTGCACAACCCACAGTGGACAGCTGCCGCCGACCCGGCTGAAGTGAAATGCGGTGGCGGACTGACGTTTCGAGATGTTGCCGGCCTTGTCGGTTCTGACGAAGATGAACGGCACGCCGCGTAGCCGCGGCCGCTGCAACGTCGAGAGCCGGTGACACACCGTCTCGAAGCCGACCTCGAAACGGCGAGCCAGCAGGTCGATGTCGTAGCGTAATTCTGCTGCCGCGCTGTGGAATTCACGATAGGGCAGCAGAAAGGCGCCGGCGAAGTAGTTGGCCAGACCGATGCGTGCGACCCCGCTGGATTCCGGGGTGAGCTGGTCGTCGGTGGCCACGATCGCCGATAGCAGCTCCGGCTGGCTCACCAGCGCGAGCTGGGTGGCGATCTGAAATGAGCGCTGACCCGGCAACAACCACTGCGCTATCCGCAGCACCTTGGTCTCCGGGTCATACGAGCGCTTGGCGTGCGCGGGAAGATAGGCGTCGACTACCACCCGCACGCCGAACCGTTCCTGCATCAGCGCCGCCAGCTGGACGTCCAGGCCGCCCACGGTCATCCCGCTCCGGATGAACATCTGCTCGGCCGCGATGTCGAGCTCGCCGATGTAGTTGTTGCGGTCGTAAAAGAAGTCCCGCACTTCCTCGAACGGCATCGGCCGCTCCACGGGCAGCGACGTCTCGGTCGTCGCGTGCGAGCGATAGGCCTCCAGTTCGTCGGTGGCGTCCCGCAGTCGCCGGTAGACGGTGACCAGGTTGCGGCCCACCTCGGGCATCCGTGCCACCAATTCTTCGATGTGCATCGAGCTGACGGAGTCGTCGGGTGCGGTGGCAGTGAACACGTCGGAGAGGTCGGCAACCAGGCGGGCGTCGGAGTCGGTCGAGAAGTAATTCGACGGCAGGTCGAATCGCTCCGCGAGGGCGACCAGGACCGGCACCGTGATCGGCCGCTGGTCGTTTTCCAGCTGGTTCACGTAGCTGGTGGACAGATTCAGCGTCCGGGCCAACGCTGCCTGGCTCAGGTTGCGCTCGTTTCGCAGCCGCCGCAGCCGGGCACCCGAAAAGATCTTCGCCACGCGTTGAGACTACTCCGCGATGGCTTACACAACATTCGCAATTTGCGGCGAATCAGGACGCAAAAATACGCATGTACAGGTACTTTCCCTAACCGCCAAATTTGCATATTGTGCGAATTATGTTGATCCATGAGGTGCGGACCCACCGTAGCGCCGACGACTTCCCGATCACCGAGCACCTGGCCTACAAGATCGCGCAGGTTGCCGCCGACCCGGTCCCGGTAGCTCTGGAGACCGAGGCCATGGTGATCAACCGGATCATCGACAACGGCGCGGTCAGCGCTGCGTCGGTGCTGCGAAGACCGGTCACCACCGCCCGGCACCAGGCGTTGGCGCAGCGGGCCCGTCCGGGCGCGACGGTGTTCGGTGTCGACGGCAGTTACTCGGCCGAGTGGGCGGCCTGGGCTAATGGCGTCGCGGTGCGCGAGCTGGACTACCACGACACCTTTCTGGCCGCCGAGTACTCGCACCCCGGCGACAACATCCCGCCGCTGGTCGCGGTTGCCCAGCAGCTCGGTGTGCGCGGCAACGACCTGATTCGCGGTCTGGCGACGGCGTACGAGATTCAGATCGACTTGGTCAAGGGGATATGCCTGCACGAGCACAAAATCGACCACGTCGCGCACCTCGGCCCGTCGGCAGCGGCCGGACTGGGCACCATGCTGCGGCTCGACGTCGACACCATCTATCAAGCGATCGGCCAGGCGCTGCACCTGACCACCGCGACTCGCCAATCCCGCAAAGGATCGATCTCCAGCTGGAAGGCCTACGCGCCCGCCTTGGCCGGCAAGGTCGCCATCGAGGCCGTCGACCGCGCCATGCGTGGCGAAGGATCACCGGCTCCCATCTGGGAAGGCGAGGACGGCGTGATCGCCTGGCTGCTCTCCGGCCCGCAACACCGCTACCAGGTGCCGCTGCCGGCGGCGGGGGAGGCCAAGCGCGCCATTCTGGACAGCTACACCAAAGAGCATTCCGCCGAATACCAGAGCCAGGCGCCCATCGACCTGGCCCGCCGGCTGCGGATGAGCATCGGCGATCTCGACCAGATCGCAACGATCGTGCTGCACACCAGCCATCACACCCATTACGTAATCGGCACTGGTTCCGGCGACCCGCAGAAGTTCGACCCCGACGCCTCGCGGGAGACGCTGGATCATTCGCTGCCGTACATCTTCGCCGTCGCGCTGCAGGACGGCACCTGGGACCACGAGCTCTCCTACGCCCCGGAGCGTGCGCACCGTCCGGACACTGTCGAGCTGTGGCACAAGATCTCCACTGTCGAGGATCCGGAGTGGACCCGGCGTTATCACTCGAACGACCCGGCGGAGAAGGCTTTCGGGGCCCGCGCGGAGGTCACGCTCAAGAGCGGTGAGGTGATCACCGACGAGCTGGCCGTTGCCGACGCACATCCGCTGGGCGCAAGGCCATTCGAGCGCGAGCAGTACATTGGCAAGTTCACCCATCTCGCCGACGGAGTGGTGGATCCTGCTGAGCAGCAACGGTTCCTGGGCGCCGTACAGCGGGTTCGCGAGTTGAAGGGCGATCAGCTGGGCGCGCTGAACGTACGAGTGCTGCCTGAGGTGCTGGACAAGGCGCCGACGATTCCGTCAGGGATCTTCCGGTGACCGGACTGCTGGCGTCCGCATCCAGCGCCGCCGACAAGCGGGCCGTCTTTCGGGCCGGGCTCAATTCGGGCCGGCTGCAACGCTTCCCGGGCGCCTTCTCGCCATTGGTGGCCAAGCTCGTCGCCGAGATCGGATTCGAAGGGGTCTACGTGTCGGGCGCGGTGTTGTCCGCCGACTTGGGGTTGCCCGACATCGGGCTGACCACGTTGACCGAAGTCACCGGACGCGGCGCGCAAATCGCTTCGGTCACCGACCTGCCCACGCTGATAGACGCCGACACCGGATTCGGCGAGCCGATGAGCGCCGCGCGCACCATCACGCTGCTGGAGGACGCCGGGTTGGCCGGCTGCCACCTCGAGGACCAGGTCAACCCGAAGCGATGCGGCCATCTGGACGGCAAGGCCGTTGTTCCGGCCGCCGACATGGTCAAGCGACTTCGGGCCGCGGTGGCTGCGCGCCGCGACCCGAACTTCGTGATCTGTGCGCGCACCGACGCGGCGGGGATCGAGGGCATCGACGCGGCCATCGAGCGGTCGCGCGCTTACGCCGACGCGGGCGCCGACCTGATCTTCACCGAAGCACTGACCGGTCCGGCTGACTTCGAGAAATTCCGTGCTGCGGTTGACATCCCGCTGCTGGCCAACATGACCGAGTTCGGCAAGTCGGAGCTGCTGACCACTTCGCAGCTCACCGACATCGGCTACAACGTCGTGATCTACCCGGTCACCACGCTGCGGCTGGCGATGCTCGCCGTCGAGGACGGATTGCGCGAAATCGAAGCCGCAGGAACGCAATCGGGTCTGCTGGACCACATGCAGCACCGCACGCGGCTCTACGAGTTGCTGCGATACGCCGACTACAACCAATTCGACGACGAGATCTTCAACTTTGATGTGAAGGGACCCAACCAATGACCGCGCCTGTGGCCGAGAAGAAAATCTACAAGGGGCTGGCCGGGGTGGTCGTCGACACCACCGCGATCTCCAAGGTGGTGCCCGAGACCAACTCGCTGACCTATCGCGGTTACCCGGTGCAGGATCTGGCCGCCCACTGCAGTTTTGAGCAGGTCGCCTACCTGCTGTGGCATGGCGAGCTGCCGAGCGACGGTGAGTTGGCGTTGTTCAACCAACGTGAGCGGGCCAGCCGTCGCATCGATCGGTCGTTGCAGTCGCTGCTGGCCAAGCTGCCCGACACCTGCCACCCGATGGATGTGGTGCGCACCGCGATCAGCTACCTGGGCGCCGAAGATCCGGAAGAGGACGACAGCGCCGAGTCCGCCAACTACGCCAAGTCTCTTCGCATGTTCGCGGTGCTGCCCACCATCGTGGCGATCGACATGCGCCGCCGTCGGGGCCTGGCACCGATCGCACCGCACAGTCACCTCAGCTACCCGGAGAACTTTCTGAACATGTGCTTCGGCGAGGTTCCGGACCCGGTGATCGTCACCGCGTTTGAGCAGTCGATGATTCTGTACGCCGAGCACAGCTTCAACGCTTCCACCTTCGCTGCGCGGGTGGTGACCTCGACGCAGTCCGACATCTACAGTGCGGTGACGGCGGCGATCGGCGCGTTGAAGGGTCCGCTGCACGGCGGGGCCAACGAGGCCGTCATGCACGACATGATCGAGATCGGCGACCCGTCGAAGGCAGCGGATTGGTTGCACGGCAAGCTTTCTCGCAAAGACAAGGTGATGGGTTTCGGTCACCGCGTCTACAAAAATGGTGACTCTCGGGTGCCGACCATGAAAGAGGCGCTGATCCGCGTCGCGGAGGCCCGCAACGGCCAGCGCTGGCTGGACATCTACAACGTCCTGGAAAAGGAGATGTTCGCCACCACCGCCATCTTGCCCAACCTGGACTTTCCGACCGGGCCGGCCTACTACCTGATGGGCTTCGACATCCCCAGCTTCACACCGCTTTTCGTGATGAGCCGGATTACCGGCTGGACCGCCCATATCAT
Source organism: Mycobacterium sp. (assembly GCF_036488105.1). Lineage (GTDB taxonomy): Bacteria > Actinomycetota > Actinomycetes > Mycobacteriales > Mycobacteriaceae > Mycobacterium. The sequence continues at coordinate 4,865 of NZ_DASXHW010000315.1, read as the reverse complement.
CGAGCAGGCCGGCGCCAACGCGCTGATCCGGCCGCTGTCCGAATACTGCGGTCAGCCCCAACGCACCTTCGCTGCGGCTACAGCAGGTCGGTAATGGTCTTCAGGCCGGCGTCGTAGAGCACGCCGGGCAACATACCGCCGTCGCACTCGATCGTCGTGCCGTTGACGAAGTCCGCGGCGCCCCCGGCCAGAAAGACGCACACCCGGCCGACTTCGCCCGGCTCGCCCGCGCGCTGCAATGGGACCGCGGCGAAGTACTTTTCACCGGTCGGGTCGTTCTTCGGTAGCACGAACGACCGGAAGTTCTCGGTCATCGTCGGACCGAGCGCGACGCAGTTGACCCTGACCTTCGGTCCCCACTCCTGGGCGAGCGACCGGGTCAACTGGTTGAGCCCGCTCTTGGCCGCTCCGTAGGAGACCAGGGTCGGTGAGCCCGCCGGATGCCCGGCGCCGCTGGAGATGTTAATGATGCAGCCGACGCCGTTCTGGGTAGCCATCTGCCGGTATACCCGGATGGCGAACCACAGTGGGCTGATCAGATTCATCTGCACCGCAAAGGCGTGAAACAGCGCGGTTCGCTCGAAGTCGTCATCGCTTCGCGGTGCGCCCTGAATACGTTGCACCAGTTCGGGAATGCTCTCCGCGTGCGGCGCCGGAACCGTCCCGCCGGCGTTGTTCACCAGGATGTCGACGCGACCGTGGGTGGCCACCACGGCGGCGACGAACGAGTCGATCGAGCGATAGTCGCCCTGGTCGCACACCCGCTGGGAAGCGCGGGCCGCCCAGTCGCTGTCGATGCCGGGGATGGTGTCCAGCGGCGAACGTGAGCAGCCGATGACCGTGGCGCCGGCCCGTAGTAGCTCATGGGCGATGCCGACTCCCACGCCCCTGCTGGTTCCGGTGACAATCGCGATCTTCCCGTCGAGGACGCCCATTCGCAGACCCTTCGTCGTCGTTGACAGTGACTGCCAGTCAGTCATACTGTGCCACGCATGACTAACCCCGCCAAGTTGCGTGTCGTTCAGTGGGCCACCGGAGGTGTCGGCAAGGCCGCCATCGAATGCGTGCTGAATCATCCGCAGCTCGAGCTGGCCGGCTGCTGGGTGCACAGCGACGACAAGAACGGGCGCGACATCGGGGAGATCCTGGGCATCGAATCGTTCGGTGTCGCCGCGACATCCGACAAGGACGACGTGCTCGCCCTCGACGCCGACTGCGTGGTGTACAGCCCGTTGATCCCCAACGACGACGAGGTTGTGGCGATTCTGCGATCCGGCAAGAACGTGGTGACCCCGGTCGGCTGGGTGTACCCGGACCTGAGCAGCCCCGCGGTCGCGGCGATCGCCGACGCGGCCGTCGCGGGTGGGGTGACGCTGCACGGGTCGGGTATCCATCCCGGCGGCATCACCGAGCGGTTCCCGCTGATGATCTCCTCGCTGTCCTCGGCGATCACCCACGTGCGCGCCGAGGAGTTCTCCGACATCCGTACCTACAACGCCGGAGACGTGGTGCGCCACATCATGGGCTTCGGTGGCACCCCCGACGAGGCCATCCAGGGGCCGATGGCCGGCCTGTTGGAAAACGGGTTCAAGATGTCGGTGCGAATGATCGCCGACCACATGGGTTTTCGCATCGAGCCGAACATCAGGACGATCCAGGACATCGCGGTCGCGACCGCCGACATCGACTACGACCCGTTCCCGATCCGCACGGGCACCGTGGCCGCGCGCCGGTTCCGCTGGCAAGCGTTGGTCGACGGCGAGCCGGTGATCACCGCGGCGGTCAACTGGCTGATGGGCGAGGAAAATCTGGAGCCCGCCTGGAATTTCGGCGACCGCGGCGAACGCTTCGAGGTGGAGATCACCGGCGATCCCACCGTGAGCCTCACGTTCAAGGGTCTGCAGCCGGAGACGATCGCCGAAGGGCTGGTGAAGAATCCGGGCGTCGTGGTCACCGCAAACCATTGCGTCAACGCCATCCCCGATGTCTGCGCCGCCGAACCCGGCATCAAGACCTACCTGGACCTGCCGATGTTCGCGGGGCGTCCCGCCGCACGTCTCGCATCCGCGACATGACCAATCTGACCGACATCTCGTTCTGTCATCTCGTTGTCGGGGTGACCGACATGGACCGCGCGCTGGCGTTCTACCGCGATGCGCTGGGGATGGATGTCGTCTTCGAAACCCTGATCTCCGGCGAGCCTTTCGACGCTGTGCTGCACGCGAAGCACAAGCAGCAGGGTCGCGTGGTCGGCGGACTGCTGGGCGGCCTGATGGTCGAGCTGCTGTCGCTGGGCGCCAAGCCCGCCACCGACAAACCGGCCCGCCGCGGTATCACCGGCATCCAGAACGTGTCCCTGTCGGTCGTCGATCTCGACGACACTCACCGCCGCATTCGCGAGGCCGGCTATACGCCGGAACAGGATCCGTTCGAGATCGGCGGAGTGCGAATGTTTTTCGTCAAGGACCCGGACGGAACCCCGGTCGAATTCATCGAGCTGCCCGGTGGCGTGCGCAGCACCTACGAGATGCACCGTGGTGTGCCGCTGCGGATGGGACCGGCGCAGTGAGCTACACCCACCCCGACTCGATGCGCGGCCACGTCGCGATCATCACCGGCGGCGCCCAGGGCGTCGGCAAAGGCATCGCCGCCGCGTTGCTCGAACGTGGGGCAGCGGTTCTGCTGGTCGACATTCTCTCCGAGAAGCTGGCCGCGACCACCGATGAACTCCGGCCGGCCGGCCGCGTCGAACAACTGGTCGCCAATCTGCGCGATCCGCAGTCAGCTCAGCGGATCGTCGCGGCAGCGGTCGACGCCTTCGGTGCGGTGCACGGGTTGGTCAACAACGCCATCGCCACCAACGAGCCGAAGGCTTTCGTCGACATCACCGCTGAAGACTTCGCCCTCGGCCACGACGTCGGGCCGCGAGCAAGCTTCTTGCTCATTCAGGCCGTGCATCCGGTGATGGTTCAGGCCGGTGGTGGTTCGATCGTCAACCTTGGCTCGGGCACGGGCACCGGCGGCGAGCCGAAATGGGGCGGATACGCCGCGGCCAAGGAAGCCATCCGTGGGCTGTCGAAAGTCGCAGCGCTGGAATGGGGCCGGGACAACATTCGCGTCAACGTCGTCTGCCCGTTCGCCGAGTCCGACGGCGTCAAACTGTGGAAGCAGTTCGCGCCGGACGACTACACCAAGGCGGTGCGACGAGTTCCGATGAAGCGCATCGGCGATGTTCGTGACGACGTGGGGGCGCTGGTCGCGTTCCTGCTCAGCAGCGACGCGACCTTCGTCACCGGGCAGACCATCCATGTCGACGGTGGGATCGGCTGCTTCCGATGACCGAGTCGCTGCGCGACCGGCAGCGGGCGCAGATCCGGGCCGACATTCGTCGAGCGGCGTTCCGGCTGTTCATCGAACGCGGCTACGACGCGGTGACGACCGAGGAAATCGCCGCGGCCGCAGGCGTTTCGCCGCGCACCTTCTTTCGGCATGTGCCGACCAAGGAAGAATTGCTGCTGGCGCCCGTTCGATATGGCGGCACCGCCATCGTCAGCCTGCTCGAAGAGCGGCCCGCCGACGAGTCGCCCGACCTCGCGCTGATCAACGCCATCATCACCCGGACCCGATCGTTCGGGGTGGCGGACACCGAAGAGTGGCGGGAAGCCCTGCTGGTCGCACCCGACCTGCTCGGCAAGCTGACCGTGCACCGGCCCGCCGACAAGGAGCGGGCGACCAAGCTCGTCGCCGCACGCATGGGCGCCAACCCCGACACTGACATCCGGCCCGGACTGTTGGTTCAACTTGCTTTTGCAGCGGCCGATTTCGCGTTTCAGCGGTGGGTCTGCCAGTCAACGGCAAGGTCGACGACGAAAGGGCCGACGGCGCTCGACCACTATGTCACCGAAGCGCTCGAGGCGGTCAAGAGTCCGCATTGGCGGGTTTCCCGGTTTGTGCCCCGCCCGCCGCGACGGGCCTAGCAGGCGGCTGGGTGTGACTCGCAGTATGGAGTGGTCCCGGGGAACCGATAACGGTGCGCAACCACCCACCGGTAGACGACGTCTTCGATGAAGTGGATGCCGGGAATCCGGTAGACCACCAACGGGATTCGGCTGCCGATCGCCGTTGAGAGCGCCGCGTTGGCGGCCTCCGCGCCGGAGTAGACCGTGCCCGAAGAATCCAGCCACCGCACCGCATCAAGCAGGCTCGTCGGCGCGACACCGAGCCGTTCGGCGACTCCGGGGCCTTGCAGCGGCTCGGTCCGAATCTTTCCGGTTCGGTCGAACTTCAGCAGTAGATCCTTGGAGCGCGTGCACATTCCACACGCTCCGTCGAAGAACAATGTGCCCGCTGTGGCGTTCATCTCCGATACCCCCTGCTGTGGGCGTGGTCGCACTACCGAGTTTACGCCGGACCGGCGGCGAGCCCGGAAGCCGGTGATCGCAACACTAAGTGCCTGGCGACCGTTTCTACTACTACGCAAAGTAGTAGTCAAGGGTTCCGGCGACCGGGTTTACGAAGAACGGGAACCATCGCCCTAGAACACGTTCTAATCTTGCCGCCATGGGATTTCTCAAACAGGAAACTCCGGAGATCGACTTCGAGGAGTGGAGCAAGGGCACCCGCGCTGAGAAGATTATCCCGATGGCCCGGCACTGGGCCGAGGTTGGCTTCGGTACCCCAGTACTGCTGCACCTGTTCTACGTCGTCAAGATCGCGCTGTACATCTTGGCGGCCTGGCTGCTGGCGCTGACTACGACGGGCATCAACGGCTTCACCAATGTCGCGCACTGGTACGCCGAGCCGATCGTCTTCGAGAAGGTCGTGCTCTACACGATGCTGTTCGAAGTGGTCGGTCTCGGTTGCGG
>NZ_DASXHW010000248.1:0-3639 GCF_036488105.1 Mycobacterium sp. | reverse complement strand
ATGCCGTCTTCGTCCGTCAAATCGTGGACGACTTCGGCTAATTTGGTTCTCACGTCACTCGGCGACGAGTATTGCGTGGTCGCTAGCTGACCATCGTCGAACTCGACTGTGATGAGGTAATGGCACATGGTCAACCTCCTGTCGGTGCTCGAATGGCTCAACGCTATCGCGAAACGATCAAATCCGCCCTCTGAGCAGCTGAGAACCTGCTGTACGTTTCGTTAGCGTCGATCGGCCCTCCAAGTGAGAGCGGTGTCGGCGGCGGCCTGACAGCGAGGGGGCGCGTCACACGCGTTGCCGGGCCAATAGATCGTGGAGCTACGCGTCAAATAGCCAATTCGTTACAGAAAGTGGCGAATCCGTTGAACTGGTGGAGGCGCGGATTATCGCGCCGCCCTGGCGGCTTCGCGCCGAGCCTTCTCTTTGATGTGGGTCGAGCAGCAATGCACCATTTCGAGGTGGTATTGGTCGCAGCAATAAGGCGAACAATAATTTGATGCGGCTGGATGCCAGTCCGGATTGACCAGGTCACGGTGTCGGTCGCTCGGATCGAACGTGTGGCCGCAATGCACGCAGGTCTTGACCTTCGTCTTGGTAGCCATACCACTGAGGGTACCCGCGATCGCCCTAGATTGTGTCGCAAAACACATGGCTCACAATTGAAACTAATTACCTTTTGAAACTAACTTAGCCGTCTTTGGTTTGCGCTATCGACGGGCAGGAGTCAGCGCCTCGCAGCGAAATCGACTGTGCTGCAGAAAATTTCCATTCCTTCGACTCAACAACCGCCTTCGAGGGCCTTCGCGCACTCGGACGGCGCGCAAGCAGCGGTGCGGCTGCGGCCGCGGCCCAGGCGGGCGGCGCGGCTCCGGCGCGACGGCGCACCGCAGGAATGAACTCGGCAGCCGTGGCGTTCGGCTAGCGGTGGCGCACGCGACGATTTGTCTTAATATCAGCCCATCGAGCACTCCTGAGCGGGGGACACGGCGTTGACGATTCTCAAGCGGGCATGGATTCCGCTGGTCGTGGTCGTGGCACTGATCATCGGCGGCGTTGCGGTTTTGCGACTCAATGGGGTCTTCCCAGGACCCGGCTTGCCCAAGCCCGATCCCCGGGATGCGACCCCGCCGTACGCGGCCAAGACGGCCATCTACGAAATCCTGGGACCGCCCGGCACGACCGGCGTCGTCAACTGGATGGATGCGGAGTCACTACCGCAGAAGGCCAGTTTCACCACGTTGCCCTGGTCGAAGACGATCGTCGCCGAGATGCCCGGCATCTTCGCCTACGTCATCGCCCAAGGTGACGGCCCCTCCATCGGCTGCCGGATCACCGTCGACGGCAAATTGGTCGATCAACAACAGGTCAACACCCGGGACGCGCAGGTTTCCTGCTTGGACAAATCCGCGTGACCGACGACACCAGCGGCACCGACGACACCAGCGACACGGACAAAATCCCCGTCCCACAGCGCACGGAAGTCGAGCGCAAACCGCGAATAGCGCACACCATCCGTATCTTGGCGCTGCCGATTGTCATCGTCTGGGTGCTGATCGCGGTCGGCGTCAACGTCTTTGTCCCGCAGTTGGAGAGGGTTGCCGAGGAAATCTCGGTGCCGCTCTCGCCAACCGACGCGCCCTCGGTGACCGGCATGAAGCACCTCGGGGCGAAATTCAAGGAGTACGACTCCGACAACCTCGTCCTGGTGACCCTGGTCGGTGACAAACCTCTCGGCCAGGACGCTCACCGGTATTACGACGAGCTGGTCAAGAAGCTTCAGAACGACACCGAACACGTCGAGCATGCGCTGAATTTCTGGGGGCAGCGATTCACGTCATCGGGTGTCGAGAGCTACGACCACAAGGCCGCCTACGTCCAGGTCAATCTGCGCGGTGACCAGGGCGGAGCCGTCGGCGACAAGTCGGTTGCCGCGGTCCGCAAAATCGTCGCGGATTCTAAGCCGCCGGCGGGGGTGAAGGCGTACGTCGCCGGTCAGGGTGCGCTGACCGCCGACACGATCGTGGTCGGCGACGCGAGCCTGGCCAAGATGACGATCATCACCATCGTCATCATCGCGATCATGCTGATGTTCGTCTACCGATCCATTGGCACCGTGCTGTTGACGATGGTCATCTTGTTCGTCGGCCTGGCCACTGGCCGAGGCGTGATAGCACTGCTGGGCGAGACCGGCATCATGGGGCTGTCGACCTTCGCCGTCAACTTGCTGACGGCGCTGGCGATCGCGGCCGGAACCGACTACGCGATATTCATGGTCGGCCGCTACCAGGAAGGCCGCGAACGGGGACTGGACCCCGAGGCCGCCTACTACGACACCTTTGCCGGCGTCACCAAGGTGGTGCTGGGCTCGGGTTTGACGATCGTCGGCGCGCTGGCCTGCCTGCGCTTCACTAGGCTGCCCTACTTCAATTCGCTGGCATTTCCGTGTGCAGTAGGTCTGCTGGTAGTGGTGGCCGCCGGGGTAACCCTGACGCCGGCGCTTATCGCTTTCGCCAGCGGCTTCGGCCTCTTCGACCCGAAGCGCGAGTTCAACTACACCCGGTGGCGCCGTCTGGCGACGGCCATCGTGCGGTGGCCGGCGCCCATCCTCGCCATCTCCGTCATCATGGCGATCGTCGGCGCCCTCGGCTTGATGGGCTTCACTCCGCGCTACAACGACCTGTACTACTTGCCGCAGAGCGCGGCTTCGGTGCAGGCGTACAACGCCGCCGATCAACACTTCACCCAGGCCCGGTTGAACCCCGACCTGCTGATGATCGAATCGGACCACGATCTGCGCAATCCCACCGACATGCTGGTCCTGGACAAGATCGCCGGAGCCATCTTCCGGGTGCCCGGCATCGAACGGGTGCAGAGCATCACGCGGCCACTCGGCCCGCCAATCGAAGACGGATCCATTCCGTTCCAGCTCAGCGTGCAGAGCGCACCGATCCGTGACAACCTCAGTTACCTGAAGGCCCGCATCGGCGACATCAAGAAGATCACCGGCTACCTCGACGACCAGATCGCCCTACTAGAGCGCCAGTACAAGGTGACCCAGGATCTCGCGAACGCGGCGGATGACAGCGCGAAAACCACGGCCGACACGGCGGCAATCACGGATAAAATCCGCGACCACTTCGCCGATTTCGACGACTTCTGGAGGCCGATTCGCAGCTACTTCTATTGGGACAAGCACTGCTTCGACATCCCGATCTGCTGGTCGCTACGAAGCCTGTTCGACTCCCTGGACGGGTTCGATCAGCTCGCCGAGCAGTTCCACAATCTCACCAAGGACCTCAACGACACGGCTAAAGCCACGCACGAACTTCTGGCGATCATTCCGCAGAATATCGCTGTCTCGAAGGCGATCCGGGATACGACGCTGACCATCTACAGCTCGTTCGACAGCCTGATCGATCAGTTCGATCGTCTGACCGACACGAACGCCGTGATGGGCAAGTCTTTCAACGACTCTCGGACTGAGAGCCTGTTCTACCTGCCACCCGAGATCTTCCAGAACTCGGACTTTCAGTTCGGGTTGAGCCTGATGGTGTCGCCGGACGGCAAGGCCGCTCGCTTCATCATCACCCACGCCGTGGATCCGGCGACGACGAAGGGAATCGCGTCCGTCGATCAGGA
>NZ_DASXHW010000236.1:0-4449 GCF_036488105.1 Mycobacterium sp. | reverse complement strand
GAGGCCGACCACATCGCGTCGTTCGCGCTGCCGATCGACGACCTGGATCTGACCGTGCGCTCCTACAACTGCCTCAAGCGTGAGGGCGTGCACACCGTCGGAGAACTGGTGTCGCGCACCGAGTCCGACCTGCTCGACATCCGCAACTTCGGTCAGAAGTCGATCGACGAGGTGAAGGTCAAGCTGCACCAGTTGGGTCTGTCGCTCAAGGACAGCCCGGCCAGCTTCGACCCGTCCGAGGTCGCCGGCTACGACGTCGCCACCGGCACCTGGTCCGCCGAGGGCAGCTACGACGACACGGACTACGCCGAAACCGAACAGCTCTAAAGAATTCCGTCCCGGTCCTACCTGATACTCCGGACCGGCCCCATTTAGGAGAAGTCGCAATGCCCAAGCCCACCAAGGGTCCTCGCCTCGGCGGATCGTCTTCGCACCAGAAGGCGATCCTGGCCAACCTGGCGACGGCGCTGTTCGAGCACGGTCGGATCAAGACCACCGAAACCAAGGCTCGGGCATTGCGGCCCTACGCGGAGAAGCTGATCACCCACGCCAAGAAGGGCACGCTGCACAATCGGCGTGAGGTGCTGAAGAAGATCCGCGACAAGGACGTGGTACACAGCCTGTTCGCCGAGATCGGGCCGTTCTTCTCCGACCGCAACGGCGGCTATACCCGCATCATCAAGGTCGAGAACCGCAAGGGCGACAACGCGCCGATGGCGGTCATCGAGCTGGTGCAGGAGAAGACGGTGACCTCCGAAGCTGATCGCGCGCGTCGGGTGGGCGCTTCCAAACCCGCCGCCAAGGCCGCGCCGGCTGCGGCCGAGCCGAAGGCCGAAGAGGTTGTGGCCGAGGCCGAAACGACCGAGGCCGCGCCGGAGGCTGCTACCGAGGTGGAAGCGGCTGAGCCGGAGGCTTCGGAGCCGCACGCCGCTGAAGCGGAAGCCGAGGACGCTGACGAGTCCTGACGATTTGCCGTTGAACGACGTGCCCGCCATCGACTCCGATGGCGGGTGCGTTCGTCTAAGGCTCGATATCGCTTACGACGGTACAGATTTCGCCGGGTGGGCGACACAGTCCGGTCAGCGCACCGTCGCGGGTGTACTCGAGGGGGCGCTGTCGACGGTGTTTCGCAGCCAGTTGCGGCTGTGGGCGGCCGGTCGCACCGACACCGGCGTGCATGCCACCGGCCAGGTCGCCCATGTCGACGTTCCGGTCGACGAGTTGCCGAACGCCTATCCGCGCTCACCGCGGCCGAATCAGTACGAATTTCAGCCGCTGGTCCGACGGCTCGGCCGACTGCTACCCACCGACGTTCGGGTCCGCCAGATCGTCCGTGCGCCAGCGGGTTTCGACTCGCGGTTCTCGGCGCTGCGACGCCATTACGTCTATCGGCTTTCCACGGCCGACTTTGGCGTGGAGCCGCATCAGGCCCGCTACATCACCAGTTGGCCGCGAGCCCTCGATGTCGACGCGATGGCCGGCGCGTCACGAAACCTGTTGGGGCTGAACGACTTCGCCGCGTTTTGCCGTCACCGCGAAGGGGCCACGACGATTCGCGACCTGCAACGGTTCGACTGGGAGCGTGACGGCGATCTGATCACCGCGCACGTCACCGCCGATGCGTTCTGTTGGTCGATGGTGCGATCATTGGTCGGCGCGCTGCTGGCGGTCGGTGAGCATCGGCGCACCGCCGACTGGTGTGCTGAGCTGCTGACCGACACCCGCCGCTCCAGCGATTTCGCCGCCGCGCCGGCCCGGGGTTTGACGCTGGTGGGAGTGGACTACCCGCCCGACAGCGAGTTGCAGTCGCGCACGCTGATCACCCGCGAATTGCGTACGCGGGACTGATCTATAACTTGCCGGCGACGAAGCCGGCCGCCTGATCGACCAAGCCCGAGTCGATGTAAGACGGCTGCAGGTGCGACGACCAATGCAGGTCGCGCGTGCCTCCTCTGTTGCAAATCGGATCGCCGGCGGCGCACTGGTCGATGGTCTTACCGGCGAAGGCGGGGGCGGGTCGCCGGGTGCCATTACCGAACAACGCGACCGCCGCGACGTGCTGATTCGCACCCGGCGGTACACGGCTCCAGGTCGCGAGGTCGGCCACCTCGGCACCCAGCGAATAGCCGCCCAGCACCAGCTTGGTGTTCGGGCAACTGGCCGCCATCTGTTGGACATGGGCGCCCAAGTCGTTGGCGCCGCTGTCGACGCTGATGTTTGCGGGATAGTTGACCCCGTAGGAGCCGATCGTCATGTGCGGCACCTTCCGCTGCAGCGAGCTGATGAAGGCCTGGCCGACCGCGCCGACGCCGGGGGCTTCTTCGCGGCCGCGGGCGAAGTCGACTTCGGCGTCCGGGCAGGCCGCCGATGCCTTCGCAATGGTCGTCGTCGCGAGCGGTGCCAGCGCCGGGGCAGCCAGCAGGCCCAAGGCGAGCAACCCCGCTGCCGTGAAGCCGGCTAACCGCTGTGCCATCGTGACCTGCGGCGCACACGCGCCTGCGAAGGCGGAACGATCGGGGCGAATCGCATGAGCAAAAGTTAGCGGGTGAAGCTAAAGGCCCGCTGATACCGACCTGTGGGTTCGATCGGCGAATACGGCTATGCCAGCTTGCCCGCGACGAAGTCGGCGGCCTGATTGACCATGCCGTCGCTGATATAGAGGCTGCCAGCGTGTTGCGGCCAGTTGTCCTGCCAGGTGTGCGGGTCGGCCGGGTTGCAGATCGGGTCGGCGCCGTGGCACATGTCGATGGTCCGGTCGGCGTAGACCGGGTTGAAATTCGCGATCGGCCCGACCCATTGGGTGCCGTTGCCGAACAGCGCGATCGCCGCGATGTGCTGGTCGGCGCCCGGCGGCAGCGGATTGGTGAAACCGAACATCGGGCCGGGAGCCGCCATCACGACGTCGGTGGCCGCCGCGCCCAGCGAGTAGCCACCCAACACCACGCGGGTGTTCGGGCAGCCGTTGATGGTCGATTGGACATGCGCGCTTATGTCGTTGGCGCCGACGTCGATCTGGGTGTCGGCGGGGTAGCGCACCGCGTAGAGGCTGACGTTCCGGTTGACTCTCGACCGCAGCGCGCTGACGAAGGCGTTACCGACGACGCCGGCGCCGGGCGATTCCTGCCGTCCGCGGGCGAACACCACGTCGACGTCGGGGCAGGAGGCCGAAGCCGTCGGGATCAGCGTCGCGGGGGCAAGCATCAAGCCTGCGGCGAGAAAGGCGGCGGCGCACACGCCCCGAATCGACCGTGATGAGTGGGCTATCGAGCGCAGTTTCATGCCCCGACAGTAATCCGCCGCTGCAAGATCAGCGCAGTGACCGTCTGATCAGTGAAACGCGGTGGGCTGGGTCTGGCTGACCACGGTCGGACCCGGGACGTCGGGGTTGGGGTTGGGCCCAGGCAGCGGGCCCTGACCAGGCAGCGGACCCTGACCAGGTCCGGGCGGAACGCCGAGAGGGCCGGGGCCAGGCGGAACGCCCAGCGGTCCGTCGGATGTGGTGGGGGGCAGTACCGACAGCAGCCGGGTCTGCACGAAGCTGGCGGCCTGGTTGGTGTAGACGGGCACGTAGCCTTCGGTGTGCCCGCTCCACTGGTTGCCCTGGCCGGCGTGGCAGATCGGGTCTTCGGGGTTGCAGTAGTCGACGGCCTTGGCGCCGAACATTGCGCTCTGAGCCGCGATGGTTCCGCCGCTACGGTCGGCCGGGTTGCCGAACGTGGTGACCGCGATGACGTGGCTGGCGTATTGCGGCGGCAGCGAATCGCCCCAGCCGACGCCGCCAATATGCGTTCCGGTGACGATGTCGACCACCGACGCGCCCTGCGAGTATCCGCCGAGCACCTGCGGGGTGGCCGGGCATTTGTCGGCCACGTCCTTGATGTGCTTGATGGCGTCCTTGGCGCCGTCGTTGCCGTGCAGCTGCAGCAGCGTGGCCCGGTAGTTGACCGGATAGGCGTCGATGTTCTTGCCGGTGTTCTGGCGCAGACTGTCGACGAGGGCCTGGCCGACGAGTCCCAGCCCGGTCGGCTCGTCGGTACCGCGGGCGAACGTCACCGCGACGTCCGGGCAGTTGTCGGCCTTGGCCGAGGGCACCGCGCTTTGGATGGCGCTCGGTGCGACCGTCAAGGCGCCTGCGGCCAGCACCGCGGCGGCCCCCAGCCCGGCCCAGCGAAAGCCGCGTGACCAGGCACGATGGGATGCGAGACGGGTCTTGCGGCTGATGCTCACCAGGTGATTCTACGGATTTTCGGGCCCGCGGTCATATCCACGGTTTTCCGGGGTCTGGCTGTGGATCGTCGAGGGCCCGCGGCGTGACCAGTACATATCGTGAAGCCGAACTGACGAAGGGCTTGGGGGACTGGATGGCATACCAACCGACCACGAGGCTGCAGGTCAGCGGATACCGATTCATGCGGCGCCGCATGGAGTGCGCGCTGCTGGGCAGGGACC
>NZ_DASXHW010000223.1:0-4431 GCF_036488105.1 Mycobacterium sp. | reverse complement strand
AGGACGTGGGTGGCGTCCCGGTCGGCCTTCGCCTCCTGCTGCGCCTTGACCTGCGCCTTCAGGTCGTTCCTCGCGTTGCGGGCGCGGGCGTAGAAGAAGCCCACGACGGTCCCGCTCCCGCCGAGGACCGCGCCCCCGGTGGACAGGACAATGGCGAGGTCGGCCCCGGTCACGGCAGGCGCCCGGCGTTAAAGCAGGGCCTTGGCGAACCCGAGCAATGAGCGCACGGCCGGCGACTCAACGACCGCGAGCACCGCGTTGAAGTCCGGCACGTGCGCCTGCAAGAGCCCGCGGAGTGCCTGGGCCTCGGTAGCGCTTACGGTCAGCGTCGATCCTTCCGGCGGGTTGGCGCCCAGCGACTCGAGGAAGTCTGCGGCCTGCTTGAGCTCGGGGGCGACATCGGCCTCGAACCAGGTCGAAAGACGACGCAAAACCGGCAAGTGCTGTGCGGCGAGTGCCTTCAGCCCAGCCGTCTCGCCCGGGTCGATCGTTATCTGCGCCCCGCCGTCGGGCTGCGGCGTTACCTCGGCCATGGGAAGTCCTTTCAATCGTTCAAGGTGTGGTGAAGCCGTTCCAGTCGGTCCACGTGCCCGCCGACACCCGCCAGCGGCCTTGAGTCCCCGGCGGCACGGTCTCGGTGCGGGTGGTGCCGGTCACCTGCTGGTCAGCGGCCAGCACCCAGCCGAACCCCGGCTTGTACGTCTCAAGCTGGAAGCTGTAGGCGCGGTGCCCGGCGACCGGGTTCCAGGTGAAGGTGACCGCGCTCCCGGCGGACTTCACCGACTGCCGCAGCCCGGTCGGCTCCGTGGCGGGGACGTGGACGGGAGGCGGGGCGGGCGTGCTGCCGGGGTAGGCGAGGGCGGCGAGCGCGGTCATCGGCCCGTGGAACACACTTGCGTCCGCCGTCCCGACGCCGGGCACCGGGTAGCGGTCGGTGAACTGCCACAGCGTGTGCGCCCCGGCGGGCTCGGCGAGGGAGTAGTCGGCGAGCCACTGCACCGGCAGGACGCCCTGCGACTGGCCGAAGGAAAGGCCGGTGTACGTCCACAGGTACCTGGCCGGGTAGCCGAGCTTGAGCATCTGGTTATACCAGGCGGTAAGCATCGGCTTGGCGCCCTGCTCGAAGTCGGCGATCAGCACCTCGCCCTTTTGCAGGCCGCCGACAAGGGCGTGAAGGGCGTTCGCCTGCGCGGTGCCGTCCTGCCCGGCCACCAAAAACTGGTAGATCCCTACGAAGAGCGCGCCGCCCTTGTGCAGCGCTGCCCGCCGTGCGCCTCCGTACCAGGCGCCGTCATCATGGGCGTCGCCATAGGCCGCTCGGACAATCACGCCCTTCGACCAGGCAAGGTACGCCGCGTCCGCGATATTGCTCTGGAACTCTGAGATATCCGCGAGCAGGGTGTGGGTGCCGCTGAACGTGACCGCAGGAGCCGCTGTCTCGGGTGCGATGCCGCCGCTGCCCCCGGCGCGGAACGGGACAGCGCGAGGCGCCGGAATGGGAGCGGGGACGGTGGGCTCTGGCGCAGGCGTGGGAACGGGCGCGGCCGGCGTCGGCTCGGCGGCGTGCCTCGGGTGATGAAAGAGCGGCACTGGCGACCCTCCCGGTCTCTCGCGTCGTCAGTCCACAGCGTACGGGCTGCAATGTGCAGATGCACGCTACGAATGCACGTGCACGGAACCGTTACCGTGGCCGCCGGTAAACTCGCGGTCATGCCTCCCTGCTACGAGTACCGCCGTGCGACGTGGACGCAGGTCTGCGAGCTAGGCCCGCAGGGATGGCGGCTGGTGCCCGTCCCGCCGATCGCGGAGATGAAGCAGGTACTCGGGCAGCCCCAGATGGGCGAACCGCTCTACGCGATGGAGCGGCAGGCGAGGCCCGAGGGAGAATCGGCCCCAGGTGCCGGCCTGCTTGCCGGGGCATTCCCCGGCACCGAGTTCGAGCACCCCGGCATGAGCGTCTGCAATAAAGGCCGCGTTCACGACGGCCCGTGCGACTTCGGGAACGGCATCTAGCGCCTAGGGCGAGCTGTTGCTTGTGCCCGCCCCGAACCCGGCCGACCCGTGCACTGTGTGCGGAGGCTCGGGAGGCGGCGCGGTCGTTCCCTCTGGCGCGAGTTCGGCCTGTCCTGCCGCGAGCAGTCCGGGCACGTCACGGGAACTGGCCCAGAACGGCTCGCCGAGGGTGACGTTCGCTATCCGCCCGCCCCACGAGCTGACGCTGAGAGGCTGCTCGCTCAGGCTGACCATCAAGACCTGAGTGAACGGACCCACGGGGAACCCCATGCGATCAGGCTACGCCCCGGAAATCCGACCCGGCGCACCTTGCGCGAAGCGTGCAATCGTTGTGTGAGGCTGGTATGATTTTGGTGTGAGCAATACACACGATGCCCGTGACGAGACGACGATCCGCTATCAGCTCACCTGGCCTGCGTGGATGTCCGAGCAAGTGACCGAGGCCGCTAGCGCGAGGTCCATGTCGGTTGCGACGTGGCTCCGCGAGGCTGCGCTGGAGAAACTGGAGCGTACCGAGGAAAGGCGGAATCAGCCATGACCGCCTACTGTCTCGCCGACCTGCCGCCTGAGATTCGGGACAACGTAATCGTCAACCCCGCGACCGGGTGCTGGGAGTGGCAATTGCGGATCAACGCTCAGGGGTACGGCTGCATGTCTCGTAACGGTATTCGACAGCAGCGGGTCCACCGGATCGTCTATGAGTTGCTGGTGGAGCAGATCGACCCCGGATTGGACATTGATCACGTTCAAGACCGGGGGTGCCGTTCAAAGGCTTGCTGCTGGCCGTATCACCTGGAACCCGTGACCCGTGCCGAGAACACTAGGCGAGCACAAGAGTGGGTCATTAAGCGGCGGCGGATCGCTGTTGCTCAGAGGGCGGCGGAGATCGGTATCCGGACAATGTCAGCGTCGGCGGCTCAGCAAGGTCTTACCCAACTCATAAGCGCAGTTGAGTACAAGGGTGAGCATGTCGAGATTCATCGCTACGGCATCCCGACCGCCGTCGTGGTCCCCGTCGAGTGGTACGAGCGGGCCGCCGCCGACCTGTCGCACTTCCGGGTCGCGGGCTTCGATGACGAGGGCCTGACTTTCACCCAGCCTGTTGAGGTCCGCTGCGAGCGGTGCGGCGAGGCGCGGACGTTCACCGACCGGGACGACGGGGGCGCGGACCACACGGAAAGCCTGTCCGTCCTGCTCAAGTGGGCACAGGACCACCAGTGCAAGGAGACAGGAGCATGAGCGACTACATCGACATGACCGCAACTCAACTGGCCGACTGCCTTGAACTGGCTGAGAGGTTCCCCGGTAACACGGGGGGACTGTCGATGCTGGACGAGGCGACCCTTGAGTTCGGCTGGCGTTACGAGGCGATCGGCCCGGTGCAAAAGGCGTTCGCGGACGCCCGCCACGCGCACCTGAGTTCGCGCTCGCCTGAGGCGTGGGACGCAGCCATGGCCGCCGCCCGCGACCTCGCCAGGGCGCTGCGCCCGCTCGGCGACTTCAGGTTCGCCCGGTGCAAGCGGCAGGGGCCGTGCGGCACCTGCAACATGGTGCTGGACGGCAAAGGGGAGTGCCGCTCGTCCCTCGGCCACGCCGACGTTGAGGAGACCCGGCAATGACTCCCGAAATCCAGTACTTCGGCCAGGGCGGCACGTGGGTCAAGCCGCCGCGCGCGGTTGCGGTTGATGTCACCGTCTGCGCCGCCGATACCGACGGGGTTCTCGGCGACGGCAGCTGCAAGTACGTGCTCGGTAACGAGAGTGAGCCGAACGTCCGGCGCTTCCCTGCCGGAGAACTGCCGGACAGTCTTACGGTCTCGGTTCATCTCGGAGGACGGGACGGGTACGCGCTGATCGTGACCCACTTCGCCGACGATCGAGACGTCGCGGTCAGCGAGTTCTTCGACGCCATGGCGGAACGCGACCCGCAGGAGCTTGACAGGCTGCGCACCGAGGCGTGGGAAGGCGGCCAGCGATGAGCGGCCAGATACCCCGCGATGCCCTGATCCACGACCTAGCCATCGTGCTCTCCGGGGCACTGCGCGAGAGTGCGAAGACCGGAACGGGGGCGCATCTCGCCGCCCGCCGCATGCAGGACGTGCTGGGCATCGAGGACGGCGAGCCGGTCAAGGCCGTCGAGGCGAGGCTTCGCGGAGTGCTCGCAGCCGAGCCGGCCGTGCTGACCGCGACGGGGCCGTTCGCTGAGTCCACGGCGATCACCGGCAGCGGAGTCCTGCATGCCCCGGCGAAGGTGAAGGATGCCGGCGATGAAACGTAAGTTCCAGCCGTGGCGCTGGTACGTCAGCTACAGCCAGCGCCGCCTTCAGGGCTTCGGGATGGCAGACGCCGCCCGGCTCGCCTCCGGCCGCCCGTGCGAGCGGGAGAAGGCCTACGACGTGCCGGTGTGGGTACTCGGCCG
>NZ_DASXHW010000208.1:0-2711 GCF_036488105.1 Mycobacterium sp. | reverse complement strand
GCCCGAATCGACTACGACTGGGACGAACTCAAGGTCACCGACCGCTGGACGCCGCTGGTCACGGTGCGAACCGCTCAGTTCGACGTGTGGGCCGCCGAGTTCCTGGCCGCCAATCCCGACGCCACCGTGATCCACCTCGGCTGCGGTCTGGACAGCCGGGTGTTCCGGCTGGACCCGGGTCCGGGTGTGCAGTGGTACGACGTCGACTATCCGGCGGTAATCTCGTTGCGGGAGAAGGTTTTTCCGAGCCGACCGAATTACCACCTGGTTGCCACGCCGGCGACGGACCCGTCGTGGCTGGACCAAATCCCAGCTGACCGGCCGACGTTGCTGTTGGCCGAGGGCATCAGCATGTACCTCACCGAGGACGACGGCATCGCGCTGCTGCAACACGTCGTCGACCGGTTCGGCTCGGGCGAGATCCAGATCGACTACTACAGCCGGCTCGTTGTCCGGTCGCAGAAAACGCACCGCCTGCAACGGCAGTCCGGCTCGACGCTGTATTGGGCGGTCAACACGCCGTCCGACGTGATCGACCGCCTTTCCGGGGTCCGGTTGGTCAGCGGTGTGACGTTTTTCGACGCGAGCACCTTCGGCCGGGCGTCGGCTGTCTTTCGGGTGATGCGGCAGTTGGTCCGACCGATCCCGCCGCTGCGCCGAACATTCCAGTACCACCGCTACGCCTTCGGACCGCTCAGCTGACGCCGCTGGCCGCGTGCTGGTCGGCGACCGCGGACAGCAGCCCACGAATGGCCTCGATCGATTTTTCCGGATCCGGGCCGTGCGAGTGGTATTCGACGTTGAGCTGTTCGGCGTAGATCTGGGTGAAGTAGATCTCGATGCCGGCGCTGACCGCGAAATACAACTCGCCGTGCGTGGCGGTCACTTCCACTCCCGGCGGTGTGCGCACCGGGGGCACCAAACCGTTGTCGGACAACAACACAACGTCGGGCATACCGGGTGCGTTGCCGACATACTGCGGGCTGAAGTGCAAGCGGGACTGCTGGATCACACCCTCGTCCAGGTCCCCTTTGAATGTTGCCGCGATGTCGCGGGCAAGCTCGACCACCATGGTCTTCTGGTTGATCTCGGCAAGGTAGGTGCCCAGCCCGACCGGGTTCGTGCATCCGGTCGCCGACACCGGCGGTGACAGGAAGTAACGCAGATCGACGGTGTAGATGAACGGCACCGGAATGTTCACCCTGCCTCGCACCTGCCACTCCGCGATCAGGATCGCCGCCGACAGCACCGAGTGCAGACCCAGCTTTTCGGCGCGGCAGAGCTCGACGATGGCGTGCGTCTGGCTCTCGCTGAGCCGGCACGACACCATCGGAACACGCACGGGGGACGTGGGTTTCACGCCGGTGTCGCTGCGCCGGGAGGGTGGCAGGTCGTAGGCGAACAGCGCCGGCATGAACCGCTCGATACCCGAGCGCGGCCCTTTCTGGATGCCCCGGTCGGCGAGCACTGTCTCGATCGACTCCGGTGCGGGCTGCGCGGTCACCGGAGCGGTCTTCCCGTTGGTGACCAGATCCGTGTAGAACGACAGCAATTCCTCGATCAGGCCGTACATGTGGTGACCGTCGGCCAGGGCATGGTGGACGTAGAGCGTCGGATGCGCCTGACCATCGCGGATGAACAGGCGCAGATGCACCAGCGATTCGCCCTGATCGAAATGCGGCGGCGGGTTGTCGATCTGCGACGCGTCGACCTCGATGACCTCGAGTCCCGAGTGCATGAGGTCGTCGGCGACCAGCTCGTGACGGCCGTCGGCTCCGCGTTCGAGGCGCGCGGTCAGCACCGGATGCGCCTCGAGCAGCAGGTCAAAGGCGTCGGTCAGCGCGTCGACATCAATCGGACCCTCGAGGTGCGCGGCGAGACCCACGAAGTTGTGCGTCTCAGCGAGCATTTCCTCGCTGAGCGCCAGCTTGCGGATGACCGACGATGGAAACACGGTTGCCTTTCTAGCCTTGTCGAGATCTACGACAGGTCGACGAGTTCCATTTCGTCACTGCCGGAGTCCATCTCGTCTTGCTTGAGCGCTTCCCGGATCAGCTCCAACAATGTCCGGGAATACCCGCTGGCAAGTGACTGCACTGTGGCCCCGTCGACCCGCCGGCTGTCGTACCACCAGTCCAGATGCAGCACACCGGCGGTACGGAAGACCCGCAACTCGATTGCGTGGCCCAGGCCCGGAATCGCTTCGCGCACCGGCAATGCGGTGTCGGAGTCGAATCGGACCGCGACATCCACGTCCAGCGGCGGCAGATCGGGGATCGTGCCGATGTAGGAGAAGAAGATGTCGGCCTGACCGGCAGCGCCAAGTTGCCGCGCTGTCGGGGCATACAGGTAGCGCAGCAGCCCATAGCCCAGTCCGTAGTGCGGGACGGCAGTCAGTGTGTTGTGCACGTCGTCGAGCAGCTGCTTCGCGCCGTCATCCTTGGCGCAGGTGAGCGCGATCGGATAGATGGTATTGAACCAGCCGACGGTACGGCGCAGGTCGACGTCGGGCTTGAGCACCGACCGACCCTCGCCGCTGAGGTCGACGGCGACGGTCCCGTCACCGATCTGGTGAGCGATCGTCCGACCCAATGCGGCCAACAGCATTTCGTCGATCGGCACCCGCAGCCGTCGGCGGGCATCATCGATCTCGGTTGTCTCCGCGACGGTCAGCGACGACGCGCTCCGGGCCAAATCGGGCAGGCCCGGCG
>NZ_DASXHW010000192.1:0-7099 GCF_036488105.1 Mycobacterium sp. | reverse complement strand
TTCGACTCGTATGCGGTGAACATCTACGGCCTGGTGTTGCCGGAAATCAAACAGACGCTGCACATCACCGAGGCTCAAGCCGGCTACATCGGTTCGATCTTCTTGCTGGGCTACACCATTGGCACCATCGGCTTCGGATTGTCGGCGGACCGGTGGGGGCGGAAGACGACGCTCGGGGCGTCGATCCTGCTGTACGGCATCACGACCGCCCTGGCCGGTCTCACCACCAACATCGCCGCGTTCACCGGACTGCGATTCCTCACCGGAGTCGGAGGTGCGGGCGAACTCGCCGTCGGCGCGCCCTACACCGCCGAAGTCTGGCCGGCCAAGACCCGCGCGATCGGCGTTGGCGGCGTTATCTTTTCGCTCTTCTCGCTGGGTTACGTTCTCGCCGCCGGTGTCGCGCTGGTTTTGGTGCCGCGCTTCGGCTGGCAATCGGCATTCATCGTCGCGATCATCCCCGCGATTGTCTTGTTCCTGATCCGGCGGGGTATCACCGAATCCCATCGCTACGTCGATGTCCGGGCCAGCGGGACCGCTAAGCCGCGGCTCTGGCACTTGCCCGGCGTGCGGCGACGTTTGGTGGCCGGCTGGCTGATCTACACCGCAAACGCGGTCGGCTACTGGGGCATGACGCTGTTCTTGACGACCTACATCGTGAAGAAATTCCATGCCACGCCGATCGAGGCGATCCGCTACGCCCTGGTGTTCTTCCTGCTGCAAGCCGTGTTCGCGTTCCTCGGAACCGCGCTCGCCGATCGAATCGGTCGGCGGCCTTCGGCGATCCTTGCCGCGGTCATCGAAGTCGCCTCGACCATCTTGGCGGCGACCTCCGACTCGCTGGCTCAGTATCAAGTCTTCGGCGCGGTCGCCATCGCGACCCTCGGCTGGCTGTGGGGTGTCGGCGACACCTATATCGCAGAGCTGTTTCCAACAGTGTTGCGCGGAACTGGCTTTGGAATCGCAGTCGGCGGCGGCCGCGTCGTCTCCATCGCCGCTCCGACCGTCGTCGGCTGGGCCATCATGCATTACGGATTGCAGACCCCGTACCTGGCGCTGGCCGGCCTGTGGGTGCTGACGGTGATCGGCTACCTGCTCGGGCCGGAGACCAAAGGCAAAGAGCTCGAAGAGCTGACCGACGAGGCTCTCACCGAAGATCTGGTGCTGGCCGCGAACTGACTTACTGCGGGTGTGACGCGACGTAGTCCGCGGCCGGGATCGGCGACGCCTGGGCATAACCGATGGGCAGCAACACATCTCCGGCGGTCGTGCGGCAATAGACGTCCCACCGGTAATACCCGGCGAACGCCGCAGGGTCGCCGCCAATCAGCGCCGCGTACTGATCAACCGCGCGCACATATTGGTTGGCGTGGTTGTACCGGTAAAGGGCGTGATCGCGGTCGTTGGCGAAGTTATTCGCAGCGAGATAACGGGCCGCCGCCATGATGCTGTCGTGCGGCGAATGAATATCGCCGCCCTGGCCGTACGCGGCGAACGTCGCGGGCAAGAACTGCATTGGGCCTTGCGCGTCGGCAGTGCTGACACCGTCGATGCTGCCTAAGCGGGTCTCGACCAGGTTGATCGCGGCTAGGTAGTTCCAGTTGACACCGGTGTCCGCCTCGGCTTGGTGGTAGAAGCCCAGCAATTGGTCGGCGGGTGCCGGCGGCACGATGCGCCATGCGGGCAGCGTGCTACGAACCGGGGTTATCGCGGTGAGCTGACGACGGGCGTCGACATTGCGGTCGTATACGTCGAGGAGCTCAGCCGGGATGCGCGCCCGGGCGGCAGCATCCCATTCGGGATGTTGCCCGATGGCCCGATAGGCAGCCTGCTGGCGGTGAGCCGCCGCCACCAGCGCCGGCTCCCCCGTCGACGGGTCACGTAGCGCGTGCTCGTCGGCGACGAGGTCGTCGGCCAATTGTGCGGGATCCGACGCCAGCCGGGGCTGTGCACCATCGGGCGCCTTCGGCGCAGCCGCCACCGTCATCGTGGTGGAAGGAGGTGCTGCCGCGACCGGTGGTGCCATCGGCCCGGGTGGATGCGAGCACCCGGCAAGAACGAGCAGGAACGTGGCGACGGCTACTGGTGCGAGGCACCGTGCCGAACTACTGGCGAAGACGGTCATCGGCTTAGAACGCGGCCGGTAGGGGCGGCAATGGGAAATCGATTGGCGGGGACCACGGCTGCTGCGCGGGCGTTGGGACGATTCCCCACGTGTGCTGCGGACAGAAGACGTTTTCCGAGATTTGGGCGAACTTCGTTGCGCCGTCATCGGTGAATCCGGAGTTCTCCTGGGTCATGCTCTTGATGACAGCAGCTTGGGGATTGCCCTGGTCCATCAACTCGCATACTCGCCGGCCGATGGCGATCGCAGCGGGACCGTCGTGATAGGTGATGCCGGCCTTGTTGAGCGCGCCAAGAAACTTGGCATCAGGATTCGGGTCGGCGTGCGCGGGGGCAGCCAGGCCGATCAACGCGGCCATGGTCACGAGGACGACGTGAGATCGCATTGCTTCATCCTCGTACAAATCGGCGCCGATGGTTAGGGTCAGTCGCTCGCCTCGGGTGCCGACGACGGCGGCCAGTGCGAGCCCGGCGACACATCGCCGGGCTCGGCGTGCTCGCCGCGTGCCAACGGCACCCATTGCTCGGTCGGCGCGGGCTGTTCCGACGACGGGAAGTCGCGCAGCTTGCCCGATGGCTTCGCGTCCCACTTGGCGAACGTCAGTGGTGTTTGCAGCCAGGCATGCAGCAGGTTGTACGTCGCCTCCAACGAGTCCATGTGGGTGCGTTCCCAACCATGGCTACCGTCGAGCCCGAAGCCCACCAACGCAGCGCGCGTTCCCGCCCCGGCCTCGATCGCCGCGGCGGCGTCGGATCGGTAGTAACGGAACACATCCCGCGCGAACGGTATGCCGTGCTCCTCGGCGAGCCGGCAGAGCTTGCGGGTGAGGTGGTAATCGAACGGGCCGTGCAAATCGGCCATCGGGATCGTGACGCCGTCCTCGATGGAGTCCTGGCCGGGCGCGCACACCGCGTTGTCCACCGAGACCAGCTCGGCGACGTCGGCGGGCAGGCCGTCGCTAGCCCCGTGGCCTACCTCCTCGGTAATGGTCACCATGATCGTGGTGCGGTGCGGGAGCACGACCTTGTTTTCGCTGAAGTTCTTGGCCAGTGCCAGTGCGACGGCCACACCGGCCTTACCGTCGAGATGACGGGACACGATGAAGCCGTCGGCGGCCAGCTCGGGGCTGGTGACAAATGCGGCAAAGTCCCCGATCTTCAAGCCGAGCCGGACGAGGTCGTCTCGCGACGAAACCTTGCGGTCGATGCGGACCTCGATGTGCCCCCAGTCCGTGGGCTGGCTGTCGATCTCGTCGCCGAAGGCGTGTCCGCTGGCCTTGAGCGGCATCACCGTGCCGGTGATGAACTCGTCGGGGTCGTCGATGAAGATTCGCACGCGGGCGCCGGTGGCGAAGCGGGCCGAGAAGGTGCCGATTGGAATCAGCTCGAGGCGACCGTTGTCCTTGAGCCTGCGGACCATGCAGCCGATGGTGTCGGCATGCACCACCAGTGCACGGTCGGTGTGCTTGGACTCGCCGGGGAGGTGGGCGGTGAGTGCACCGCGGCGGGTTAACGAGAACGGCACGCCGAAGTCGTTGAAGATGTCGCCGATCAGTTGCATGACGGCGTCGGTGCGCCCAGCTGGGCTCGGGGTCTGCAGCAGAGCCAACAGCGTGTCGATCATCCACCCGCGGTCGGCCTCGGACATGGCGGCGATGTCGCCCACGGTGCCTCCCTTCAGGCAAGTCCGGAATCGCGTTCAACCTACCGGGCTAGCCTTGATCCGACTGGGCCGGGCTGCCAGGTTCATCTATGTCCCGGTCAGCGTTTCGACGCGGTAGCGGCTGGCCGTCCAAGGTGGGGCGCTGGGGACGGCTACGAGTGTGATGGTGATCCGAGTTTTGCCTGCGGTCAGGAATTCGGGCACTAAGTAGGTGTCCTCGAGCCAACGGTGAAATGTGTTGCTGCGCGGTTGTAACCAGTTCCCGGCCGGGACACCGTCGACGGCAACAGTTGCTGATTGATAGCCGGCCGCTTGATCCGATGTGCGGCGCAACAGGATGCCGTGATTGTCGGGGCGGATTTGGGCGTCGAACGTGATCGGAGCTCGGGTAGCGCGGACTAAGCCGGTGATCGTGCGGGTGTCATCGCTGCCCTCGTACGTGCTGATCAGCGTTTGCTCCGGGGCGTTGGCATCGGTGTAGATATGCATGATTCGACTTACCAGATCGGTTGGGTCGACTTCGTCTCTGGATGCAATGGTGTCGTCTGGTTGGGTATAAAGGAATGCCGTTGAGCTGTAGTCGGGTTGCACCATGTTGCGCTTGCCGTGCTCAATCCCGAAGCGGATTGCGGAGTGGTAGCCGATGGCGTCGGCGAGCATGAGCCGATAGACCGCTACGCAGTAATCTGCGCATCCGCCGGCCGCGGTCCGTTGATCGGGTTGGCCGGTCAGCGGGTCGCTGAATAAGGTGCCGTTGTCGAAATACCAGCCGCCCTCGTAGAAGTCCTCGGTGCCGGTGCCGTACCACTGGGGCGATGGGGAACCGTCTGTGTATACGCGCTCGGCTCCTTCGAGAAAGTAAGGGGCGCCGTCGCTAAACGACGTTTTGGTGCGAGAGCCCCTGATGGTGTGGCTGACGCCGACGAATTTCCCGTGGCCTTGTTCGTCGGCGAACAACCAGTCCTGACCGAGGATCGTCGGCCCGGCATGTGAATGTGCGGTGAAGTAGCCGGCGCGGCCGCTGGCTAGCGCGGGCGCCCACTGCGGATCGGGAACGGTCACGACATCGGCGTCGATACCCCCAACTGGAGCGGCGGTCGCGTTGACTAGCGCGACCCGTGCCGCGCGGGCGAAAGGCATTGGCCACCAATCCGATAACGAGAACGATCCGTCGGGTTGTCGGATTGTGGCGAACATCATTGATCGCACGTCGCTGGCGCCCAATCCGGCGCCGAAGAATTCGCCAAGTGGTGAGTCGACCGTGGTTCGGTCGTCAAACTCGATCCGCAGCCGTAGCCCGTTGAGGACTTGATCAGCCCGGTTGGGCAACCTTAGGCGCAGTGCCGAAATACTGCCTGAGCCAGTCGATTCCGCGATCGTTGCGGTAGCGCCGGCCGCGAGCTCGACGCCCCGATTGTGGTGTGCTGCACTCGGTGCCGGCGGTTTGGGGTCGATGGTGCCCGCGGCGCGCAGAGTGGTGATCACGTCAAGCGCGGGATCGGAGGGCGAGAACGTCCGCACGCCTTCGGCGTTCGAAAACTTGCGATAGTCGACGTGGTAGTACTGCAGATTCGATGCGACGCTGATCCGCATCGACTGCCGGTACGGCATAGGTACCTTGACATAAACCCCCGCAGGCGACTGCGCAGCGTTGGCCACCAGAGGCCAGACGAATGGCGCACCCAGCCCACCATCGACCAACGACTGCAACGGTGCATCTATCACAGTCTGTCCATCCAAATCGATGCGGATCGCTCCCATACGACTCACATTGCCGCCGTCGCGGGTGAACCAGATCGAATCAAGCTCGCCGGCGCCGCGATCCTCGGCGATGACACACCCGACACCACCCGAAGCCAGACAACCGCCACTGCCGTTTTGGTTTCCGGTGCTGATGTCGAAATCGCCGCCGGTCCGATCGAAGCTCGAGGCCTGCAGAGTCTCCGTGTCCGCGCTCAGGTATGGCAACCGATCCAATCGACGGTAGGTATCCCAGCCCACTGCTTTGTCGCCGATTCCGTGGACAACCGGTTCAGCAGGCGCTGCGCCTGCGCTGGCTATCCCCAATAGCACCAGCGCGAAGGTCGCCGACAACGCCCGAACAGCCAACGATCGGTTTGCCACCAAGGCGCATCGGCACTGGTCAGGCGTAACACCCCCCGGCTCGCGTTTGAGCCCACCGCGTTGCGTGAAACCTAGCCGCATGGACACCAGTACTTTCATCGAACGACTCAACGAAGATCTGGGCACCGAATATCAATCGATTGTCCAATACATCCAGCACACCGCAACGATCAAAGGGCCCAAGTACCACTCGATCACCGAGGAAATGGGCAACCACCTGGCTCAGGAGTTAGAGCACGCCAAAATACTGGCCCAGCAAATCGACTTTCTCGGTGGCACGCCGACTGTCAAAGTGCCCGACGTGCCTGATGCATCCGACGGGGCCGCAGCGCTGAAGGCCGACATGGAATTGGAGCAGCGTCAGCTGGATCGCTACCGGAAGCGTGTGGCCGAGGCCAACGATCTGGGGTTGCCGGACGTAGCCGAGGCGCTGCGGCCATTGCTGCAACAAACACAGGACCACGTGCGGGAGCTGCAAGACGCCCTGGAGGGCTGACACCGCGTCCGGCACCGCCTAGCGCCGAGCCACGCTCGGTGGTCCGAACCACCCGTTCAGCGCGTCGGTCAAGCCGCCGTCGGAACCGTCGCCGACCCACGCGACGTACCCGTCCGGCCGGACCAGCACCGCATCCGGAGCAGCAACGGTGCCCAGGGCTGGAAGCTCCCACTCGCCAACATATTTCGCGTCGACCAGCCGAACTCGATCGGCCCAGGCGGATAGGTCGAGTGCGCCGGGCTCGCCGAAGTTGATCAGCACCCCGTGCACGTCGTGCAACAGCGTGAACACTCGACGCACACCCGCACTGGTGACGATGTCGAGATCGGGCATGCGGCGTCCGAGCAGGGGGTGTCTTGGCCCGAGGTCGTAGTGGATATCCAGTCCCGACATCGTCGCAGCGAAGCGCCGACGCGGCTCGTCCATCCGCAACACCTCAGACATGATGTCGCGCAATGCTTTTGTTCGGTCGTCGGCTGGATGGCGCAGCAGCGCCATCTGCGCCATCGTGTGCCGCAGCACCCGCGCCGCGACCGGATGCCGTTCGGCGTGATAGCTGTCGAGGAGGCTGTCCGGTGCCGACCCGTTGGCTACCAGGGCAAGCTTCCACCCCAGATTCACCGCATCCTGGACGCCGGTGTTGAGCCCCTGACCGCCGATCGGGTGATGCACATGCGCGGCGTCCCCCGCCA
>NZ_DASXHW010000167.1:0-17476 GCF_036488105.1 Mycobacterium sp. | reverse complement strand
CGGCGACGACTTCGATCTCGCCGGACATCGAAGGCACGTGGAAGGGTTTGCTGGCCGGCGAGAGCGGCATCCGCGTGCTCGAAGACGAGTTCGTCACCAAGTGGGACCTGCAAGTCAAAATTGGCGGGCACCTCAAGGAATCGGTCGACGACCACATGGGCCGGCTGGACATGCGACGGATGTCCTACGTCCAGCGGATGGCGAAGTACCTCAGCGGCCAGTTGTGGGAGAACGCCGGCAGCCCCGAAGTCGACCCGGACCGGTTCACGGTCGTGGTCGGCACAGGCCTCGGCGGTGCCGAGAAGATCGTCGAGAGCTACGACCTGATGAACGAGGGCGGCCCCCGCAAGGTGTCGCCACTGGCCGTGCAGATGATCATGCCGAACGGCGCTGCGGCCGTCGTCGGTCTGCAGCTGGGCGCCCGCGCCGGAGTGATGACCCCGGTGTCGGCCTGCTCGTCGGGTTCGGAGGCCATCGCCCACGCGTGGCGACAAATCGTCATGGGTGACGCGGACTTTGCGGTCTGCGGCGGCGTGGAGGGCAACATCGAGGCACTGCCCATCGCGGCGTTCTCGATGATGCGGGCCATGTCGACCCGCAACGAGGACCCCGAAGGGGCGTCGCGGCCGTTCGACAAAGAGCGTGACGGCTTCGTCTTCGGCGAGGCCGGCGCGATGATGATGATCGAGACCGAAGAGCACGCCAAAGCCCGTGGCGCCAAGCCGCTGGCCCGGTTGATGGGTGCCGGCATCACGTCGGATGCGTTCCACATGGTGGCACCGGCCGCTGACGGCGAGCGCGCCGGACGGGCGATGGCCCGCGCGCTGGAGCTGGCGGGCTTGTCTCCCAAGGACATCGACCACATCAACGCGCATGCGACTGCCACTCCGATCGGCGACACGGCCGAGGCCAACGCCATCCGGGTCGCCGGCTGTGACCAGGCCGCGGTCTACGCGCCCAAGGGGGCGCTGGGTCACTCCATCGGCGCCGTGGGCGCGCTGGAATCGATCCTGACGGTGCTTGCGCTGCGAGATGGCGTTATTCCGCCGACACTTAACTACACCACGCCCGACCCGGAGATCGACCTCGACGTCGTCGCGGACGAGCCACGTTATGGCGAGTACCAATACGCCATCAACAACTCGTTCGGTTTCGGCGGACACAACGTCGCGTTGGCTTTCGGGCGGTACTGAGCAAGGAAGGACACGTTCGTAGGGCCCATGACCACATCGTCAAAGTTGGCTACGGGGAACGGTTTCCCCAACATCGTTGTCACCGGCGTCGCCATGACAACCGCACTGGCAACCGATGTCGATACCACGTGGAAGTTGTTGCTGGACGGTCAAAGTGGCATCCGCGTGCTCGAGGACCCTTTCGTCAAAGAATTTGACTTGCCGGTCCGTATCGGTGGCCATCTGCGCGAGGAGTTCGACAGCCAGCTGGACCGTGTGGAGAACCGCCGGATGGGTTATCTGCAGAAGATGGCCACGGTGCTCAACCGGCGGTTGTGGGAGAACGCGGGTTCGCCAGAGGTCGACACCAATCGGCTGCTGGTCTCCATCGGCACCGGGATGGGCTCCAGCGAGGAGCTGATTTTCAGCTACGACGGCATGCGGGAAAAGGGCCTGCGGGCGGTCTCCCCACTGGCCGTGCAGATGTACATGCCCAATGGCGCCGCGGCGGCGATCGGGCTGCAGCGGGAAGCGAAAGCCGGCGTGATCACCGCGGTGTCGGCGTGCGCGTCCGGCTCGGAGGGCATTGCCCGCGCGTGGCAGCAGATTGCGCTCGGTGAGGCCGACATTGCAATCTGCGGCGGCGTCGAGACCCGGATCGAGGCGGTGCCCATCGCCGCATTTGCGCAGATGCGCATCGTGATGTCGACGACCAACGACGACCCGGCCGGTGCCTGCCGTCCATTCGACAAAGACCGGAACGGATTCGTGTTCGGCGAGGCCGGGGCCTTGATGGTGATCGAAACCGAGGAGCACGCCAAAGCCCGCGGCGCTGACATCCTGGCCCGCATCATGGGTGCCAGCGTCACCTCGGACGGCTTCCACATGGTGGCGCCGGATCCCAACGGCGAGCGGGCCGGGCATGCGATGACGCGGGCGATCGAGCTCGCCGGCCTGACCCCGTCCGACATCGACCACGTGAACGCCCACGCCACCGGCACCTCGGTCGGCGACGTTGCCGAGGGCAAAGCGATCAACCGCGCGCTCGGCCCGCACGGCGGCAACGCAGCCGTGTACGCCCCCAAGGCCGCACTCGGCCACTCGGTCGGTGCGGTCGGCGCCGTCGAGTCGATCCTGACCGTGCTGGCCCTGCGCGACCAGGTCATTCCACCCACACTGAACCTGGTGAATCTGGACCCTGAGGTCGACCTGGACGTGGTGGCGGGCCAGCCGCGAACCGGCAACTACAAGTACGCGATCAACAACTCGTTCGGGTTCGGCGGGCACAACGTGGCGCTGACATTTGGCCGCTACTAACCCGCATCCCCGAACAGCAATGAGACTAGGAGACCTGCGATGACGACCCTGGCCCCTGAGGCAATCGATGAGTCGCTCGACCCGCGCGATCCGCTGCTGCGGCTGAGCAGGTTTTTCGACGACGGCAGCATCGAGCTGCTGCACGAGCGCGACCGCTCCGGTGTGCTCGCCGCGGGCGGAACCGTTAATGGCGTGCGCACCATCGCATTTGCCACCGACGGCACCGTGATGGGCGGGGCCATGGGGCTCGAGGGCTGCACGCACATCGTCAACGCCTACGACACCGCCATCGAAGAACAGAGCCCGATCGTGGGCATCTGGCATTCGGGCGGTGCGCGGCTGGCCGAGGGCGTGAAGGCATTGCACGCCGTCGGGCTGGTGTTCGAGGCGATGATCCGCGCGTCCGGATACGTCCCGCAGATCTCGGTGGTGGTCGGTTTCGCCGCCGGCGGCGCGGCCTACGGCCCGGCGCTGACCGACGTCGTCATCATGGCGCCGGAGGGTCGGGTGTTCGTCACCGGGCCCGACGTCGTGCGCAGCGTCACCGGTGAAGACGTGGACATGGCCTCGCTGGGCGGCCCGGACACACATCACAAGAAGTCCGGGGTTTGCCACATCGTCGCCGACGACGAGGCCGACGCTTACGAGCGTGGTCGCCGCCTGGTCGGATTGTTCTGCCAGCAGGGCCATTTCGACCGCAGCAAGGCTGAGGCGCACGAGAGCGACCTGCACGCGCTGTTGCCGGAGTCGCCGCGTCGGGCCTACGACGTGCACCCGCTCGTCACCGCACTGCTCGACGAGGACGCGCCGTTCGAGGAGTTCCAGGCCAAGTGGGCGCCATCGATGGTGGTCGGACTGGGTCGCTTGTCGGGACGCTCGGTCGGCGTGCTTGCCAACAACCCGTTGCGCCTCGGCGGCTGCCTCAACTCGGAAAGTGCCGAGAAGGCAGCACGTTTCGTGCGGCTCTGCGATGCGTTCGGCATCCCGCTGATCGTGATCGTCGACGTGCCCGGCTACCTGCCCGGCGTAGACCAGGAATGGGGCGGCGTGGTGCGCCGCGGGGCCAAACTCCTGCACGCGTTCGGTGAGGCCACCGTTCCGCGCGTCACGCTGGTCACTCGAAAGATCTACGGCGGGGCCTACATTGCGATGAACTCCCGCTCGCTGGGCGCCACCAAGGTGTTCGCCTGGCCGGACGCCGAGGTCGCCGTGATGGGCGCCAAGGCAGCTGTCGGCATCTTGCACAAGAAGAAGCTGGCCGCCGCCGCTGACCACGAGCGCGACGCGCTGCACGACGAGCTGGCCGCTGAGCACGAGCGGCTCGCCGGCGGTGTCGACAACGCCATTGAGATCGGCGTTGTCGACGAGAAGATCGACCCCGCCCACACCCGCAGCCGGATCAGCGAGGCGCTGGCCGAGGCACCGGCACGGCGCGGACGTCACAAGAACATCCCGCTGTAGTCGCCAGCACGCTAATCGACGGCCACAGCCGCGACGATGTCAAGGCGCGCGGCGCGCACAGCGGGGGGGATCGCGCCCAGCAGGGTCAAAGCGAATGCGGCGCAAGCAAATAGAAGTGCCATCCAGCTCGGCTTATACGCCACGTCGATGCTGAGCACATGGGTCAGCGCGGACGTAGTCAGGTACTGGTTGGCCGCACCAAATGCCGCTCCAATCGCGCCACCGACAACACCTACGCCCGCAGCCTCGGTAAGAATCGTACGCAGCGCGAAGCGCCGCGAAGAACCCATCGCCCGCAACACGCCCAGCTCGCGCCGCCGCTCCAGTACGGACAGCATCAGCGTGTTGAACAGCGCGACGCTCGCCACGAAGACGACTATCCACGCCATCACATTGATCAGTGCCGTGCCCTGCGCCAGGGACGCACCGACCGCGCTCGCCGCCTCCTGGCCCGAGTACACGTATACGTCGGCGGGCAACTTGTCGCGGATCGCCGCCGCGACGCCGGGACGATCGGCGCCCGGCATGAGGCTAACAGCAAGAATCGTCGACCCGGGCCGCGCAAACCATTGACGCAGATGTGTCAAGCTCATCGATACGACACCGCCTAGTAGCGAGAAGTATGGCACCACCTGCAGGACACGAACGCGGCGCTCGCCGGTGGGGGTCGCCAATGCCAATTCGTCGCCTGCCCGTAGTCCCAGGGAACGAGCGATGTCGCGGGCTACGACGACGCCGTCACCAGCTAGAACCTGTTCTCGCACTTGCGGAGTCATCGCACTCACCGGCGGCGCGACCGCCCCTGGGGCGAGGCCCTGGATCAGTACCCGTCTGCCGCGGACGGTTGCGAAAGCCATCTGCGCTGGAAAGACGCCGCGCACCCCCGGGATCGACGCGATCTTCGATTCGGCGTCCTGCGGCAGGATCGGCGCTGTCGGGAACACGCCGGGAGCAGACGAGCTGACGAAGAAGTCCCTATCGCGAAGCGAGGAGAAGCTGGCTTCCATCGAATCGATGGCGTTGAAGTTTGCGCCGGTATTCTGCACGGTGATCGCCAGCGCGATCTGCACAGTCATGAATGTTGCCCACACTCGGCGCGGCGCCCGCTCGATCGTCGCAGCGGCCAGCGCACCCGGTGCACCGAAGCCTCGCGCGACCTTCGCCGCCCAATGCACGATCGGCCCGGCGAAGGCGAAGCACAGGGCGATCTCGCCGAGAAACACGATCGCGATAGCCGCCACCGAAACACGTCCCAGGTCGCGGGATCCGACCAAAACAGCCGCTGCAACAAGCCCGGCACCGATGACACCCGCCACCAGCCGCGACCGAAGCCGAACGACGTCGGCACTGGATACCCCGACTGGGGCCAGGGCCTCTACAGGCTCCACTTTGTGCACCTGGCGAGCCGCCAGCGCCGCCGCCCCAACGCTGACCACTACGCACGCGGCCATGCCGACAGGAATTGCGTAGCCGGGCAGAATGTATTCGGTTCGCGACTCGTAGCCCTGCAGCAGCGCCGCGGGCAGGACGCCAATCGCCCGCCTGCCGATCAACACGCCCAGTGCCGATCCCGCTATCCCGCCGACCAGCCCTATGAGGCCGGCCTCCAACAGCAGGTCAAGCACCATCTGCAACTTGTCGGCGCCGATGGCGCGAAGCATCGATATCGCCGGACGCCGCTGCGTGATCGCCATGCTCATCGCGTTGAAGATCAGGAATCCAGCGACCACGAGCGCGGTCGATGCCGCCAACAGCATGAGCGTGCGCATAATCGCCACCGGCCCAGTGGATTGCGCGGACCGGAAGGTCGGTTCGGCGACGACGGCGCGTGCGCCCACTACGTCCGCGAGGCCCTGCCTGACCTGTCCCAGGTCAGTATCGGGTGCCGTGATCACCAATACCGAATCGAGCATGCCTACCCGATCGGTGAGGCCTTGTATCAATGGCAGCGGCCCCACGATGAAATTGCCGTGGTTGACCCGGTCTGCATCAGCACCGGCGATGACGGCCGCTACGGTGACCTTCCCGTTGCCCAACGGAAACGAGTCTCCCTCTTTGTGGCCCGTGCCGGCCCCGACCGCAACCCGATTGCGCTGCTTGAGCATGCGGCCGATCTTGTCTTGGAGCGCGCGCTGCAGAGGGCTCAGCATGGCCCTTACCTTTTTGTTCACCCCCAGCAGCACCACACGCTCTGAAGGCTTCCCGACGGACATCCGCAGCATTGGCACCGCGGCGTCGACACCGGGCACCTTCGCGATGTCGCGGAGCAGCGCTTCCGGGAATCCGGTGTCGGTGACGCCGGAAACCTCGAGGCTCGCATTGCCGCCGATACTGGTGACAAGACGGCTGGAGGAACCGGTGATCGACCCCGCAATACCAAGGACGGCAACCAGCAACGTCGCCGAGATCGCAACCACCGCAAGCAACATCGCCGTCCGGCCGGGATGCCTGCGCAACTCGCGCAAGTTGAATGCGCGTATGCGATCGATGATCACGGGTGTTCCCCACTAGCCAGGACGTCCGACCCGATGCGGCCGTCCGCCAAGGTGATCACCCGATCCGTCGATGATGCCGCTTCGACGTTGTGGGTAACCATCACGACGGAACGGCCCTGCTGATGAGCGACGTCGTTGAGCAACGCCATGATCGCAGCGCCGGTCTTCGTGTCGAGATTGCCCGTCGGCTCATCGGCGAGAACCAGCGGCGGATCCATCATCAACGCCCGGGCCACGGCCACTCGCTGCATCTGTCCGCCGGACAACTCCGACGGTCGGTGCTCAGCTCGATCAGCGAGATCAACCAACGACAGCAGCTCCAAGGCACGCGGTTTGACCTTCGATATCCGGGCACCGTCGAGCAGCATTGGTACCGCCACGTTCTCCCATGCCGTCATCGTCGGCAGGAGATTGAAGAACTGGAAGACGAATCCAACACTGCGCCTTCGAAATTCAGACCGCTCGTAGTCGTCGAGATCGCTGATCTCCTTGCCTTGGAATCGGATCGACCCGCAGTCCGGTCTGTCCAGTGCACCCAACAAGTGCAGCAGCGTGCTCTTACCCGAGCCCGACGGACCGACGACGGATACGAACTCCCCGCCGGAAAACGCCAATGTGATGCCGTCGAGTGCACGAATCGTCTGGCCACCTAAGCGGTATGTCTTGGAAACCCCTGCCAGCTCGAGCATCGGCTGGTCCCCCGTTTCGGAAATCGTGCTGCAGACCCCGGCGCCCCGGCGGGAAGGCGTCGGCATGCTGTTCCGGCTTGCGGCAAGAACCGCATTGGGCTGTAGCCGCTTTCGGGACGGCCACCAGTTCGCCCGCCCGACGAGCACGGCCATGGCCGGCACCATGACGGTGCGTACCAGCAACGTATCCAGCAGCAGCCCGACTCCGATGACGAAGCCGGCTTGAGCCATGGTGCTGATGCCGGCCAACAGCAGGGCGAACATCGAGGCGGCGAAGCCGATACCAGCCACAGCGATCACCGCACCGGTCGAGCCCAACGTGCGGACAACACCGGAACGCACGTCATCGGGACACTCGTCACGTATCCGGGAGATGAGCAGCATATTGCAATCCGCACCCACCGTGACCAATACGATGAATGTCAATCCCGGTACGCTCCAATGCATTTGCTGTCCGAGGATGAATTGGAACATGATGACGCCGATACCAAGCGCCGACAGGTATGAAACCATCGCCGCGACAATCAGGTAGGCCGGCGCGACGATGGCGCGCAGCCGAGCGATCAAAATCAGAAACACAACTAAGACGGTCATGCCGATGATGAATTGGATGTCTCGGTTGTAGTAGTCACGAGTGTCCTGAAGCGTAGCGGGAAATCCGGCCATTGATATGGTGGCGTCCGCCAGTGCGGGGTCAGATTGAGACTCCCGGGCGGTATCCACGATCGAATTGAGCTGATCGATGGCAGCGGTGCTAAAGGGATTGAATTTGGTTTGTATCAAGTACCGCGCTTCGTACCCATCGGGCGACACGACGAACGTCGACGCATCGCCGACTCCCGCCCGGGTAGGTGCGGGCTGGTTGAGCAGCGCCTGCACCTTATCGAGCAGTCGCCGAATCGCGTCGGCGAGGACTTTGGCACTTTGCTGCAGGGTAGTCGGCTGGTCCTGCACGCCGCCAACATCGTCAATACTTATTGATCGCAGGGCGTTTGCGGCGGTATCGCGTGCCAGGCGCAAGCTCTGCGTCGCTGACTCGACGGTCTGCGAGTCTGGCGTGGACTGCAGCTGTTGAGCCAGTTCGAAGACCTTGCCCAGCGATTCGTCGTCGCTGATGGTGTCCAACCGCGGGTCGCTGCACGAAGAGCCGACGTCGCAGCTCTGGCTGGGGTCAGGCGCCCTCACCGCCGGGCCGGCGAAGTCGTCCGGGATGTTTGCGACGTCTATGGCGATGGCGAAGCCGAGTGCGCGCATGGTGGTGATGATCCTGGCCGCGTCCTCGGGGGTGGTGTCTGCCCCGGATTCGTCGGGAGTGCCGACGAGAGAGTCCAGCAGGCCGTCGGCGTCGGAAAACGTCTCACTTGCGTCGTTCGAATTGCCTCCCGGGAGTTGGGTGGTGTCCTGGGTTATTGCGATGTCGGGCATCTCGCGTACCCGTTGTGCCATCCGCCTGAGGGCGGCAATAGTCTCCGGTCCCTCCAGGTTGTTTGGTGATCGGATAACGAGGTACTGACGAATAGTTGAGTTCAGCGAGAAATGGCGGGCCAGCGCGGCATATCCGACGGAGCTGTCGGCAGAATCCGGCAGGGTTTTCCGATCGTCGTAGTTGTCACGAAGCAGGCGCGCCCCGCCGGCCAGAATGATCAGCACTGCCAAACTGGCGAGCAGATAAGCCTTGGGCCGACGCACAATTCGCATTCCCGAACGCCGCCAGAAACCTGTGACGATGTCGCGGCGTGGCGCGATCCAACCACGCCGCCCGGCGAGCGCGAGCATGGCGGGCAGCAGAGTCACCGCGGCAAGTAGCGTCACACAGATCGCAATCGCCAACACCGGACCGAGGGTCTTGAACACTCTTAATTGGGTGAACATCATCCCAAGAAAGGTGACAGCCAAAGTGGCCGCGGACGCCGCGATCACCTTGCCGACGGACGTCAACGCCTTCTTGACCGCTAGGTCGGAATCCCCACTGAGTAGGACATAGTCGTGATAGCGGCTGATCAGAAAGACGGCGTACCCTATTCCGGCGCCGCACGTAATGCCGGTCATCAGAACAATTGCCTGGTTGGAGATGTCCAGACCCAATTGGCAGAATCCAGCCACAATGGCCTGCGCAGTCACCAGGGATATGCCGTTTGTTATCAATGGCAACAACGTGGTGACCGGGTTCCGGTAAATGACCAGCACGATGATGAACAGCAGCAGTGCGATCGCGGCCTCGATCAGGGGTAGCTCCCGCGCACCGATGTCGGTGAGGTCGGCATCGGTGGCCGGGGGGCCGGCCAGGCTCGCGGTCAGCGTGGATCCCGCGACGGCGTGTTTGATGATGTCAGCGACCCGGCCGTACGCCTCGTGCAACCGGGGTGAGCCCAACTCGCCCGCGAGTCCGATCGGCAGGTACCAGGCGCGGTGATCCTTACTGGTCATGACGTCGCGCAACGGCGGTGCGCTGAGGAAATCCTGCAGCGTCACGACGCTTCCAGTGTCCTGGCGCAGCTCGTCGACCAGCGTGCGGTAGACGGCTTCGTCGGCCGGTCCCAGCCCCTTGTCGTCGGTCAGGACCACCAGGAGGATTGTTTGCGACCCCGATTCGTGAAAAGCCTCTGTCATCTGTTGGGTCGCGACCAACGCAGGGGCGTCCGACGGCAAGATAGCGACCGGCCGTTCGCGGGCTATCTGGGTTAGCGATGGGAGCGTCAGCAACAGACCGGCCGCGAGCGCAACCCACAACCCGATGAAAACCAGCGGCCTGCGCACGACACAATCGCCCAATCGGCCGAAGACGCCCCCGGCTGCCGCTCCGCCAGTTCCCTTCACCGGCCGGGACATTCGCAACCCATCACACTGGAGGAGAGAGGCCTCAGGGCAATGGCGCGAATTGCTTTAGGGCCATGGCATGGTCTTGGAGTAGGGCTTCTCCGGCGGCGCAGCCTTCAACGACTGCCTGGAGATCCTCACCGGATAGCCGATTGGAAACGCCCGCGAAACTCGGGTCGATAATGCGGGCACCGAAATCGAGCCACTTGGGATCGGCGTCAACATCCAGGAATGCGGCGAGCCGTGTCAGGCACGACGTGGGGTCTGCGACAAGATCGGCGTACGACAACGGCAGGTGTCGGTCTGCCGGCAGGTCCGCGAGCGCTGCTAAGCCGATGGCGATCAACTCGCTCCACATTCGGGCAAATCGGGCGACGGGAAGATCCTGACTCATGAGGTAGTCGAGGTCGCAGCGGTCACCGATCAGAGTTGCGAGTTCCATCGGTATAGCCGTCGGGTCCAGTCGCAGACAAGGGTTTCGGCTCTCCGGGTCGAGGTCGAGCAGTTCCAGCGCGTCCTGAATCAGCATCATCAGGCGAAAGGCGGTGTGTTTGCTCATCGACACGGCCGTGTCCGGACCGTGTCGGAAGAGGTGTACGAACTTCGCGTCCGGGAATGTTTCACGGAGCCACGGGACATTACTTAGCGACATGCCCGACCGTTCCACCACGACACTCCCACCGAAATGTGCTGCGAGCCAGCGAAAAAGCTTCTCGTAGTGCATGCGGGCGGTTTGTTGCGGCCACGTCGGAACCTCGGCGGCAAGGGCGTCGAAAACGCCGTCGGGGTCCGACGACAGATGCGGCAGCGTCATCAAGGCGATCGCCGGGATCCCGGTCGTGTTTACATCGTATCGGGTTCCCGCCAGGCGGGGATAGATGAACTCCGGCGTCCCGGCGTCGCCCCGGACCATGGCGTCGAAGATCGGGTGCGGCTCGGCGAGGCCGCGCCAGAACTGTTCGCCTGACAGTGGTTGGTTAACCGAAGGCAACGTTCGCACCGAAACGTAGAACTCGTTGAGGCTGAGCACATCCCGGTGACCGTTGAGGATTTGCGACAGCGCGGTCGATCCACTTCGTCCGGCGGTGACAACAAATGTTAACCCTCTCATCGGGTGGACCGTGTCGGCGCTGTGCGCAGCAGCGTCGAATGGACGCCCGATACAGGCCCCGCGTGAGGCCGCGGGCACTTGCCTACTGGAGCGCCGCGGTGCCGGCTTGACCGTCAAGTACCGCTTGTGCCGCCCCACGCTTCCGAGCAGATAGTCCAAGTCGACAGCGGTCTGGCTGCGAAACTCACCAAGCAAGGCTCGCGCGCCGGTTGTGTCGAAGGTTCGGCTGTGGTGCGCGTAGAGCAGGAAACCCCTGGCAAAACGCATGCGCCTTTCCATCGCGGTCGGGTTTTCGATCGGACACTCCACCAGCGATAAGCGAACCGGCGCGACTGCGTTGAACACGTCAATGATCGTTTGCACTGGGACATCGTGGTGACGAACGACGTGGTAGGTAC
The DNA here is from genome assembly GCF_036488105.1 of Mycobacterium sp. Taxonomy (GTDB): domain Bacteria; phylum Actinomycetota; class Actinomycetes; order Mycobacteriales; family Mycobacteriaceae; genus Mycobacterium. The sequence goes on along the minus strand of NZ_DASXHW010000167.1, from coordinate 6,016 downwards.
TCAAGCCATTCGGGGCAAGCTGTAGCAGCCGAACCACGGCCTCGGCGGCTTCGCCGACCGGCATGAGATTCAAGTGCCCGTTGGGATTACCGCTGATTCGCAGCGGCAGCTTGGTGTCGGGGGGCCGTCCGGAGATGGCCAGCAGGCGCGCCGCGGCTTCGGCCCCCTTCGACACTGACGACAGGGTATGCAGCGGGAAATCCGGATTTGGTGGCCGGTCGGTGACCAAAATGCTCGGCCGAAGCACGACCACCCGACGTCCTGTGCGCTGTGCCCAGTCCCGCACCAGCGACTCGGCCTCGAATTTAGATCGCTCGTAGTTGGTCTCGAAGCCGGCGTCATCTGAAAGTTCTGTCTCGTAGATGACGCCGGTCCGGCGGCGGCCGGCGACAAACGCAGTCGAAACATAAAACAGGTCCGGCCCTCGCGAGCCGGCCTGGGCGAGTTCGAGGATTCGTGCGGTCCCGTCAACATTCACCCTGCGAAGCGCGGCAAGATCCGCGTCCACCTCGGTGCTCGCGGCGCAATGCAAGATTGCGTCAATGCTGTCGGCGAGCACCTGGAACCGCTTATCCGGTAGTCCAAGGTTGGGTTCGGCCAAGTCAACCGACACAACGGCCAGCCGTTCTCGCAGCTGTTCATTGGTCCACACTTGCCCATTGGTGCCGGCGAGTGCGAGCGCTTTCTGTATGCGAGCGATCGGGTCGGACTGCGGACGGGTCAGCAAAGTGAACGTTCCGGGTCCCCGCAAGAGTTCGCGCAGGATGTGAATCCCAAGAAATCCGGTTCCACCGGTGATGGCCCAATGCATATACGCTGCTCCATCCCAGCGGCCCCCGTCGAACGGACTATACGCTGAACGCGAATGCCGGCGGGCGGTTTCGAACCGCGGTGCCGACACGGGCGAGTTCAGGGTTGTCCCCCGAGATGGTGGCATTGACGATGGCGAAAACGGGCTTATAGCCCACTGCGCACGCCCTAAAATCGGAATAGACTTCACTGCAGCGCGTTTCACGGCCGCGCGGCTCGGTACACCGGCCGGCTCGAAAGCCCGGCGCACCGCGTCGGCGAGTTGATCGGCCTTCTGCTCGAGGGTCAGCCCGAGAGACGGTGGCAGAAACGGCTCCGCCGCAAAGGAACCAAACACGACAGTGGGCAACGTGTAGTCGAGATCGTCCGGCCGCAGGCCCGGTCGCAGCATGCCCTCCGCGGCGAGCACCCGCAAGGCAATCGGATTATGACCAGAGTTCGATTCTGGTCAACAGTCATCGACCGGCAGCGATCATAGGGACGCGGCGCTCCGATGCAGACGCTGAATCCAGCGCGTGCGGATTCTCAGGAGTCCAAGAACTGCTGAACGGCCTCGGTGAGAATTCGTCCGCCATTGGTGTTGAGATGAATGCCGTCTATGTGGAACTGCCAACCGTTGACCCGAGAGATCTGATCAAAGCTTTGGCGCAGGATCATTTCCCGAAACAGGTAGTCGCGGTAGAACGATGCAAACGAGAAGTGGGTAAACGGTTTGGCCGTCCCGGCATGCACGAGTCGGTCCTCGAACGACTCCCAGAACGGTATGTAGTCCACCGGCTGCGTCGACGCGACGTTACGGATGATGCCGTTGTAGGTGGCGATCAGTTCGTTGAGCCGCGCCTGGACAGGATGCCGAGAATTCGGGTCTTCTCCCAGCGGGGCAAGCGAACTGAGTCCGATCCTTGCGTTGATCCCCCGCTGGAGCTTGTGCACGATGAAGTTGAGGTTCTCCTCGAATCGCGCTGGGGACGGCACTTCGGCGAGCCGCTTCGCTACCCGCGCGAATCGCCGGAAATTCGGAAAGACGCTCGCCATGATGTCGTTCGTGCCGATAAGGATGATCACCCGCTCCGGCCGCAAGGCGATCACTCGGTCTAGAACCCCGACGGTGTTGAACGACAGATCCCCACCCACGCCGAAGTTGACAAACCGAAATCGGCTGTTCTGCGGCCGCTTCACCAGCTCGTCGATCCACTTGTAGGTTCCCTTCGACGCCGTGGTGCTCGAGCCCAGGCAGGAAATTGTTTCAACCGCCCGGGCATCTCGCTGCGGATCGCTCATCGCCCGCGACCGAGGATCTGACACAGCACCTGACCAAGGCGATTTTCCGGCGACGTTGGGAGGGCGCCGGTGCGCCAGGCGACGAAGCCGTCAGGGCGCACCAGCAGCGCCTCATCGGACCATAAACCCGTTAGTTCTGCCCATCGACCGTCGATGTCTCCTATCTCGCTGTCGGCGCCGATGCTGTGCACGCTGATCGGGACATTGAGCATGGTGGATACTGCATCGGCTGCGCTCGCCCAGGGCGCGCCGGACGAACCGGTGAAAAGCGTGAAGCCGGGTCCGACCAAGTCGAGCGTCGAGATGCGTCGGCCCGCGCGGTGCACCCAGGCGTGCGGCACCCGGGTACCGGTTTGTGCTCGCAGCTCGGCCACCAGCGACACGGCGTCGGGATCCGCTGGCGCGGAATCGTCGAAAACGACTGCTGCTGAGATGTATTGGTAGCCGATGAGCACAGCGAACATGGGCGCCTCCTCGTTCGCCGGCAGTTGCGGCCGGTTGTCGTCCAACCGCAGGAAGGACTGCGACGGCCCAGTGAGCGACTGTCGCGCATTGAAGCGTCCGACCGGGTATCGCTCGGTGTGGTAGGTGGCGAGTAAAGCGGGGTCTGCCATCCCGTTTAAGACGGCGACCAGCTTCCAAGCCAGGTTATGCGCGCTCTGGATAGCAGTGTTGGCGCCACCAGCCTTGAAGGGCGGCATGGTGTGGGCGGAGTCGCCCACGAGAAAGACTCGCCCACTTTGGAATTGGTCGGCCACCTGCTCGTAGGGCTGCCACGGCGCAACATCGATGATTTCCACGTCGATCGGCTCGCCGATCGCCTTCGTCAGCAGCTCACGGCAACGCTGCGCAGTGAACTGAGCGGCGGTCTCGCCGCTACCGGGGAAGTACGTGGTGATGAACATGCCGAAGTCCTCGCGTACCGGCAAAAATATGCCGTCCACATCTGCGGTTTTGACTTGCACCGCGTCGCCGTCGCCGAGCTGGGGTACGAACTTTCGCCACGGTGCCCGAAAGTAGACGAACACGACGTAGATTGGCAGCGCCCCGTAGCCTGAGGTCGTCACGCCAAGCGCGTCGCGGATCGGGCTGTGCACACCGTCGGCGGCGACGAGATAGTCGGCGCGCACGGTCTCCGATGCTCCCGAATCCCGTTCTCGCACTGTGGCGGTGACGCCCGAGTCATCTTGTTCGAACGAACACAAGTCGGTCCCATAGCGCACCTGGCTGTGGTGCCGACGAATGTGCGCGAGCAGCATCGGCTCGAATGCGCTCTGTGGGCAGTATTGCCCGGCAGGCTCGGGGCTCAGTCCTTCGAAGGGTGAGAACATCGCGTCGACGTCGAAGGCTTCCCATTCTTCGGTGCTGTTCAGCGTCGGCTTTCCGAGCATGCTTGACACGCCGTCGGCTACGGCATGAACCTCGTCGGCCAATCCCAGTTCGCGCAGGATCTCCAGGCTGCGGAAACTCAGGTTGCGTGCTTTGGGATAGATGAAGACCTCGTCGCGTTTCTCGACTAGCAGCGAACGGACGCCGTGCTGGGCCAGCAGCGCCGACGTGGTCAGGCCGCCGGCGCCGGCGCCGACGATCAACACCGGGACATGCGTGACACTCATATCGAACCTTTATTAGGTGGAACTGATTAGTTCCGCTTAAGCCCAATGTGTCACTTCGAAACGCACCGCGCAACCCCTAACGGAGCGGTGCGCCGGTGAGCGGCAAAATCACGTCTTCGAGCACCCGTCGGACATAAACCCGGTCGATCGGCCGCCCGGTCATCACCCGCAACACGTTGAGACCCAGCGCGACGTCGGGTATGAGACTCAGGTCTCGGCCGGCCGGTATCTCGCCGCGATTCACCGCGTGGTCGAGCACCGCCCGGACCACCTGCCGCGGAATGGCCAACACAAGGTCGTCCAGGGCGGCCGCCAGGACGGGATTGTGCATCGCCGCCGTCGCCACTCCGAGTATGACGTGAATCATGCTCAGCTGAGCGTCATTCAGGTCAGGCACGGCCGCAACCAGTGCCTCGATATCGCCGCGAAGGCTGCCGGTGTTCGGTGCTTCGGCGGGTCCCAGTCGCCGTCTCCAGTGGGCGATCGCGTCGGCGACCACGACAGCCTTCGACGGCCAGCGACGATATATCGCCGCCTTACCCACCCCTGCGCGAGACGCGATGTCGTCCATGCTCAGACGGTCGTAACCCTGGTCGGCCACTCCAGCCAGAGCCGCGTCGAGGATGGCGGCGTCCAGCGATCGGTCAAGGCGTCGCTTGCTTCCCGCCGGGCGCCTCGTCGGCGCCGACTGGCCGCTCTCCAACTCCATACTCTGGCCCCTCAGCCGATACGGATAAGTTCCGTTAGATGCTATCGCATCCGCGTCAGGCGAACTGCGACAGAAACTCCTCGGCAATGCCGGTGACCTTGTCGCGATCGCCGGCCACTAAGCCGATTCGGGTACGACGGTCCACGATGTCGTCGACGGTCAGCGCACCCTCGTGGGTGATCGCGTACTCGAATTCCGCACGCGTCACGTCGATCCCGTCGGCCACCGGGTCGGCGGGATGCTCACACGTTGCGGCGGCGAACACGTTGGCCGCCTCCGCCCCGAAGCGCAGGACCAGCGACTCCGGCAGCCCGGCCATCGGCGCGGTCGTCGACCCAGGATTCGCCGAAGCGCCGACCAACGGCAGATTTCGGGTCTGGCACGCGCCGGCGTCGAGTGCCCGCAATTGGATCGCGCGGTCCAGCACGCCCTCGGCCATGTGGCGGTACTCGGTCAGCTTGCCGCCGATCACGCTGATCACCCCCGCAGCTGACTCGACGACGGCGTGCTCACGCGACACGTCGGCCGTGCGGCCTTCGCCGGCATCGATCAGCGGCCGCAGCCCGGCATAAGCGCCGATGACATCGGCCGGTCCAAGCGCGACGTCCAATGAGGTGTTGACCGTGTCGAGCAGGAACGAGATCTCCTCCTGCGTCGGCTGCGGCACATCGGGAACCGGGCCAGGCGCGTCCTCGTCGGTCAGGCCCAGATAGACGCGGCCCAGCTGTTCCGGCATTGCGAACACGAACCGGTTGATCTCGCCGGGAATCGGAATGGTCAGCGCGGCAACGGGATTGCCGAACGCCTTGGCATCGAACACCAGATGAGTTCCACGACTTGGCCGCAGCCGGAGCGCGGTGTCGACCTCGCCCGCCCATACCCCTGTGGCGTTGACGACCGCGCGCGCCGAGACGTCGAACGACTCACCCGAGCGCTGGTCGGTCAGTGTCACCGAGGTGCCCGTCGCATTGGACGCGGCGACGCGGGTCAGGATGCGCGCGCCGTGTTGCGCCGCCGTGCGCGCCACGGCGGTGACGAGTCGCGCGTCGTCGATCAGCTGCCCGTCATAGGCGAGCAGGCCGCCGCGCAAACCCTCGCGGCGCACTGTCGGCGCCATTTCGATCGCGCGCGCCCGGTCGATCCGGCGCGATCGCGGAAGCGTCGATGACGGTGTGCCCGCCAGCTTGCGCAGCCCGTCGCCCGCGGCGAAACCGAACCGCACTAAGGCCTGCGACGCGACGTTCGTCTCGGGTAGCAGCGGAACCAGCTGCGGCATGGCCTTGACGAGGTGAGGAGCGTTGCGGGTCATCAGGATTCCGCGTTCGATGGCGCTGCGGCGCGCGATTCCGACGTTGCCCGTCGCGAGGTAGCGCAGCCCGCCGTGCACCAGCTTGGAACTCCATCGACTGGTCCCGAAAGCGAGGTCGTGTTTCTCCACCAGCGTCACTCGTAGACCTCGCGACGCCGCATCCAGTGCGATGCCGACACCGGTGATGCCGCCCCCGATCACGACGACGTCGGTCGGCGCGCCGTCGGCCAGCGCGGTGAGGTCCGCGGTGCGGCGGGCGGCGTTCAGCGCAGTCGACGTCATGACAGGTAT
>NZ_DASXHW010000156.1:0-5073 GCF_036488105.1 Mycobacterium sp. | reverse complement strand
GGTCAGGTATGTCATCGTGTCGGGCGCGGGCCGAATGGTCACCGTCCGTTCGGTTTCGGCTTTGGCGGCCCGGTCGACGACCGCGTGCGGGTCGAGCCGGTAGGCGATCGCCTTGGCAGCCGCCGCCACCGCTGCGTCGCCGATGCCCTGTAGTCCGGCTTGGTCGCCGCACAATTCGGCATCCAAAGCCCGCCGGTCCTCGATGTCCAGGCATGCGCTTTCGCGCACGATCAAGGTGGCCCGCCATTCCGTGAGCCCACCTGCTTCCAGCGCGGCCATGGTGTGCGGCATCTCGTGCACCAAGGCTTTGGCGAAGCCGAGGTGCCGGTTACCCCGGGCGGGTGAATCCCGTCGGGCGAGCGCGATCTCGCTGGCCACCCCACGTCCACGGCGCGCGGCCGGAATTCCCTCGGCCGCCTCCGTGGCCCGGCGCGAGGCATCCAACGCGGCCGCGGCTCGGGCCTGACCCGCCGCCGCGGCGCACTTGACGCGCTCCAGCTCGGCGATCCGCTCAATCAGCGTCGATTCCGCATGGGCCGGGTCGACTTCCGCTAATGTTTCGAACATACATTCGATTGTAGCAGCGTCCACTGACTCAAACTTGCGGCGGCGCGGACCCGCCGGCATTCGGTGGGAACCCGGTTCAGCAATACACGCGGATTCACGTCCCGTCGCCGACGTTTGGTGTCAGTCTGGTCGCATGACAGAAACCGACGGGTTCGTAAACCATACGGTGGCGGGTCTCGCCGAGCCGCAACCGATGTACAAGGCGTTGCGCGAGTCGACCCCGGTGTTCCGGGCACCGGACGTGGTCGTGCTCAGCCGGCTGGCCGACATCGAAATGGCGCTCAAGCACACCGAGTTGTTCTCATCGAACATGGATGCCGTCGATCTCGGCAATATCCGGCCGTTGATTCCGCTGCAGATCGACCCGCCCGACCACGCGAAGTACCGCCGAATCCTCGATCCGCTGTTCACCCCGCGGGAGATGGCCCGACGCGAACCCGGCGTCGCCCAGTTGGTGAACGAGATGATCGACCGCTTCGCCGATCGCGGCGAATGTGACTTTCACGAAGACTTCGCCGTACCCCTGCCGTGCACGGTGTTTCTGCAGCTGCTTGGCCTGCCGCTGGAAGACCTGGACCAATTTCTGGAGTGGAAAGACGGGGTGATCCGGCCGGAGGGCGCCGACGGGTACGAAGGCCGCCACGATGCCTCCGCGGGGGTAGCGCAACAGATCTATGACTACTTCGAGCGCGCCATCGACGACCACATCGCCAGCCCACGCGACGATGTGCTGTCTTCGCTGATCGCGGCCACGGTCGATGGAGAACCGCTGACACGTCACGAGGTCCTCGACATCTGCTTCCTGTTCCTGATCGCCGGGCTCGACACGGTGACCGATTCACTTGACTGCTTCTTCGTTTACCTGGCCCGCCACCCCGACCATCGTCATCAGCTCGTCGAGCAGCCGGACATCCTGCCGAGTGCCATCGAGGAGTTGTTGCGCTGGGAGACACCGGTTCCCGGCGTCGCGCGAGTCGCGATGCAAGATGTCGAGGTGGGCGGTTGCCCGATCAACAAGGGGGAGCGGGTCAGCCCGTTACTCGGCGCTGCGAACACCGACCCCGCCGAGTTTCCCGATCCAGATCTCGTCGACTTCCGTCGAAACCCCAACCGGCATCGCGCCTTTGGCGGTGGCCCGCACCGCTGCCTCGGGTCTCACCTGGCCCGGATGGAGCTGCGGGTGGCACTGCGCGAATTCCATCGCCGCATACCCGATTACGAGATCAAGCCGGGCACCGAGCTGACCTATACCGCCGCGCTGAGGTCGGTGGAGTCGCTGCCGTTGACGTTCCCGGTACCCAAGTGAGGCGGGTGGCCGTCGACGCGAATCGCTGCGTCGGTCACGGGCGTTGCTACACGCTGGCGCCGGACGTCTTCGACGCGGACGAGGTCGGGCATGCGATCGTGCTTATCGAAGACGTCTCCGATGAGCACCAGGCGCAGGCCGCCGACGCGGAGCGCAACTGCCCTGAGAGTGCGATCACCTTGTCGTGAGCGCCGCGGTGCCTTACTTCTTGTCGGCGCCGACGAGGGGCCGCCTCACCACGGATCCCTTGATGCGGTGCGTCACCGACGCCCACGCCGACGGCGAATAGTGCGTCGTGACTTCCTCGAACCCGTCGACTCGGTGCACGGTAAGCACGCCAGTCTGCTCATTGACGGTGAGCTCGTCGTTCTCGGAACCGTGGACCTCTTCGCCGTCAAGCAGCCGGATAACAAACACGTTGCTGTCCTCTCATCGGAGCGCAGCCTCGCGCGATCCTATGGTCGGTGGGCGGGGGATGTGATCCATTGTGGGGCGGGGGCGTGAACGGTGCGGAAACGCTGCGTGACGACTGCTGTTCCCGCCCTGCCGCGGTTGAGGTCACAGCCGCGAAAAGTGGGTTGGCCAGCGCTCGAGGAGACCTGCGAGAAGCTGGCCACGCTTGCGCCGCATCTGGTTGCGCGGCACACGGCGCGCTAGCCGACGTCGGCGTCCGGCTCGCGCTCCAAATATTCGGCCAGGATCTGGCTGACCAGTGACTCGATGGTCGATTCGATCGACGAAGCCAGGGTGGCGGTGACCGATGCGACGGCCTGGGTGCGAAATCGCACCAGCATGGTGATCAGCTCGGCGATTTCAGTGTCGGCGGGCAAGGCTTCCCGAGGTTTGATCCGGTCGGCGACGTGTTCGGCTCCGGCGCGCACCAGCATTTCGCTGATTTGGTCGATCAGCGGAACGATGTGCTCGTGCAGGTCGATGAGCTTGTCCATCTCCATGCCGTAACCGCGGATCTCGTTGAACGCCTCAACCAGTTTCGGCCGGGTGATGGTGGCCTGCCCGTCATCGAGGTGAATCACCTGCAGTTGGACCAAGCGGTCGAAAGCCTTGGCGTCGTTGATGAGTCGTTGCGCCTCGGCCAGCGGCATGGTCTTGGACTTCTCAGTGGTCCAAGTGCCTACGATCGCCGTTTCCAGGCCGAGCACGTCGCCGAGATCTTTGCCCTCCTCCCACGCGCTGAGCATCTCCCGGACGTGCGCGATGTTGTATCCGCGGTCGAGCATCGAGGTGATCAGCCGCAGCCGGGTCAGGTGCGTGTCGTTGTACAGTGCGATCCGCCCGACCCGCAACGGTGGCGGCAACAAGCCCCGGTCGCGGTACACCCGGATGTTGCGGGTGGTGGTGCCGGCCAGCCGGGCCAGATCATCGATGCGGTACTCGCCGAAGCCCGGCGCACCCTGTGGATGGCGGACAGCGGCGTCGAACAACTGCGACACCGCATTTTCGATGACCTCCCGTGACTGCCGGCGGACGCGTTTGGGCGCGCGCCGCAGGTTCGCCAAAACGCCGGCGATGGTGCCGGTTTCAGCGCGGGGCGGTCGGTTGGGTGCCATCGCTCAGGCGGATGAGCTCACGCGCACGGCCGTATGTTCGACCGCGTCGTAGTCGGCGTACTGGAAATCTCGCATCTGCCGAAGATACTGGGTGGCGAACCCCGGGTACATCGACACGTTGCGTCCGTCCTTGGTCAAATACCAACTGCTGCAACCTGACATCCACGTCGTCTTGGTGAGTCGCCGCTGAATGCGTTCGTTGTAGCGGCGCTGCACATCGTGACGGACATCGAGATAGCGCAGATCGCTGTCCAGGATGGTGGTGATACCGCGGACAGCGTAATCGAGCTGGCCCTCGACGTAGACCAGCAGCGAATTGTGTCCGGGGCCGGAGTTCGGGCCGGTCATGAAGAACAGGTTTGGATAGCCGTGCGCGCTGGCACTCTTGTAAGCCTGTGCGCCGTCGGTCCATTCGTCACTCAACGATCGTCCACCCAGGCCGGTGACCGGGAATGGCGGGCCGGTCAGATGCACGTCGTAACCGGTGGCGAACACCAGGCAGTCCAGGTGATGCTCGATGCCGTCGCTGGTGCGAAGGCCTACCGGGCTCAACGTCGCGATCGGCCAGTCGATCAGCTTGCAGTTATCGCGCTGCAGGGCGGGGTAGTAGTCGCTGGATACCAGCATCCGCTTGCAGCCCGGGGTGAAGTCGGGTGTCAGCTGGCGGCGCAGCCACGGATCTTTGACCTGACGGTTCAGGTGCATCTTGCCGAGCCGGGCGACCAGAGACGTCAACGGGGTGTTCCACACCAGGGCCGTCGCGCTCGCCTCGTGCCCCCAGTACAGCGCTTGGCGCGCAAGCTGTTGCACTGCAGGGGCTTTGTTGAAGACCGTCTGGACAGCCGGCGGCGTCGCGAAATCCAAGCGGGGGAGTACCCAGCCCGGGGTGCGCTGGAATACCTTCACGAAATCGGCCTGCTTGACCAGTTCGGGGATGATCTGGATCGCACTGGCACCGGTGCCGATGACCCCGACCCGCTTGCCGGCGAAGTCGTAATCCCCGTCCCAGTGGGCGCTGTGAATCTTGTGGCCCTCGTAGGTCTCGATGCCGCGGATGTCGGGGAAGCTGGAATCCGGCAGTGGGCCGGACGCCAGGATCACCGTGCGGGCCCGAAAACGCTTGCGGGTAGCCGTGGTTGCGGTCCACATGCCGGCGTGCTCGTCGAAGGACAGCCCGGTGACTTCCTGGCCGAACTGAATGTGGCGACGGATGTCGAACCGGTCGGCCATCTCCTCGATGTGGTTACGGATCTCGTTAGCCGGTGAGTAGGTCCGCGACCACGTCGGGTTCTTGACGAACGAGAACGAGTACAGCAGCGATGGAATGTCGCAGCTGGCACCGGGATAGCTGGTGTCGCGCCAGGTTCCGCCGACTCGGTCGCTGCGCTCGAGGATGGCGACGTCGTCGACGCCGGCCTGGGCCAGCTTGATCGCTGCGCCCAAACCGCTGAAGCCGGCTCCGACGATGAGCGTCGCGTAAGTGTGTGCTTTTGCCATGGTCATGCCGCCGGCTCGTGAGTGATTTCGCGGACCCACGTCGGCACCGATGGCAACAGGGGCCGGGGATACCGATCGGACAGCCACACCATCGAATTGGCCAGCAGGTGGTAGGGGTGGCGCGGATTGGTGACC
>NZ_DASXHW010000052.1:0-18202 GCF_036488105.1 Mycobacterium sp. | reverse complement strand
TTGACCGACTGCGCGGCCTCGATGATCGCGCGGTCGGTCGCGTGCACCTGCGGTCCGCCGTTGGCGTCGGGTGCGGCGAGCGCCGCGAAGCGCAACACGTCTTCGCGTGAATAGCTCGCCGCGGGATGCACTTGCGATACTCGCAGACGGTTTTCGGACAGCGTCCCGGTCTTGTCGAAGCACACCACGTCAATGCGACCCAACGCCTCCACAGATCGCGGGACACGAACCAGCGCACCGTAATTCGTCAGCCGTCGAGCCGATGCCGCCTGCGCGAGGGTCGCCACCAGCGGCATCCCCTCCGGCACCGCCGCGACCGTGATCGCGATGCCGCTGGACACGGCTTGACGGATACCCTTGCTGCGCAACAGGCCAAGGCCGCTGACCAGGAGCCCCCCGGTCACGCTGACCGGGAAGGCCCGGTTGGTCAGTTGGCTGAGCTGATGTTCGAGTCCGATCTGGGGAAGCTCGCTGGATACCAGCTCGGCGGCGCGGCGCGCCTGGGTATCGGCGCCGACGGCGGTCACCAGCGCTATCGCGGTGCCCGCCACGATGGTGGTCCCGCCATAGAGCATGCTGCGGCGCTCGGCCAGATCGGCGCCCGGTGTGGGCTCGATCTGCTTCTCCACCGGCAGCGACTCACCGGTCAGCGTGGATTCGTCGACCCGAGGTCCTCTTCCTCGATCAGCCGCGCGTCGGCGGGCACCACTTCGTGGGTGCGCACCTCGATCACATCACCGGGCCGCAGTTGCGCCGCCTTCACATCGGTGTAGACCGGCGACCCGTCCGAGCCGAACGTCACTTTCCGGGCCGATGGAATCTGTTGAGCCAGCAGCTCGTTCAACCGGCTTTCGGCGCGCAGCCGCTGACTGGCCGCCAGCATGGAGTTCCCGGTGAGCACCGATCCGACCAGCACCGCGTCGACCGGCGAACCCAGCACCGCGCTGGCCGCCGAGCCGAGCGCCAGCACCGGGGTCAGCGGGTCGGACAGTTCGGCGCGCACCGCCTTGAGGAAATGCCAGACCGCTTTCCGAGGGCGCCCGGTCAGCTCGGCACCGCGCTGGGCGGTTTCCATTGCCCGGGTGCCGATGCCGTGCCGCGGCTCCACCGTCTGCTCGGCGTCCGGCGGCGGCAAAATCTTGCGGACCTGCGCGATAGACATGGCGTGCCAGTCGTGGATCGGCGCCGGCAGCGGGGTCGGTGTGCGCAGCACCCGGCGGGCCATCAGATAGCCCGACAGCAGACCGGCGCCCGCGCCGGTCGTCACCGGGCCCGGCCCGCGCCCGCGCACACCGGGCACCATCAGCAGCGCGCCCAATGCCGTCGCGCCGGTTGCGATCTCGATCCCGCGCCGGCTCGCCGATTTGGCGGCTGGGACGGCGTGCAGCATTCGCCACACGCCGTCGAGGTCGCTCAGGATCAGATCGGCCGTCCAGGGTGGCGGGTCCCCGTCGGAATTGGGCATTACGCCCAGCCCGACGTCGGCCGACGAAAGTGCTTGTGCAGCAGCCGAAGACACCGCGGCGACGGTGCGGCCCGACTGCTGCAGATCGGTCAGCGCCGCGGCGAGCGCAGCGTCGATGGACGCCCTCTGCAGTGGCCTCAGCTCGTCGAAGGCGGGTTGCAGTTCGCCGAGATCGTCGACGCCGACGGAGATCAATTCCAGGCCGGCCCGACGCGCCTCGGCCAGCACGGCCGAGGCCAGCGGGTCGTGGGTCGGGCCGATCAGCGCTTCGACGACGGTGTCAGATCCCTTGCCGGACAAGCCGGGAACCGGGTGCCAGCCCACGCGCAGGCCCTTTTTCTCCAGCAGCAACTGGGCGCGGTTCCACGCGGGGGACAGCTCGTCTTCGTCGGCCCCGCGGACGCGGACCACTCGCAGGGTGTTGGTGCACAACACCCGCGGATCGACCAGCAGTGCATCGACTCGGTCCAGCCAACGCAGCTTTTCCGGATGCAACGCCAACACCGCATGTTGGTCGGCCAGCCCTTGGCCGAGCGCTGCGGCGAAGGACTCCCGTGTGGTGCGGGTGGCTTTCGGGGTGGTGACCAACGTCGCGGTCGCGGCCATCTCGGGGTTGCGAGTGAACGCCCCGACGGCCGCCGTGCCGATCACCTGAACCCAGGCGCTGCGCCGTGCGTGCTGCTCGACCGGCCCTTCCGGCGGCGGCACCGGGCGGGACGGCGGGTGGACCTCCAAATGCTCGGCGTGGCGGGCCAGCGCCGGTTCGTGACGACGCCACGCTTGCGCCTCGGCCTGGTATTCGGCAGCTTTCAACGTCTCCATCGCGAGGTCGACGGCCAGCGACGCCGGCGACAGCTCGAGGACGTGCGCCGTGACCATCGCGACCGACAGCACCGAGTCCGTCGCCGAGTGCCCGATGCGATCCTCCAGCAGGCTGCGCAGCCGTGGCTGGTAGTCGACGGCCACCACGATCGCCTCGACACCGCTGAACACGCGCGGCCAGCGCAGCACCCGCCCGGCGACCGCGGCGCTCACACCGACGGCGGTGGCGCCGACCCCTAACGCGTTGGTGGCCAGCAGCAGACCGTCGCCCGGCAGTGGCTTCGGACGGGTGTCGCTACGCCGAAGATCGACGCTACCGCTTGCGCGCCAACGCTTTTCGGCCTCGTCGACGTCGCGGCACAAGTCGCGCAGCGAGATCTGATCGTTGTTGAGCGTGACCACGATCCGCGACAGCGGCCGGTTCACGCTGACCGCTTTGACCCCGGAACGCGCGCGGACGGTGTCGACCACCATGCGCCCGAGTTCGGCGCCGTCGGGGCCGTCGAGGCCGCGGACCTCCACCCACGCGCGTCCCTTGCCGCGCCAGCTATGCCTGGTCAGCGTAGGTGCGGGCAACCCTTCCGAGAGTGCCTTGACGCCTTCGCGAACCGGGATCACGGCCATCGACATACCCGTCGAGGCCACCGTGCCCAATGATCCTGCGGCGCTTGCCGCGGTTTGCGCGCTGGCGCTAACGAGCGCAGAGGTCGCCTGCAAGCCCAGCGTTACCGCGCGCAGCGGGAAGGATGCTCGCACCAATCCGAAGCTACTTACTCGCAAGAATCAACGGCGGGTACGTGACTGGGTGCCGCCGGCCTGCCGCGCCGCAGGTCGCTTGGCCGGCGTCTTGCGCGGCCTGGCGGAACTGGTCGACTTGGCCGGAGCCGCCTTCACCGACGAAACCGACGCGATACGCGGACCGTCGTTGTGCGAGCTGTTCAGCCGGCGTAGCAGCAGCGCACCGCCGCCGACGGCCAGCAACAGCGGCCACTCGACCAGCCCGGCGACCCCGATTGCGCCCAATGTCAACGCGGCCGCAGGCGTCGAGTGGCTGCCCTTGTCGATGCCTTTCTGCACACCTGTCGCGGCACCGGTTACGGCGCCGACGGCGCCATTGACCGCGGCACCACCCACTGCGCCCGCGGCCGCTGTGGTTGCTGCGGCGGCGCGGCCGACCGTTCGACTTACATTGCGTACGGCGCCGTCAACGACACCCATGATCACTCCCTGATGGTCGGTTCTTGAGGCCGTGAATCGAATACCCGCTGCAGGCCACGTCGGCGGCGGTCGTTTACGCGCACAGTCCAATGGTTCATCGAACCGTCACGATATTGCGCAGCATCGGGCAATCCTATGGCCTTGATTGGCAAATGAACAGAAGATGAATACCCGCAGCGCAGTTTTTACATGCGTCAATCGCCACGCAAATCCACCAGCACCGGGGCGTGATCGCTGGGTGCCTTTCCTTTCCGCTCTTCCCGAACGATCTGGGCGTCGGCAACCCGGCCGGCGAACGCGGGGGAGCCGAGGATGAAGTCGATGCGCATCCCCTGTTTCTTCGGGAACCGCAACTGGGTGTAGTCCCAATAGGTATAGACGCCCGGGCCGGGGGTGAAAGGCCTTACTACGTCTGAAAATTGGGCGTCGACGATCGCGTCGAACGCTTTGCGCTCAGGTTCGGAGACGTGAGTGGCGCCCTCGAAGAATTCCACGCTCCAGATGTCGTCGTCGGTGGGAGCGATATTCCAGTCACCGACTAATGCAATCTGCGCCGATGGATCGTCGCGGAGCCAGCCGGACGCGGTATCACGCAGTGCGGCAAGCCAACTCAGTTTATATGTGTAGTGCGGGTCGTCCAGGGCGCGGCCGTTGGGCACGTACAGACTCCACACCCGCACTCCGGCGCAGGTGGCGGCCAGCGCGCGGGCTTCGGCCGCGGCAGCGGCGTCGGGCTTGCTGCTCCAGGTGGGTTGGCCGTCGAAGCCTACTTCGACGTTGTTCAGGCCGACTCGCGATGCGATCGCCACGCCGTTCCACTGGTTGAAACCGCAGTGCGCCGTTTCGTAGCCACGCTCCAGGAACGGCATGGCCGGGAACTGTTGGTCGGAGCACTTGGTTTCCTGCATAGCGAGCACGTCGACCTCGGCGCGCTCCAGCCAATCGAGCACACGATCCAGCCGGGTGCGAATCGAGTTCACGTTCCAGGTGGCTATCCGCAGCATGCCGTCGGGCATGGCGACGACCCTACGTGGTTGGCGTGACGTAGCGCGCGCGGTGGTGCAGGACGAAGCCCAGCGACCTGGCCAAGTCGGCCGTCGCGTGATTGTCGTCGTGAATCCGGAGATAGCCACGGGTGGCGCCGCGCGATGCGCCCCAGGCCAGCAGTGCCTCGCACAGCACGCCTCCCGCGTCGGAGTTCAGGTCTGCCACCCACACCGTCGACAAGCCCACCCAGCGGGTGCCGTCCGGAGCATCGGTGACCGCTGCACGCGCAACCGCCCCGTCCGCGTGCGTGCCGAAAACCAGCTCGCCGTCGACCACCGCCGTCAATACATCGACCGGAATCTCGCACTGGCAGAGCCGAAACCACGCGTCGTCGGGCCGGGCCGACAGCCGGACCGACGGATCTGGCTGGTCAGCGCGCAGGTCGCGCACCAGCACCCGATTGGCGTGCTCGCCCGCACCGGATAGCCGCAGTAGGCGATCGGCGATAGCCAGCCGCGGGGTCAGGTTGCGGCTTCGGTACCAGTCGACGATCGCCGGGATCGCCGCTTGGCCTGCTGAGTTCGCCAGTGGGACAGCGGAATTGGCGCAGTATGTGACACCGTGTCCGGCGCGCAGCAGCCAGCCGTCCAGCCAGTGCTGCTCAACACCCGGCCAGGCCAGCGCGGCGGCATGCTCGAGCGCGCGGATCTCCGACGCGCGCACCGGGACATCGCTGAGGGTCCGCAAGGCGACCGCGTTCTCGGGTGCGAACTGCACCACTGCGCCCGTCTTCGTCCGGACGCGGACGAGCGGTGCGGTGGCGAGTAGATGGCCGATGACATCGGTCAGCGGTGGGACCGAGCCCTCGGGTCGGCGGTAGCGGACCGTCACCCTGGTTCCGAGCTCGGGCCACGAAACCATCAGTGACCGAACGGATCCGGCCCTTCGCCCGGCGTCCACGACAACCCGGGAACGCCCCAGCCGTGCGATTTGACCGCTCGCTTGGCCGAGCGCGCGTGTCGTCCGATCAAGCGGTCCAGGTACAAGAGGCCGTCCAAGTGCCCGGTTTCGTGTTGGAGCATCCGTGCGAACAACCCTGAGCCCTCGATGTTTATCGCGTTGCCGTCGGCGTCGAGGCCGGTGACCTTGGCCCACTTCGCCCGCCCGGTTGGAAACGACTCACCCGGCACCGAGAGGCACCCCTCGTCGTCGTCCTCGGGATCGGGCATGGTCTCGGGGACCTCGGAAGTTTCCAGCACCGGGTTGACCACGACTCCGCGGCGCCGCGCCGACTCCCCCCGCTCGTCGGCGCAGTCGTAGACGAACACCCGAAGACCCACACCGATCTGGTTGGCCGCCAGGCCGACCCCGTAGGCGGCATCCATGGTGTCGTAGAGATTCGTGATCAGATCGGCCAGGTCGGCCGGCAGCGAACCGTCCGCCGCCACCGGCACCGGCGCGGTGGGGGTGTGCAATACGGGATCTCCCACGATGCGAATGGGTACGACTGCCATGGCCGGAAAGCTTAAGCCAGAGTCCACCTGCTCCGGTTGCGGAGTCGACGCGGGACAGGCAACCTCACGTAGTCAGCCGACTCGCGGGTCTGGCTTCCAGGTCAACAGTTGTCGACGTGGTTGAATAATCGCCGGAGCAGCGAGCATTCGAGATTTTGCCGAAAGGGTCGAGGAAGCGATATGGACAGCGCTATGGCGCGGGCTAATCGATCGGGGAACGACTCTGAACTCGCCGATGGGTTGACTCGCCGCGAACACGACATTTTGGCTTTCGAACGCCAATGGTGGAAATACGCCGGCGCTAAAGAGGAGGCCATCAAAGAGCTCTTCGGAATGTCGGCCCCTAACTACTACCGGGTGCTCAATGCGTTGGTCGACCGGCCCGAGGCGTTAGCTGCCGATCCCATGCTGGTGAAACGACTCCGGCGGCTGCGGGCCAGTCGGCAGAAGGCGCGGGCGGCCCGGCGACTGGGCTTCGAGCTCACCTAAGATTTTGCCTGCTCACAGGGCGTCGCTGTGGGCTTTGGCCCACCTCTCGATACAGTGACGTCAATGAATGAGCGCGTTCCCGACTCGACCGGCCTCCCACTGCGGGCCATGGTCATGGTGCTGTTGTTCCTCGGTGTCATCTTTTTGCTAGTCGGGTTTCAGGCCATGGGATCGGGCAGTAACACCGACGACGATTCGTCGGTCGCCAGCGTCACGACCAGCGCAGCGGCGTCGAAGACCTCGGCGAAGCCCGCGCCAAAGGCCGACGTGCTCGTCTTCAACATCTCCAGCTCCAAGGGTGTCGCCGGGAAGGCCGCCGACCAGATCAAGCAGGGTGGTTTCAACGTCACCAAGGTCGACAACATGACGTTGCCCGATGTCTCGAAAACCACGGTCTACTTCACCGACGCGCCCGGAGAGCACGAAACCGCCGATGCCGTGGGCCAGCTGCTCAAAGCGGATGTTGCGCCGCGGACAAAAGAAGTCGCCGACCAGCCGCCCGGCGTGATCGTTGTGGTAACGGGTTAGGGCACACCTTCTATCACTTCGTCGAACCGTGTCGCGATTCGTTCCGGGAGATCGCCAAGTTCCTCACCGGGTCACCGGTCGGTACGCAGAGGCTGGGGAAGAGTAGCGCGCTGCCTGGGGTGAGCTTCCGCGTCAGGGCGGTTCTCTGGGCGGCACTGTCCATCACGGGGCCACGGCGAGGGAAAGGATGACCGTCCGGGCACCTCTGCGGTGGCCGCCTCAGGTGTGGACGGTCCAGCCCGCTTCGGTGTAGGGAGCCGGTTGCTCGGGATCGTTGATCGTGATGTAGAGGTCGCCTCCCGTCGGCATAGCGAAGCCGACGAATCCATGTGCGGTCTGCCCGTCGTGAAGGCCGCCCGCTTGAAGCGGCGGCATCTTCTGGAGCCTCTGATAGTCGACCGCAAGCGTTGAGGGCTGGGGTGCATCGTCGGGATGGGTCCATGGCTGATTGCCGCCGCCGTATCCGGCAAAGATATACAAATGGTTGAACTCGAAGAACCGCTCGGACGTCCCGGTGATAGTCAGTTCCACCACGTTGCATGCGGAGCCATACGTCGGATTCGCAAAATGAGAGGCGCACCCCGGCGGTAACCACGTTGCACTATCGACCGTGATGTCGGCGGTCGCGCCGTCGGCCGCCCGCGCATGCACGGGCACGCCCATCTGACCGATCGGGAACGGTGAACTCTCGGACGCGGGGTCGGCCGAACCGGTGGGACATGAGCATGCGGAAATGGCCACGGCCATCGCGGCTGCCGCAATTACAGATTCCGCCCGCACCCCGGGAGATTACCCGCAGCGCTCCCGCGAAAACGCACAAGCTGGTTGCCGAGCCACTGGACCGGGCCATAGGCGATGAATAACGATGGATTACGCCGAGCTGCAAGCAAAAATAGCGTCTGAAGTGCCCCCCGCAGTGCCCGCGGCAGGATTCAATCCTGCGGAGTCCCCGCCGAGGGGATGTATCTCAGGCTGATGACCGTGCCGTCGGGCACTTGCTGATCACGCCAGCCCCAGAACGTCTTCACGAGGTGATGTCACCGATTAGCCGAATACAACCGTCGGCTGATCCCGCCACATGATCGGGCTGAGCCTGCTGATCCCACTCCTCCGCGGGTCGTTCCGACCCGCATCGTCATCGGGATAGGCTCTCCCCATGCTTAAGTCCGCCAGCGGCCGCAACTTTGCCGCCGCCACCGCACTGGTTCCGCTCGTCGCTTCCGTCGCGCTGATGAGCGCGTGCAAGCCGAATCAACCGCCGGCGACTTCGCCCGGCACTCAGCCGCCGATCTGGACCGGCTCACCGGCGCCTTCGAGTGCCGAGCCGACCGGTCACCAGGGCGGAACGGACAGCCTGACCACGCAGCTGAACGGACCGACCGGCACCAAGATCGCCACGGCGAAGTTCGAGTTCAACCCGGCTTACGTGACGATCACCATCGAGACCACCGGAACGGGCCAGCTGAGTCCCGGTTTCCACGGTGTCCACATCCACTCGGTGGGCAAGTGCGAGGCCAACTCGGTAGCGCCGACCGGGGGCGAGCCCGGCGATTTCTTATCCGCCGGCGGGCACTTCATGGCGCCCGGTCACGAGCACGGAAGCGGAGACTTGACCTCGCTGCAGGTCCGCAAGGATGGTGGGGCGTTGCTCGAGACCACCACCGACGGGTTCACCAAGGCTGACCTGTTGGCCGGCGCGGGCACCGCGATCGTCATCCACGCCGGCGCTGACAATTTCGGCAACATCCCGGCTGATCGCTACAACCAGGTCAACGGTGCCCCAGGGCCCGACCAGACGACCATGATGACCGGTGACGCCGGTAAGCGGGTGGCGTGCGGCGTAATCGGATCCGGTTAGTGACTCGTCGGACGGGGGTACCGCTATCAGGGTGAACTTCGCGTCCTCACCTCGCCCGACACTTGGAGTCGAATGGGAGTTCGCGCTCGTCGACGCCCAGACGCGCGACCTGAGTAACGAAGCCACCGCAGTGTTCGCCGAGATCGGCGAAAACCCCCGTGTGCACAAGGAATTGCTGCGCAACACCGTCGAAGTCGTCACCGGTATCTGCGACTGCACGGCGCAGGCGATGGAGGATCTTCAGTCCACACTGAGCGCCGTCCTGCCGATCGTTCGGCAGCGCGGCATGGAGCTGTTCGGCGCAGGCACCCATCCGTTCGCGAGCTGGTCGTCCCAGAAACTCACTGATGCACCGCGATATGCCGAGCTGATCAAGCGCACTCAGTGGTGGGGCCGCCAGATGCTCATCTGGGGAGTGCACGTGCACGTCGGGGTTTCGTCCCCGGACAAGGTCATGCCGGTCATGTCGTCGTTGCTCAACTGGTATCCGCATCTGCTGGCGCTCTCCGGGTCGTCCCCGTGGTGGGTGGGCGATGACACCGGATATGCCAGCAACAGGGCGATGATGTTTCAGCAGCTGCCCACCGCCGGACTACCGTTTCAGTTCGAAAAGTGGAGTCAATTCGAGGGTTTCGTCCACGATCAGAAAAAAACGGGCATCATCGAGGACGTCAACGAGGTGCGTTGGGACGTCCGGCCCTCACCACATAACGGAACCCTCGAGGTGCGGATCTGCGACGGCGTGTCCAATGTTCGCGAGCTCGGCGCGCTAGTCGCGTTGACGCACTGCCTGGTGGTCGATCTCGAGCGTCGACTCGATGCCGGTGAAGACTTGCCGAGCATTCCGCCGTGGCACAACCAGGAAAACAAGTGGCGCGCCGCCCGTTACGGGTTGGACGCGATCATCATCCTCGATGCCGACAGCAACGAACGCTTGGTCACCGAAGACCTCGACGATGTGCTGACACGACTGGAACCCGTTGCCAAATCCCTGGATTGCGCCGACGAGCTGGCCGCGGTGGCCGACATTCCCAAGCGCGGAGCGTCGTATCAACGGCAGCGTCGAGTAGCCGAGGAACACGACGGAGATCTGCGCGCGGTGGTCGATGCGCTGGTCGGCGAGTTGGAGATCTGATGGAAGCTCCAGCCGAATTCGGCGGTCTGGCAATGTTTCCGCTGCAGTCGGCATTCCTGCCCGGTGAGGATCTGCCGCTGCAGATCTTCGAGCCACGGTATGCCGAGTTGGTGCGCGACTGTATGCGCGACAACAACCCTAGGTTCGGTGTGGTGCTGATCTCGCAGGGTCGTGAGGTCGGTGGCGGCGACGTGCGCTGCGATGTCGGGACGGTGGCCATGATCACCGAATGCGTCGAGATCGCCGGCTCCGAGAGGTTCATGCTGCGCTGCCGGACGTCCGAACGGATCAAGGTGTGCGAGTGGCTGCCCGATGACCCGTACCCGCGGGCCGTCGTCGAGGAGTGGCCGGACGAACCCGGCAAACCGGTGAGCGCCGGCCAACTGGAGGAGCTCGAAGACCGGATGATGGGGCTGTTCGAGCGCATCGCCAACGCCCGCGATTTGCCGGTGCCGGATCGAGAAGAAGTGCTCGGCGTCCCCACCGACACCGATGAGCCCGGAGAACGGCTGTACGCGTTGGCCTCTCGCATTCCGATCGGGCCGGCCGACCGCTACTCCATACTGGCCGCACCGACAGCCGCCGATCGGTTGGCGGCGCTGAGCGAGGCCGTGGATTCCGTCGCCGCGGTGATCGAGTTCCAGCTTTCGCAGTAGCGCTCAGATGGGCCGGCGCGGGGTGTGCAGTCGGCCTTCGATGAATACGCTGCGCGGAGCCACATCCTTGAGGTCGCCATCGGGCGGCCGGTCGTAACGCTGCATCAGGTTCAGCGCCTCGATCGCCGTGACCGCCCAACCGCGTTCAGTGAGCCAATGCCGAAGATCCGTGCGCTCCTCGATGAACCACAGCTCAGGAGTGTCCGGGGCGGTGTCTTCTTGGACACCGCGCAAATATTGACGACGACGCTCGAGGTAGTCGGGGTCGAAGTAGCGCGAGCTCAGGGCCTCGACCGCGATGCGACTGCCGGTGGCGCTGAGTTCCACGATCCGCTCGAACAACAGATCCTGGTCGGCTGCCGACAGGTACGGCAGCAGCCCCTCGGCGGACCAGGCGGTGGGCGTCGACGGATCAAACCCCGCCTCGCGCAGGGCCGTTGGCCAATCGGCTCGCAGATCAGTCGGCACGGTCTGATAACTGCTGACCGGTTTAGCGCCGCGCGCAGTCAGCACGTCGGCCTTGAACGCCAATACCTGCGGCTGGTCGATTTCGTAGATGGCGCTGCCCGTGACCCACGGCAGCCGCCAGGCACGGGCGTCCAGACCCGCGGCCAGAATCACGGCCTGGTCGATACCGTTGGCGCCGGCGGCGATGAAATACTCGTCGAACCATTTGGTGCGCACCGCGGCGTAGCCCTTGATCATCGGCAGTCGCGCGCCGATCACCGAGGAATCCCAGCCACGCTCGACGGCGGCGTCGACGAAAGGTTGCGCATACCGGTCGGTGAAGAGCGGGCAATCGCAATCGGATTCAGCGGCCCGCGCCATGGCTACGCCCAGCGCCGTCGCGCCGACGCTCTCGGTGATGTCCCAGCTGTCGTCGTCGGTTCGCACCATGGCCAATGTCCGTTTCGCTGTCGGGCAGTACTGAATGCGGCGGCTACGCTGTCCGGTAATACCCAGGCTAGTTAAATTGCCAACCATCCGCTGCGCCCGCGGGTGGGCGTGGTGTACTTCGAGTGCGATGAGCACCGATGTAGCAGTGGATGTCAATGCGGGCGTGGCAGTGCTCACGCTGAACCGGCCCGAACATCTCAACGCCTACACCGCCGAGATGGGCGCCCTGCTGAGCGCGGCATACCGGGACTGCGACAACGACGACAATGTCCGTGCCATCGTGATCACCGGCGCCGGACGGGCATTTTGCGGCGGTGCGGATTTCTCGGCCAGCAGCTCACCGTTCGACTCCCCGCCCGACGACAGAGCTTTTTCCGCGTCGCCGATCGACCCGGCCGCCTTTGAATTGCGCAAACCGGTGATCGCCGCCGTCAACGGTCACGCGATCGGGATCGGGTTGACCATCGCGCTGCAGGCCGACATGCGGATCGTTGCCGACGACGCCAAATACGGTGTGGTGCAGGTCCGTCGGGGCGTGATACCGGACTGCATGTCGCATTGGACACTGGCGCAGCTGACCAACCTCGGGGTGGCCGCCGAGGTGCTGCTCACCGGACGAACCTTCAGCGGCGGCGAGGCCGTCGGGTGGGGTATCGCCAACCGAGCGCTACCCGCCGCGGAGGTTCTCGACCTGGCGATGGACATTGCCCGCGATATCGCGACCAACGTCGCGCCGATGTCGGCGGCACTGTGCAAGCGGCTGCTGTGGGACAGCGCGATCAACGGCTACACACCGCGGCAGGTCGCCTCGCTGGAAACCCAGCTGCACCATCGGGTGATGGGAACCGACGATGCTCGCGAAGGCGTCAGTGCCTTCCTGGAGCGGCGGGCGCCGCAGTTCAGCGCGCGACTTTCGGCCGACTGGGCTCCGCTGCCCGAACCGGAGCAATGACCGTGCACATCGACGTAATTGCCGACGGCCTCGGGTTCACCGAAGGCCCGGTGTGGCTGCCCGACGGTCGGGTGGCACTCACGTCCATCAGCCACGGCTGCGTTTATGTCGTCGACCCGTCCGGCGGCCCTCATGAGCGCATCGACACCGGCGGCGGGCCCAACGGCCTGGCATGCGGCGCGGACGGCAGGTTGTACGTCGCGCAAAACGGCGGAGCCTGGGGCGCAAGCGGTCCCGCCGAGGCGGGCGTACAGGTGATTACCGGCACCGACGTTGAATACCTCGTCGAGGGATTGGGCGCACCGAACGATCTGATGTTCGGCCCGGACGGGCGACTATGGATCACCGACACCCGCGGCGAGTTCGACATCGGTACGCCCGACGCCGGGCTGCCGGGCCACGTGTACGCGACCGATATCGACTCCGGTGAAACCCGGCAGATCATCGACGACGGACCGGTATTCATCAACGGGCTGGGGTTCACCCGCGACGGCTCCAGATTGCTTGTGACAGCGACATTGTCGTCACAGCTGCTGTCCTATGACGTTGCCGCACACCGTTCGCCCGAACTTGTGCACACGTTCACCGACGGCTGGCCGGACGGGATGACGGTCAGCGCCCGCGGCGACTACTGGGTGGCGCTGACCGCCGGCGATAAGATCGGCATCATCGACGGAGTTTCTGGCGAGCGGGCCGGGGAGATCGGGCTACCGGCCGGATCGCTGGCCACCAACATCTGCATCGGCGGGCAGCAGTCCGACGAACTCTTCGTAACCGCCGCGCAAAGCCAGTCGCTGCTACGAATTCGGTTCGACGACGACCCGGAAGGTGCCCGACTCAGGACGTGAGTAATTCGGCCAGAGCGACGCCCAGGGCGACGCTCCGCCAACGCAAGAGGGCAGTCAACCACCACGGTCAAGGGTGGCCGTGTTTTCGGACCATCGATTACGGGTAATTGACCGGCTATCGGCTCGTGGGGAGACGCCGATGACGGGCGGTGAAGAGTTGATCGGCCACGATTGTCCAAAGCGCATGCAGTTCGGGCCGTGCGGTGGTGTCAAGCCCGATGGTCAGTGTGAAATGCGTTTGGGGCCATGCTCTTTTGATGAGGTAGTGCCATGGCCAGGTGATATCAGGCAGCTGCCGCCGGTGCCTGCGCCGCTCATCCTCACCGATTTCAGCTGCGCGCCGTTCGACCCCGCCGATGTTGCGGCGATCGCTAACATCTTGGCGCCGAGTTGCGACGCCGTGCTGGTGGGCGATCACCAGAACCGGCCGGACTTTCCGCCGACCCTGATGAGCCGGTTGATTCTCGACGAGGGAGTGACGCCTTGGATCACGTTGTCCTGCCGGGACCGCAATCGCATTGTGCTGGAGCAGGAGTTGGTGGGCCTGCACTTCACCGGCGCGAAGACGGTGTTCTGCGTAACCGGCGACGGTCGCGGCTACGACGTGCGGGCCGACGTCACCCAAACCTTCGACCTGGACGGTCCGCGGCTGGTTGCGCTGGCCGCGTCGCTCGACATGATCGCCGCCGTCCCCGAGACCCCGACCGCGCCCCCGACTCATCTTCGGGCGGCTCGGCTGGTCGAGAAGCAGCGGGCCGGCGCGAGTGTGGCGGTGCTCAATCACGTGTCGTCCGCGTCGACGTTGTCGGCATTCATGGACGATGCGCGCGCGGCCGGGCTGCGCATTCCGGTGCTGGCCTCGGTCGCGGTGTTCACCGACGTGGTCTCGGCCGCCGTGCTGCAGGGTCTGCCCGGGCTGGAGCTGGACGCCGCGCTGGTTGACCAGGTGGTCAACGCGCCCGATCCGATCGAGGCCGGCATCGAGGCAGCAGTCAGTGAAGCACGAAAGTTATTGACTATCAAAGGTGTTGACGGCATCAACTTGTCTGGGCGGGCGTCGGCGTCCGGCACGCGGCGCGGGGCGGAGATCAAGGCCGAGGTCGCCGCTCGGATCCGGGCGGCGCGTGGCACGTGACCGAATCAGCGGACGCCGAGTTTGACACGCTGGCCGAATGGACGGCAGAAGTCGCCACGGATCTGGGTCAGGAGTTTTATATCCCAGCCGGGTGCCGGGGTAGCGGAAGTCCAGCGGTCCTGGACTGGCTTATCGACCAACTGGGTCTCAGCGCAGGTGAACTGCTGTTGGATTGCGGCGCCGGCGTCGGCGGGCCGGCAGCTTACGCGGCGCAGCGTGGTGTCCGGCCGGTGCTGGTGGAGCCGCAAGCCGGCGGGTGCCGCGCCGCGCGAGTGCTATTCGGTTTCCCGGCCCTGCAGGCTGACGCATCGGCGTTGCCCGTCGCCGATGAGGCATTCGATGCCGCGTGGGCTCTGGGCGTGCTGTGTACGACCGAAGCACAGCTGGAGTTGCTGAGCGAGATTCGCCGCGTCGTGCGACCGCCCGGTCGTATCGGGTTGCTGGTTTTAGTGGCCCAGGAATTGTCGCCCGCGGGCGAACCCGACGATAGTTTCTTCCCGACTGCTGATTTGTTGAGGGACTTGGTGCATCGCGCGGGTTTGCGTGTCGACGCTTGGTGCAGCGCCGCGGACATGTGGGATCCCCCGGCGCCGTGGCGGCAGCGGGTAGAGAGGGTCGAGGCCGAACTGCGTGCTAGGCACGCCGATGAGAGTGAGTGGCAAGTAGCCGAACATCAATCCGATCTCATCGCGCAGCTACTCGAAAGATCCACTATCGTCCCGAATTTGCTTTCGTTACGGCATGATATGACCCCGTAGCGCGGTCGGAGGCCCCCGGCCAACGCCAGACACTGCCGGTACACCGCTTCATCCAAGCAACTGCGGGACTGATCGTCCATACTCGCGCATATGAGTTCCTCCGCACCGCGAGCGACGACGCCAGCAGATGCCGAGACGGTGGCACGGTTGCTGGACGCATTCAACCGGGAATATCACGCACCCACACCGGGGCCCGAAGTATTGACCACCCGATTGCACAGCCTGTTGGCCTGTAGCGATGTAATTGCTTTTCTTGCAGGAGATCCCGCCGTTGGGGTCGCGCTGCTGACGTTGCGCCCGAACGTGTGGTACGACGGCCCGATCGTCCTCGTCGACGAGCTTTACGTCGTACCGGCGGCGCGCGGGCGCGGATTCGGCTCGGCGCTCTTGGTCGCGGTGGAATCGCTCACCCGTGAGCGTGGCGGCCAGTTGATCGAGATTGCGGTCGACGGCGCGGACACCGACGCGCATCGGTTCTACGAGCGTCACGGTTACACAAGTACCGAGGCCGGGCGAGATCAGCCCAGCTTTTACTACTATCGCTCTGTCTAACGCTCAGCGCTGGGTGGCGAAGGCACGCAGCGCGGCGAGCTGAGCGGGATCCAATGAAGGATGGACGTTTTCGCGGGCGGCCGCCACGTCGGCGGCGGTGATCTCCGCGGCGTCGACCGAGCGCCGCATGGCGGTTAGTGCGGCCTCGCGCAACAGCGCCACGCAGTCCGCGGCGCTGTACCCGTCCAAGTCGGCCGCCAACGCGTTCAGGTCCACGTCGCGCAGCGGAATCGACTTGGCCGCGGTGCGCAGGATGTCCGCTCGCGCTTGTGCGTCCGGTGGTTCGACGAACACCAGCTTCTCCAGCCGGCCGGGGCGCAGCAGTCCCGGGTCGATCAGTTCCGGCCGGTTGGTGGCGCCGACCACCACGACATCACGCAGCGGTTCGATGCCGTCGAGCTCGGTGAGCAGCGCCGCCACCACCCGGTCGGTGACGCCGGAGTCGAAGCTCTGCCCGCGCCGCGGCGTCAACGCGTCGATCTCGTCGAGGAACACCAGCGACGGCGCAGAGTCCCTTGCCCGGCTGAATAATTCGCGCACCGCCTTCTCCGAGGAGCCGACCCACTTGTCCATCAGCTCAGACCCTTTGACGGCGTGTACCGAAAGCCGCCCGGTGCTGGCCAATGCGCGGACCACGAAGGTTTTGCCGCAGCCCGGCGGGCCGTAGAGCAGCACACCGCGCGGCGGCTGGACCCCGAGCCGGGCGAACGTGTCGGGATGCTGCAGCGGCCACAGCACCGCTTCGGTGAGCGCCTGCTTGGTGGCGGTCATGTCGCCGACATCGTCGAGGGTGATCGATCCGACCGACACCTCCGTGGTTGCCGACCGCGACAACGGCCGGATCACCGTGAGCGCGCCAAGCAAGTCGTCTTGAGTCAGCTTCGGTGAGTTGCCGTCGGAGCTGGCCCGTGCGGCGGCGCGCAGCGCCGCCTCGCGTACCAGCGCGGCCAGGTCGGCGACCACGAAACCCGGTGTACGCTCCGCGATCTCGCTCAGCTGAAGATCGTCGGTGGGCACCTGATGCAGCAGGCTCTGCAGCAGCGCGATGCGGGTCGGGGCGTCGGGCAGGCTGAGGACGAGTTCGCGGTCGCACAGGTCCGGGGCGCGCAGCCGCGGGTCGAGGTTCTCCGGCACCGCCGATGTGACAATCACCGCGACCTTGGCGGCGGCGACCGCTCTGCGCAACTCGGCCAGGATCAGCGTCGCAACCGGCTCGGCGGTGATCGGCAGCAGCGCGTCGACGTCGGCGATCAGCAGCACTCCGCCGCCGTCGCGCACCTTCGCGACCGACGCGGCCACCCGCTGAAAACGGTCCTCGGCCGCCAGCGCACCGACTTCCGGGCTGTCGAGTTCAACCAGCCGTCGGCCTGCGCACACCGCGCGCACCAGCGCGGTCTTGCCGACGCCGGCCGGACCCGACACCAGCACACCCAAATTGGTTGTAGCGCCCAGGGTTTGCAACAGGTGGGGTTCGTCGAGTGCCAGCTTGAGCCACTCGGTCAGCTTGGCCGCCTGTACGCTGACGCCCTTGAGGTCGGTTACCGTGAGCTCTAGCTCCTTGGCTTCGATCTGATCGGCCTGCGGCGCGCGGTCGACCGCAACGCCGTTTCCCCACGTCACCAACGAGTTCGGTTGCACGCTCACCGGCCCCGTCGGGTCGACCCCGGTGACCGTCAACAGCTCCGACGTCCAACTGATACCCACCGCCGAGGCCAGCGCACGGGTCGCCGCCGACGTGGAGGTGCCTGGACCCAGGTCGCGTGGCAGCAGGGACACCGCGTCCCCGACGGTTAACACCTTGCCCAGCAGGGCTTGTCGTAGCGTTGTCGGCGGGACCGACTGGCTGGCCAACGTCGAGCCGCTCAGGGTCACCGACCGGGCGCCGTACACGGTGGCCGCGGCGACGATGACCGCGGTGTCCTCGCTCAGTCCCGCGTTGGACAGCGTCACGTCGTCGAGCAGCACGGTGCCGATCGGGGTTTGTGGGCCGGCCACGCCCGCTACCGCCGTCGTCGTACGCGCCTCGGTCAGCGACACCGCGACCCATTCCCGAATGCCAAGGGCGGCAATGGCATTAGGATGCAGTCGGATCACACCGCGGCGAGAGTCGACGGCCGAGGTGTTCAGCCGAGCCGTCAGGGTGAGCCGGGCGGGTGACGTCATGTCCGGCCGGTGGGCCTGCGCAGTCCCAGTCGCGCCATCGATCGGCGGTTGGGCTGCGCCCGGCGGATCGCGCGCCGGGTGGCGCGCCGCTGCTTGGGTTTCTCGCCCCACGCTTCGGGATGTGCCGCCAGCCAGTGATGGCTGCGCACCGAGAACGGGATGTAGCAGAGGTAGGCGGCGATCATCACCATGATCAGGATGTAGGGGAACAGGAATGCGGCGGCC
>NZ_DASXHW010000394.1:0-16185 GCF_036488105.1 Mycobacterium sp. | reverse complement strand
TAGCCCGGTTTGACCTTGGCAGGCGCGGTGTTGAACAGCTTGGAGTAGAACGCGATGGCCTCGTCGAGGTCGTCGACATTGAGGGCGAGTTGAACGCGGGACATGGGAACTCCGACCTATGTGGCTTATGTCGAACTATTGGCTCCCTCGATAATGCCACCTCTTCGATATATGTCAAACTTTGTGGCAGGATGGTCGTATGCCGAAGACGTTGCCCGTGTTGGATGTCTCCAACCCGGTGCGTTGCTCGCCGATGGCCGCGGGCCCTATCAATGACAACGCGGCGCTTGAGATTGCATTGCGGCTCAAGGCATTAGCCGACCCGATACGAGTCAAACTCGTTTCGCTGCTGTTTAGCGCCGATGAGGGCGAAGTGTGCAACTGCGACCTAGCCGCTGCGGTTGGCCTCGGCGAATCCACCGTGAGCCATCACCTCACACAGCTGCGGCGGGCCGGGCTGGTCGAGTCCGAACGACGCGGCATGAACGTCTACCACCGTCCGCGCCGCGAATCCCTAGCGGCACTATGCACGGTGCTAGACCCGAACTGCTGCCGCTAGGTTGACCTAGGAGTCGCGCGCAATCGCTTGGCCCGCGGTGTCGTCAGTGCTTTCAATGATGCGGCATACCGTGGCGGTCCGGCCGCGCCGTCGGTCGTTGCGCGCGGCCTTGAGCGCCGCGGCCAGGCTGGCGCGCAACGCTTGCAGATCGGCGATGGCGCGATCGATGTCGCGGATGTGCTGGTCGAACAGGACGGTGACCTGGTCACAGGGCGCGGTGCCCTGACGATGCAGGTCGAGTACGTCTTTGATCTCCGGCAATGTGAGTCCAAGAGTTCTGGCACGGAGAATGAACCGCAGAATCGCAATGTCGTCGTCGCTGAATAGCCGGTAGCCAGCTTCGGTCCGGGCGGCCGGCGGCAGCAGCCCCTTCGCTTCCCAGATGCGGACCGCTTTGGCCGAGACGCCGACAGCTTTCGCGGCAGCACCGACGGTGTGCATCGCCAGGTTTGTATCCAGCTCACAGACAGTAGATGCCATTGACGACCCTTCCCCAGCGGCAAGGTTTCAAGCGTAGCCATACCTACGATTACCCGCAGACCTCAGTTGCGCATGGATGTCCGCATGGTCCGTAGCGCAACATTGACGCGCAGCGGTTTGTCGCCGTGAACCGCCTACTTTTGGGCCATCTTCTCGCAGCAGCACTTGTCACCGCTGGCCGGCCCCGCAGGGGGCGGATCACCCTTCTGGGGCGTCGAAATCGCTTGCTGTTGATCATGATTGTGCCAGCTCGTCGCTGCGCCCCCGACGAAGATGGCTCCCAGGATGAAGACAGTCCCGCCGACGATCCCAACCCACGTCAGGCCGCGGCGCAGCCTATTCGGCTTTGTGGCTTCCGGTTCCGAATCGACTTCGGGTTCAGTTGATTCACCCATTGGTCACTCGGGGTGCCCGCGCATCAGGTCGGGCTCCCCCACGTCTCCTTCCTTGGAGTGATCAGTTGTAGACGACGGTGGCCTGGGTGTCGCCCGGCTTCCACGTGATCGTGCCGTGCTCGAATGTTGCTGTCTTGGCGCCGTCGGGGGTGTCTGACTCGTCGCTGGTCGGCAAACCGAGCCTGCCATCCATCCCGCCCAGCTCGTTCCATTTGTCACGGATCTTGCCCCAGACGACATAAGTACCGGCCCCATGGTCGCAGATGGCGCCGCCGTCAAACTCTTGGAAGCCGCCGCCGTCGGGATGTGTGTCCTCGTCCCCCGTCGGGAAACCGAGCTTGCCATCCATCCCGCCCAGTGCGTTCCATTTGTCACGGATCTTGCCCAAGATGACAAAGGCACTAGTGCCGTGAACGCAGATGGCGCCGCCGTCAAACTCTTGGAAGCCGCCGCCGTCGGGGTGTTTATCCTCATTCCCCGTCGGTGCCCCCAGCGCCTTCCGTTTGGCGGCGTCAAGGGACAGGTACTTGGCGAGGATCGGCCCCTCCACGGTGTAGAGGGTGCCATTAGCGCCCGCGATCTGTGTTGAAGTCGGAGCGGTCGCGGACGTCCCCGTAGCTATTGCCGAGGTTGTCGGGGGACTCGCAGTTTGGCCGGCCTTGGTGGCATGGCTACATCCGGCGCCAATCAGCGCGACGGCCGCAGTTGCCGCGGACAAGACCGCCGTTCGCTTCGTTATGGAATGCATTTCGTTCCTTTCGAGCCGGGCAGGACCCACCCTTACGGCGGCGTCGCCGACGGTGAGTCCAACGTAGGGGTTGCCCTAAGGGCAAGGTCAAGATACGGCGGCGGGCACCAACCACATGCTCGCCCAGCGGCATTGGGGAGATGCGCGCCAGTCGCGATTCGAACTCGGAGCTTGCGGTACATCTGATTCGCTACCCGCGCGGCGATGTGCGACCGCCATCCTGTAAGACGTTGTGCCACAGAATGTTTCTGCGGGCTACTGGTGTTCGGATGATCTGGCGAAGCGAAGGACCCGACGAATGATCACCGAATCGTCCACCCGGCGCGGGCGTCGCCCAGCAGTTGACCTTGCCCCAGAGGCAACCCTTACCGTGTTGTTGTCGTCATCCAACGCGATCGGATAGCCCGCGTCACCGAAGCCATGCGAGTCGATCCGGAGGTACCGACCAAGGAGGCAACCGTCGTGACGACTCATGTGTTTTCAGTACCCGACATCTCCTGCGAAAACTGCAAGAGCGCGGTCGAGGGCTCGCTGCGCGCGTTGCCCGGTGTGCGGGTTGCCACCGTCGATGTGGACGCGGGCACCGTAAGCGTGGACTTTGAGGGCATTACGAGTTCAGCCGATGATCTCGCGGCTGCGATTGAGCGGCAGGGCTACCGGGTCGAAGCGGTTCGGGATGACACGGGCTGAAGGAATCCGCCGGCAGCACTCGGTGGAGTTCGTAATCGCGGGCATGACATGTAATTCGTGCGCAGTTCGGGTGCAACAGATCTTGGCGCGCCAGCCCGGGGTGGCAGATGCGGAGGTGAACTTCGCCACGATGACCGCATGGGTGATCCCGGTCGATGACACGGTCGATCAGACGCCATGGCAGGAGGCGGTGGCCCGGGGCGGTTATCAGCTGGCGCCGACTGTTTCACCAGTAGCACACGGGCGCGCCGCCGATGAAGCCGAGCGTGTCGCCGCGCGCTCGTGGTGGCGGCGGATGCTGCTGGTGTGGCCGCTGGCCATGGTGGTGGCGTGGCTGGCGATGTTCTCACGTTCGTGGGGCGATCAGCCGTGGGCGCACTGGACCGAGTTCGGCTTGACGACAACGATTCTGCTTTACGGCGGCTGGCCGTTTTTGCGCGGGGCCGCCATCCGAGCACGCCATGCGGCTGCGAACATGGACACGCTGATCACGCTGGGCACCGTGACCGCCTACCTCTTCTCTACGGTGGAGCTCTTTGTAGGCGGGCCTCTGTATTTCGAGTCCGCGGCGCTGATCATCGCGTTCATCGGCTTAGGCCGCTATTTCGAGGCGCGCGCAAAACTTGGCGCCGGCAACGCTTTACGGTCGCTGCTCGAACTTGGCGCCAAGCAGGCCCGGGTGGTTCGGGGCGGCATAGACGTACTCATCCCCGTCGATCACGTCATTGTCGGAGATGTGTTGCGGATCCGACCCGGCGAGAAGGTCCCCACCGACAGTGAAGTCATCGGCGGGGCCAGTGCGGTGGATGAATCGATGCTGACCGGGGAATCGGTGCCGGTCGATAAGACCGTCGGCGACACGGTGCTGGGTGCCAGCATGAACATCGCCGGCGTACTGACGGTGCGTGCCACCGCGGTGGGAAAGCGAACCGCCTTGGCCCAGATCGCCGGTCAGGTGGCCGCCGCGCAGGCCGGCAAGGGTGGCGCACAACGGCTGGCTGACCGGGTATCTGCTGCGTTCGTGCCCACCGTGATCGGCATTGCCGCCGCGACATTTCTCGGCTGGTGGTTAATCGCTGCGAACCCATTTCGTGGACTGATGGCAGCGGTCGCCGTGGTTGTCGTCGCCTGTCCGTGCGCGTTGGGCCTGGCTACTCCGATGGCGATCATGGTCGGTACGGGGCGCGGTGCCAAACTAGGGATCTTGGTCAAAGGGGTTGAGGCGCTGGAGCGCACACGCACCATCACAAGGGTGATATTCGACAAGACTGGGACGCTCACCGACGGCCGCATGACTCTGCACGAGATCGTGCCCGTCGCCGGAACGACACGCGACGAGCTCCTCACGAATGCGGGTGCGGTAGAGGCCGATAGCCAGCACCCGATCGGTCGAGCGATCGCGACGGCCGCCCGTGACGCCTTCGGGCGGCTACCTGCGGTGACCGGCTTCGAGGCGCTGACCGGACACGGGGTGCGCGCCGACGTGGATGGCATCACGGTGTGGGTAGGCCGGCGGATGTTGGCGGACGACGTCGGTCTGACGTTGCCCGCCGAACTTGTGCGGGCCGCAGACGGATTGGAGGCCGATGGAAACACGGTGGTGTTCTGCGGATGGGACGGTGTTGTGCGTGGTCTCCTCGCGGTGGGCGACAACATCAAAGACGGTGCCGCTGAAGTTGTCGCCGAATTGCGCCGAATGGGTTTGGAAGTGGGAATGATCACTGGTGACACCACGCCCGCCGCACGTGCCATCGCCTCACGGGCCGGCATCGACACGGTGCTCGGCGAAGTACTACCTGGCGACAAGCAGTCCGAAATTCGGCGCATCCAAAGCAACGGACAGGTGGTCGCAATGGTCGGCGACGGCATCAATGACGCACCCGCCCTGACTCAGGCCGACCTTGGAATCGCACTGGGCACCGGCGCCGACG
The DNA here is from genome assembly GCF_036488105.1 of Mycobacterium sp. Taxonomy (GTDB): domain Bacteria; phylum Actinomycetota; class Actinomycetes; order Mycobacteriales; family Mycobacteriaceae; genus Mycobacterium. The sequence continues at coordinate 11,382 of NZ_DASXHW010000394.1, read as the reverse complement.
TAGCCATTGAGGCCTCCGATATCACGCTGATGTCTGGCCAGCTGGACGGTGTTGTGCGTGCGATCCACTTATCCCGGCGGACCTTGCGGACGATCTACCAGAACCTCGGCTGGGCGTTCGGCTACAACGTCGCCGCGATCCCGCTAGCGGCATCGGGCGTGCTTAATCCGGTCGTCGCGGGCGCGGCAATGGGGCTGTCCTCGGTCAGTGTGGTGGCTAATTCGTTGCGGCTACGCCGATTCGGTCGCGCAACGTGACTCAGGGCGGTCCCATCATGCCGCCTGGTCCCATCATTCTCCCCGGCCCCATCATGCCGCCCGGTCCCGTCATTCCCCTCATCATCGCCGGCATGCCCTCGCGCACAAAGCCGCTCACTTCCTGAGCGTGCGCACGGATGGCTTGGACGAGATCCGGATCGTCGGCGGTCTCCTCAGCGATCACGCCGGTGCGTGTGATCGTGAGTTGACGGCGGTATCCGTCGGAGCGGCGGAAAAGGGTGGGCAGGCTGTCGCTCATGCACATGACTTCGGCGCCTTGTTCGACATGGGAATACATGCTCGACACATGCGCCTTGAGTTGCGCAGCAAGGTCTGGTGAAGCGGATTGGGTCGTGGTGCGAATGCCCCCGGGGATCTCCTCGACGGTGCGGGTAATCTCGTTGTGGCGGTTGAACATTTCCATGTAGCGGGACATGTCTGTCGGGGAGACGCCCATCATTTCGTTGCCGTCGTCGATGAGCCGAATCAAGGGCCCGGGCGATCCGAAGGCCCCGCGCATCGCATACCCCAGACCCGCGACCGCACCCAAGGCGAGCACGGCGACCGCAGCCCGTCTGGTCATTTGATGTTCAGGACGCATGGCGCTCAGTCGTCGCGCGCAGCACCTCGAAGCGCTGCTGGTATTCAGCGTCGTCAACTTCGCCGCGAGCGTGGCGTTGTAGGAACAGTTTCTCCGCGTCCACGGTTGATCGAACCGTTGTGTTGGCGCCACTCTCGGGTGGCGGCTCCCTCAAATATCGCGCCGCACCTACGACAGCGGCGATGATCAGGGCCACCAAAGCCGCCGTGAGCGCGGTCGGGGGAATCCACCCCGTGTGCCATACCGGCGGCATATTGTGCATCGTCATTACCCGGACCTCCTTGAAGCGATCACTTAAATCTTTCCGCCCACAGCCTGTTTCGGAATCAGATGGCCTTAAATCACAACCCACCGCCGAAGTCGTAACTTCGGGGAATCGTCTCGCTAGGCTGCGGTCTGTCGTAGACGACGGCGATTTCATCGTGTGCTCCGAGCATGATCGCCCCTGGATTTCCGGTCCGTTGAGCGCCGTTAACGAAGACACGGACGACATTGCCGCCGCCAGTTCGCAATCCGCCGAGGTTGTCTTCAGACAGACTCACCTGCCACTCGGAAAAAAACTCACCTAGGCTGAACTGCCGTTTCACCGGCGACTCTATGTGGAGCACGCCGCTGGCGTCGTGGGTGTGCAACGGGCTGATGGTGCGACGGTGCACGTCGATACCGACGTCGGCCGGCACCGGCACTGTCTGACCGTCGACCAGCACGTCGAGGTGGGCGTGGATATGTTCGACGTTGCCTTCGTGCCCCAGCATCGGCAGCCCAGCCGCGTTCACCGCAGCCGTAGCGTCGGCAGGCGCCGGCCACGGCGGGGTGGTGTAGCCGCCGACCGCGATGGTCGCCGCGGGGTCGTTGATGTCGGGGCCTTTCGTCTGCGATGTACGCGGCCCGCCAATCGATCTCGTGATGGTGAGTAACACCACCAGCGCAACGATGCCGCCGGCGGCAATCCACCACCCCGTCCCGCTGCGGGCGCTCGATCGGACGTGCGCAACGACTTTGCGTCCGTCACGCTTTGACTTTGCGGCGGCATCGTAGCCGTTCCTAGTTGCCATCAGCACCCTCCATCCGCCGGCAGTAGCCGCTCATTGCGTCGGCAGCACCCGAAAAGACCTACGATCTACGTACATAGATAGTAGATCGGATTGATGTGCTTCGCCAACGGAGGCCTACACAGGGATTGCGCCTCAGGATGTGCGGTATGGGGTCACTTGCAGCAGAGCATGCCGCCCCACACGGCTTCTGCGCCGGTGTGACCAACCTGCACCACGGACCACGTGGCTATCGCCGCGAACAGGAGCGTCGCTCCTCCGGCAAGGGTGATTGCGCTGCGTCGGGCTACTGGCGGCAGCGTCGCAATCTCGTCAGCGAAGAGCGGCGTGTGTAGCGCCCACCAAAACACCATGGCGATCGTTAACAGCGCAGACCACAGGACCAGCTGCCCACCCAATTCGGCGTGACGACTAAGGGTTTCGCTGCCCATCACCCGCTGTTGAAGCCAGCCACCGGCCGACGTGGTCAGCGGGATCGTCATCAGGGTGCCCGCAGCCACGAACAACGAGGCGCCACCGACGCGGCGGCGCGCTGTGGGCCAAACGACCACGAGCACTGCGAGCAACGCGGCAACGGCAGAAAGATCGCGACCGCGTGCGCGAAGAGGGGATGGGCCGGCAGCCCACCGACCGTATCAAGCATCGCGAGTTCTCGATTGCCTTCTGGCTAGCCCGAATTGCTAGGCATCGGCATGCGACCGGGCATCATTCCGCCAGGCATCATCCCGCCAGGCATCGGCGTCTCGCTGGGCATCATCCCGCCAGGCATCGGCATGCCGCTGGGCTTAGGCATATCGGGCATCATCTTGTCGGGCATTTTCATGCCGCAACACATGTCGCCGGGCTTCGGCGCCGCAGGTGGTGGTGGATTGTCAGGGTGGGGGGCCGAGGCTGTCACCGGGTGCAGCGTGAACATCCCCGAGGACCCGGCCCAAGTTCCGGCCAAGAAGGTCGCTACCGCGATACAGGCGGAAGCGAAGACCGCAGCGATCAGACGCTTGCGCTCGCGAAAATCGCTACCCAACTCGCCAAAAAATCCCATCGTCGATTCCTCTCGGTCGGGGGTGAAGAGGCGCCTTTCTAACCAGATGACATCGCGGGGAGACACCTCCCTTGTTCTACTATTTAGCTACGTAGATCCTAGACGCGAGTTGCGAGCACCGGCAACCAGAGCTTCGAGGCGGCTACGGACGGCGGATCGGCTCGGCGCTGAGCGCCCACCGTTGGCTCGCACGTCCTGCCGTCGTGGTCTACTATCTTGGTACGTAGATGCTAGGAAGAGCGCGTGTCCGATCTGTCGCAGTATCAACCCTCGACGACCAAGCCAAGCGGCTTTGGGGTAACCAGGAGATCAGTAGTGCGGATCCGAGGATTCGGCGAACTCGAGGCGGTCATCATGGACCGCATGTGGAGCCGCGACTCCGCAATACCCACCACCGTGCGTGAGCTCTTCGATGAACTCGCCACCGAGCGCAGCATCGCCTACACCACCGTGATGTCCACTATGGACAACCTGCACACCAAGGGCTGGCTAGCGCGGGAACGCGACGGCAAGGCGTATCGGTATTGGCCCACCCTGTCGCGTGAGCAACACAGCGCGCGGTTGATGCGCGAGGCCCTCGATGGCGGCGGCAGCCCTGAATTAGTACTGCAGCATTTCGTCGAACAAATCGGCGCCGACGAATCCGAGCGCCTGCGCTCTGTCCTGCGGCGGCTGCCCAAGGGAACGAAGTCGTGATCAGCGTTGTAATTGGACTTCTCCTCTACAGCATCGCGATGCTGGTCGCCGCCCCTCCGCTCCTGCGGGCACTGACCTACAGCGGAAACGCTCCCCGCCTTGGGGTGGCGACATGGTTGAGCGCGATCGGCACTGTGGTGGGTTCCTGGCTGGCGACCGCGGGGCTGATCACCGTCGAAGTGATAAGCCACTGGGCTCATCCCCGCACGATCGCCGCATCCTGCCTGGCCCGCCTGCAGCGCACGATCAGCGGAGACGCCGGGATCGCGCCGCAGATCACGCTGGTCGTGGTCGCTGCGGGGGCCGCGGTGGCGGCCGCAATCACCGGCGTGCGGCTGGCCACCGCCGTGCTGGGAATGCGTGCGCGTGCGCACGAGCACGCTCGGGCTGTGCGGTTGGTCGGTCATCGCACGAGCGAGGCTGACGTGGTGGTGGTCGAGGCCAGCAAAGCTGCCGCCTACTGTGTCGCGGGGCGACCGCCGGCCATTGTCGTGACCAGCGCGGCCCGAGATGCGCTTGATGATCGCCAACTGGCCGCGGTGCTCGCTCACGAACGTGCCCACCTGGCCGGGCACCACGCGGCGATCGTCAGGGCGCTGCGCGCTCTGGCCGCGGTGTTTCCTCGTCTGAGCCTAATCACTGAAGGGGCGCAACAGGTTCCACGATTATTGGAGATGTGCGCCGATGACGTTGCGGCGCGCCGGCATAGCCGCCGAGCATTGCTATCGGGCCTGATCGCGCTGTGCACGGCGGTCCCTGCTGAAGCGTTGGCGGCGGCCGATTTGGCTGTGCTGGCGCGAGCCGAACGGCTCGCGACGCCGCCACAGGAGTCGGTGAAAGTCAAGACTCGCGCTGCACTAGCGATCGTCATTGCCATCATGGTCGCCGGGCCACTGATCGCCGTGGCCGACTGCATCTGGCGTTCTCATGTGTGGGGTCCGGGCATGCATGCAAATGCCAACACAAACGGAATAGGACTACTCGCGGCGTCCTCACCGTCGAAGGCGTTGGAGCATAGTCAATTTGGAAAGGTGGTCTCGATGATGATGATGATGGACGACGGTCACTGGGGATGGGGCAGTTGGATCCTCACGACCCTAACAACGGTGGTGTTCTGGGCGCTGGTAATTACCGCCGTGGTGCTGCTCGCGCGATATCTACTGTCGTTGTCGCAGCGGACCACCGGCACGACCCGCGCCCAGGGGGCGAGCAACGCCGAGCAAGTGCTCGCCGAACGCTACGCGCGCGGGGACATCGACGACGACGAATACAAACGGCGGCTGGGACTGCTGCGACAAAATATGGCCTCGTCCACATCGACCTGACTACTTCTTCGGCGACGCCGCACAGACTCACAGCGGTTTCACCGACCACGGCCCTGGCCAACTTCGGCCAATTAGCAATCGTCTCCTCAACGACATGCCATGAGCAGGGTGGACATCCGGTCACCCAGCGGCCCAACTGATCTGGGGTGGCCGAACACGGACGCATAACGTATTGGCCTTGCCATCGGTAAGCCGAGCGCTCCATCGCGGCAAGAAGCCGCCGCGGCGGCGCGGACATCGGCCTGTACATCCGCCCCAACCGGAGAGTCCTCGCTGACCCAGTAGCGCGCGTACTCGCGCTTCGATCTATCGCGGATCGGTTGTATCGCGTCGAGCGGTTGGCCGAGTTACCGCCAATCGTTCCGACCAACACCCACTAAGGGCTATGTATTAAACACCTCGGTAAGTATATACTTACCGTTCGTGGTGACTTACGAAGCTGCCGAGGCATGGGCAGCTCTTGCTGATGGCACCCGGCGAGCGATTTTCAAGCGTCTTGCCGGTGGGCCGATGGCGGTGGGCGACCTAGCGCACGACCTGCCCGTCAGCAGGCCAGCTGTGTCCCAACACCTCAAGGTGCTCAAAATTGCGGGACTTGTCCTAGACCGAGCCGTTGGAACACGACGGGTCTATCAACTGAATCCAAAAGGTATCGAGGCAATGAGGACGGAGCTAGACGTGTTCTGGGGCAAGGCTTTGGACGCATACAAACTGATAGCCGATGAAGAAGGACGGGACCGATGAATCCATCAGAAGTCGAGCCGATTCGCAAGAGCATCGTTGTCCATACCGGCGTCGAGCGAGCATTCGCGCTGTTCATCAATCAGTTCGATGCCATCAAGCCGCGCGAACACAATCTGCTGTCCGTTCCCATCGCCGAGACCGTATTCGAGCCGCGTGCCGGTGGACATGTCTACGACGTGGGTATCGACGGCAGTCGATGTGAGTGGTCGCGTGTACTCGCCTACGAGCCGCCTTCTCGCGTCGTGATTTCGTGGGACATCGGACCGACGTGGCAACTGGAGGCCGATCCGGCCAAGACGAGTGAAGTCGAAGTGCGCTTCATCGCCGAATCCGATGACCGCACTCGGGTCGAACTAGAGCATCGCCACCTTGACCGACATGGCGCAGGCTGGCAAGCGGTGGCCGACGGAGTCGACGGCGATGCAGGATGGCCTCTGTATTTGAGCCGTTACGGCGAGCTGGCGGCGGAGGCTTCGTGATGAGCACCGACGACAAGTCCCTCATGGACATGGCGTATGACGAGCGAAGCGATCTTGCCGCATTCCTCGACACTCTGACAGCGCAGGAGTGGCAAGCGCCGACCCTCTGTAACAAGTGGAAAGTCAAAGATGTTGTCGCACATGTCGTCAGCTATGAAGAGTTGAGCCCACTTGGGTTGGCCGCGCGGTTCGCGAAGGGCTTGGTCGTGCATGCCAACGAGGTGGGTGTGCGGGAGTTCGCACCGATGTCGCCCGATGAGTTGGTGCAGTTCCTTCGTCGGCACTTGCGTCCGAGGGGACTTACCGCTGGCTTTGGCGGCATGATCGGACTCGTAGATGCAACGGTCCACCACCAGGACATCCGTCGTGCACTTGGACACCCGCGCACGGTGCCGGCTCAACGGCTTGAACGGATCCTGCCGCTCGTACCCGGAAATCCGCGGCTCGGCGCAGGGCGGCGAATCAAAGGATTACGACTAGTGGCGACCGACGTCGCATGGCGACACGGCGACGGACCAGAAGTTCACGGAACCGGGGAAGCACTTCTAATGGCCATGACTGGCCGAAAACAAGCCGCGACCGAGCTGACCGGCCCGGGACAATCCACAATGGCCAATCGCCTTGCCGCTCAGCCAGATCGGTAACGATCACAGACCGTCGCGAAGCTCGGCGAACAACCGATGACGAAGCGTTGGCAACTTAGCGCGGCAGTTAATTCGAGGTTTGCTGCTCATTGTCGCCGCGGCCAGGGGTTCCCGCTTCTGCGGAGCCCTCGCGGCGTCCCTCGTAAGGCGGCACTGCAGGTTCGGTCTCCTGCGGGGGGATCAGTTCCGGATTGCGGTCCACGTCTGTCTCTGTCGGATCGGTCAGCGGTGGATTGGCGCCCTCGGCAACACTGCCTTCCGGTCGATCCGTGCTTTCGCTGAACTCTTGCTTACCGGTTTCCTGCGACTTGTCATGCTCGGGGGTGCTCATCTTGACTCCTAGAAGCTTCCGCGAACTGCGGTTGCTCTAACCCGATTACCCGCGAACGAGCAGCCGAAAACAAGTTCAGAAACAGGTGCGCAACGCCGTGGAAGTCTGTCGGCGGACTGGGCGACCCCTAGTAGTCACGAGCGATCGCCGGCTCCTCGTTCTTCAGGCCTGCGGACCTTTCGGCGAGCTGGCGGCCAGTCCTGGCAAGAGGATCGCGACCAATCCATCAGCGTGAGCACCAATCCACTTGGGGCTACTGGGATCTCGGCCGGTGAGGAGCCTGACCTCAGGTGCGTTCACATACGGTAGCGATGCCGCGCCGATCAGGACGTAGTAGAGGATTTCGCTGTCGATAGGTGCGGCGATGCCAGCTTTGCGAAGTATCTGCCAGGTGGGCCGGATGCCGTGGAAGAACGGCTTTACATGGGTCTCGGTCATCCATGTCAACCGGTCGCTGGCCGCAGTGCCCTCATGAACCATGATCTGGTTGAGCTCTGGATGCTCGGCGGCAAATGCCACAAATCGACGTATCCCGTCGCCGAACGCCGCAGCCAGTGCCGACACCTCAACGCCGGCGAGCTTTGCAGGTATGACGCCGTCGAATGCCTCCCGCAAGAGCCCGAAGAGGTGATCCACCGCGGCCATCCACAGCGCCGCTTTCGACTCGAAGTGGTAGTTGATCTGCGGCTGGTGGGCGTGTACGCGCGATGCGATCGTCCGAGTCGACGCGCCGTCGAAACCTTTGGCCCCGAACTCGACCAGTGCCGACTCCAGCAGCGCCTGGCGGATGTCGGACCTCGCCCGACGCAGGCGCACCTTGTTCGGCGTTGGGGTATCGCGTTGCATCGTTCGGAGTGTACCTTTATTATCAGTCGATAATAAAGGTGAAAGGCCAGACCATGAGCACTGCTCCCGAGATCACAAATCACGACGAAGACCGCAGCGTGCGCCTGTTGCCGCTGTCGAAGGATCCGTTTCAGGCGCCGACGGATCGCGAGATGCTGCCCTCTGAGCGGCGGCTGTTTGTTCAGACGCACCGGACCTGTGTATTCGGCTACGGCCGCAAATCGGACGGCCCGGCGATGTCGATCGTCTACTACGTCCCCGAGGACAACGGCGACCTGTTGGTGGCGACCATGGGCGAACGTGCCAAGGCCAAAGCCGTGGCCCGCAGCGGCAAAGTCAGTCTCTGTGTACTAGACGAGACCTGGCCCTTCGCTTACCTGCAGGTCTATTGCAACGCCGTCATCGACAACGACGAGGAAACCTTGATCGACGTGATGATGGCAGTGGCTGAACGCATGTCGGGACAGCCGGTACCAGCGGAGCTGCGCCCCGCAGTCAAAGCGGTTGCGGAGCAGGAAGGTCGGGTGCTGGTGCGCTGTCGACCGTATGCGACGTTCGTGACGCCGCCGCGACACTTGCACAGCAACGATCAGCAGGAACTGACCCACTGGGTCTCGGCGTCGATGCCCTGGGACGCTGCGGACGCACCTGGGGCGAGCTCTCCGAAATGACCGACGTAACGGAGCGGTGGCGTTCTGAGCGCTTCATGGCAGCCATGTACGAGGCCGGCGTCAAGCACGACAGTGTCGCAAGAGCGGGCGCCTGGGCGATGTGGGGTGCCGACATGCGACGCATGTTCGCCGACGTCGAGCGACTTGCAGACACCCCGGCGGGAGCCTCCATACTCGACATCCCGTGCGGCGGCGGCTTCGCCTTTCGCGGTTTGCGTCCCGGCCAGGCCGTGCGGTACGTCGCGGCCGACATATCTGCGTACATGCTCGGCCAAGCGCACGCAGAGGCAGGCCGACGGGGAATGCAAGACGCGATCGAGTTCGTCGAAGCCGACGTGACGGCACTTCAGTTCGCCGATGCAAGCTTTGATCTCTGTGTGACTTACAACGGGCTGCACTGCTTGCCCGACCCGCACGCCGCGCTGGGTGAACTCACTCGTGTGCTCAAGCCAGGGGGGACGCTGCGCGGGACGTCATGCGTTACCGGTCGAGGTCCCCGCAAAGATGTTCTGATCGCAATGGCGCGTCGTACGGGGGTGTTCGGAAACACACCACACGCAGGCGAGATCGAAAAGTGGCTGAGGGAGTTCGGGCTCGATGTCGTGACACTTGAGCGCAGCGGAGCGATCGAGTTCTTCGAGGCCCGGTTGCCATTTCGAAAGACAGATTGATGGGCGACCGTGTTGCCGGCGCGCACACCGACCTGCACAGCGACCAGGGCGCTCGCCAAGGAGAGCATCCGGGCCGATCTTGTGACCCCATCATCAAGGTTCACGACATTGCCTGGTTGGAGTTCGAGAAGCCAGATCTGGTTCGCGCTGAGGCGTTTGCGCGGGCATTCGGTTTCAGCACGGTAGTACGCACGGTCGACGAGCTGTATCTGCGCGGCACCGATCCCGGCTCGCCCTGCGTGCTCGTCCAGCGAGGTCCCCGATCGAGATTCGTCGCAACCGCATACACCGCCCAGAATCAGTCCGACGTGCTGCGGCTGGCCGACGCTACCGGGACCAGGATGCGCGCGCTGCCCGAGTCACTCGGCGGCGTGGCGGTCGACCTGGTCGATCCCAGCGGTCTGACCGTCCGTGTGGTGGCCGGTATTCACCAGCTGGAAGCCCTGCCGGCGCAGGCCCCGCATGAATACAACTTTGGGCACGACCTCGCGCGGATCAACACCACCCAACGAGCGCCACGCGAGCCGACGCGGGTGCAGCGGCTCGGACATCTGGTGTTGCAGACGACCAAGTACCTCGAGGCGCTTGACTGGTACCTCGATCACCTCGGGATGATCGTCAGCGATTTCATGTACTACCCCGGGCGGCGCGACCGTGGACCGGTCATGAGCTTCATCCGCTGCGATCGCGGCCAGACTCCGGCGGATCACCACACCCTGGGGTTGACGCTGGGCCCGGCCAACCGTTACATCCATTCGGCCTACCAGGTCAGCGACATCGACGCGATGGCCACCGGCGGCCGCTACCTCGCCGAGCTCGGTTATCACCGCTCGTGGGGAATCGGCCGGCACATCCTGGGCAGCCAGATCTTCGACTACTGGCGGGATCCCGACGGATTTTTGGTCGAGCACTTCAGCGACGGTGACATGTTCGACGGCAGCCTCGAGCCGGGTTGGGCTCCCTTCACCACCTCCGGGCTCTACCAATGGGGACCCCGGATCACCAAAGACTTCCTCGGCATCGCGCCCGGCCGCGAATCCCTGCGGGAGCTTCGCTCGGTGATCAGCGGGCTGCGCGGCGACAACGAATTCGACCTGGCCAGCCTGCGCGGCATGATCGCCGTGGCCAATTCCTGACCCCAACCACCGACAACTCAAGGACCCCCGATGACCGTCTCGATCCTGCGCACCGCCGATGCCTGGTTTGTGCAGACCCCAACTGGGGCCGCTCAAGTCACCACCACAGCCACCACCACACGCCAGCTGCTGGCCGACCGAGCCGCCATCGAGGCCGCCGCCCACAGCAGCGACACCGCGCCGGTGGACAGCCTGCAATTGCTGTCCCCGATCACCGTCCCGTGCCGGGTGGTGGCGCAACTGGCCAACTACGCCTCCCATGCCAAAGACGCCGGACGCAACCCGGCAACCGACCCGCTGGCCTTCTTCCGCAAGGCATCTGGCTCCATCAGCGGCCCATCCGACGACATCGTCAAACCCGAGCATGTCCGGCTGCTGGACTACGAGGTCGAGATCGGCCTGGTCATCGGCCGCGATGTGCCGGTCGGCACTACGATCACCGAGGCCAACCTCTCGGACTACATCAGCGGGCTGGTGGTGGCCAATGACGTGTCGGCGCGCGACGTCCAGTTGACCAAAACGCAGTTCTACGAAGCGAAGTCGTATCCGACGTTCACTCCGGTCGGACCCGCGCTGGTACTGCTGAACGGCGACGAGCTCAAGCGCTTCGGCGACTTGCGGCTGCGGCTCCGGGTGAACGGCCAGATCCGCCAGGACATGCTTGTCGAGGGCGACATCATCTACCCGCCTGTGCAAGCCCTTCAGGCGCTGTCGCGATTTCAACGGCTCGATGCCGGCGACCTCGTGTTGACCGGGACCCCGGTCGGCACGGCGATCAGCGCACCGCCCAAGCCAGTCCAAATCATCGGGTCGCTGCTGCCCGACCAGCTCAAGTGGAAGACCTTCTTCTCAAGGCAGGCGAAAAACCCGAAATATCTGCGCCAAGG